>SMDP01000062.1:7490-13551 GCA_012911965.1 Geitlerinema sp. P-1104
TATAAAATGGGAACCGTGACCCGGCCCGTCATTTGAGGATCGACCTTGAGATAAAGATCTCGAACATAGGTGGTTCCATTGACGGTATCGGGGATACAGCCAGGGGCCTCGGAGAAAAACCAGCCTTCGTCTCCCATATAGGGATCAACGACAGAGAGGCTAATGGCTTGCTCTAACCCCTTCAACGCCCGCATAATCAAAGTGCGATGGGCCCAGGGACAGGCATAACTCACATAGAGATGATACCGTCCCGCCTCGGGGGTAAAGCCCTCGTTTCCCTCCTGAGTGATCCAATTACGGAAGTGAGTGGGGGGACGCAGGAATCGCCCTTGTTCGTCGTCTTGCTGACGTTTAGAGGTCCATTGTCCATTCACTAATTGTCCCAAGGCCATGATGTTTGCTCCGCAACAGTTTGATACGAGATTCGCTGATACTAGGAGATTACCCAGTATTAAGTTCCTTGAGCAACCCACCTCCGAGGCTTGGATTGAGCAGGCGATCGCCCATTTGGATACGATACTTCTGGATCACTCCCATTGTGAACGCAAGGCGGCGGCTAATGCTCTCAATCTCATGTGTCGCTATCCCTCTGACGGACCTCTGTTGCGGGAATTGACGCGATTGGCGGAGGAGGAACTGGACCATTTCCGCCAGGTGAATGAGATTTTAGAGGAACGGGGGATTCCTTTAGCCCCGTTGAATGCACCTCCCTATGCGTCCCAGTTAAAGCGGCAATTGCGCCATAATGAGCCGGAGCGTAAACTGGATTTGTTGCTGGTATCAGGGCTGATTGAGGCGCGATCGCATGAACGCTTAGGCTTGTTGGCCACTCATCTACCGGAACCTCCCTTAGCGGAGTTTTACCGGAGCTTGATGGCATCGGAAGCCCGCCACTATGGTATATTCTGGCTTTTAGCCAATAACGAATTTCCCCGAGATGTGGTGAATCGCCGCCTACGAGAACTGGCTCAGGTGGAATCGGATATTTTAGCCAGCCTGCATCCTGAACCTCGCATTCATAGTTAAGCCGTTCCCAAGAGGTTTACGTGAGTTCCCCTCCTCCCACACCTCCCAACCGAGACTCCTTGGGGGAACTCAGTCCCCAACAGGAGCAACAGGTGCAACGTTGGCAGAAGCTGGCGGCCCCGCCATCCTCTCGGACAAAAGCAACCCCGGAGAGGGGGATTCCCTGGGGGTTAATAGCTTTGGGGTTGGGGATTTGGGCGGGGTTGCTCCTCACGGCGATGGCCGCCTTTGTGCTGCTGAGTCATCCTCGCTATGTGGGGGAGATTCGGGAGGAACCGCGCGATCGCCCTTCCCCTTGGATGGGGGTGGTGATTGTCGTCAGTTGTACCGGGGGGAGCCTGTTACTGGGGCGTTGGTTGGAGATACGAGGGCGGCGTTAGTTATGGGATTCACCTGGCTCAGTGAGCCGATGAGGCCATTCTCAGTATAAAACGCGAATCCCGTAACGGGAGGAGAAGCCCGCGCCGTACCGCTTAGCGGTCGGCGTCGGGAGTACGTCACGATAGACCTGGCCGAGATCTCGATTAGAATAAGGTTAATCTGTGTAAAGCTGCCGTTGACTTTCACGTTGAGCTAGGCGATCGCCATCATGAATTTCCCGAATGCGGGCAATATTTTGACTACACTCATTCAAGGGGATGGGGTTGGAGGGTTGGCCCGCCGTGTTGAAGGCTTGGAGGCCCATCAATTTATTACGTTGCTGGATTTCATCACCGCAGAATTTCAGCAATACACTCGGGCCATCGAATTTCTCAATGACAGCACCCTAGAAACTATCCTAGAAGAACTCCTCGATGCCTTTACCCTCAAGATTGGGCAAATTTTAAACGCCGAACAGACGACGATTTTTCTCTTGGATGGCGATCGGCAGCAGCTTTGGTCAAAAATCGTCCTAGAGGATGGCACCTCCAAGGAACTACGTTTGCCCTTTGATGTGGGGATTCTCGGACAAGTTGCCAAAACAGGGCAAGGGGTTATCGTCGCCTCTCCTCATGAGCATCCTTTGTTCAATAAAGAAGTGGATGAACTCTCCGGCAATCACGCCCATAACCTGCTCTGTGCGCCCATTTTTAGCAGCAAAGACCCCGGTCAAGTGATGGCGGTTGTTCAACTACTCAACCAACAAGAACATCAACAGTTTGCTGAAGCGGATTTGACGACGTTTGAGAATTTTGCTGACACCATCGGCATTATCCTCGAAAGTTGCCAATCGTTCTATCGTGCTGCCCAAAATCAACGGGGGGTTTCTGCGTTACTCAATGCCACCACATCCCTGGGAAAAAGTCTCGATTTAGAGACTACTCTCAAAACCGTTATGGATCAGGCCCGGGAATTACTCAATGCTGACCGGAGTACCCTATTTTTGTTAGATGAGGATGGTGATAAACTCTGGACGAAAATTGCCAAAGCTGACGGCAAAACCATGATGGAAATCCGCATCCCGAGTAACAAAGGCATCGCCGGTTATGTCGCTTCGACCGGCAAACCCCTCAACATTTCCGATGTCTATGAAGACCCCCGTTTTGACCCCTCGACAGACCAAAAAACGGGCTACATTACCCGTAATATTCTCTGTATGCCTGTCTTTAACTCCGAAAGCGAACTGATTGGCGTGACCCAACTCATCAATAAACATCAGGGCAGTTTTACCAAAACTGATGAGTTTTTCATGGAAGCCTTTAATATTCAGGCTGGAATTGCCTTAGAAAATGCCCAGCTTTTTCAGGATGTTAATGTTGAAAAACAATATCAAAAAGATATTCTGCAAAGCCTGTCTGATGCAGTAATTTCTACCGATATGCAGGGCAAAATTGTCACCATCAATGAAGCCGCATTAGAGCTTCTGGGTTGTCCCATTAAATCGGATATAGGGAAATATCATCAGCAGGTTTGGGAAGAAAGTTTAATCGGCTGTTTGGTTTGGGAAGCCATCCCCATTGAAAGTTTAAGGTTTCGTCTCGAAGATAGTTTATCCCATGCGGCTCGCCATTATGTACCAGAACAGAGTGTTGTTCTCGGAATTTATACGCTCTCCCAAGAGAATATCTTGGATGAAACGGATATTGATCCAGATCTCAAAACTCTAGAAAATGATATTGACACGATTGATTTTCCCCTTCATCTTCTGGCAACCTTAGAGACAGAAGACCCAGAAACCTATCGAATTTGGTATGGGAGTACCTTAAAACACATTAAACATCCGACGCGGATTCCTAAAAATAAGGTCGTTTCCGTTGAACGCAGTATTAACTTAACGGTAACTCCTTTAACTAACCCAGAAGGAGGGGTACGGGGGGGACTGGTGGTGTTAGAAGATATCAGCCGTGAGAAACGCATGAAAACGGCGATGTATCGCTATATGACTCCTAATGTTGCCGAACAGGTGATGGCTTTGGGGGAAGATGCGTTAATGGTGGGAGAACGGAAGGATGTGACAATTTTATTTTCTGATATTCGCGGCTATACCACCATGACGGAAAATTTTGATGCGTCGGAGGTGGTGACGCTTCTCAATCAATACTTTGAGACGATGGTGGAGGCGGTGTTTAATTTTGAAGGAACGTTAGATAAGTTTATTGGTGATGCGTTAATGGCGGTGTTTGGGGCCCCCCTTCCCTTGACGGAAAATCATGCTTGGATGGCGATTCGTTCGGCGTTGGATATGCGTCGCCGTCTGGCTGAGTTTAATCAGGCGCGAATCATCGAAAATCAGCCTAAAATTAAAATTGGGATTGGGATTAGTTCTGGGGAAGTTGTCTCGGGAAATATTGGCTCCCAAAAGCGCATGGATTATACGGTGATTGGGGATGGCGTGAATTTAAGTGCGCGTCTAGAAAGTTTAACCAAAGAATATGGATGTGACATTATTATCAGTGAATATACCTATAATTTATGTGCGGATCGGATCTGGGTGCGAGAGATTGATAAGATTCGGGTGAAAGGGAAGAAAACGGCGAGTAGTATTTATGAGTTAATTGATATCAAAAAGCGCGATTTAGACCGAGCTACTATGAAGTTTTTACATTTATATAAGGTGGGGCGAGAGGACTATTTGATGCGAAATTTTGAGCAGGCGATCGCTTGTTTTGATGCGGCGTTACAATTACGTCCTAATGATAAACCCTCGCAGATTCTCTTAGAGACATCGCAGCAGTATCTCCTCAATGAACCCCCACCCGACTGGGATGGGGTGAGAACGATGACGCATAAATAGGTCATTGAGTTAGCATGGAGGGTTGGGATTTAGACACTCGGTTTCTCGAAGAAACCGGGTGTCTGACGACGTGAGGCTGGTGACTGAGTGACTTCACTATGCTATAGTCTGTAAATCTGCCCAGGGTCTTAGTCCATTACTTAACGGTATTGATGAAGACAGATATCTGGGTTGGCTCATCCCCTTGCAGCAGTAAATCCCCAAAAATCCTCATGCTAAACCCCCTAAATCCTGAGTTTCCCGTCACTCCAGTGACTCCCCCCAGCCAGGAAGCCGTGAGTGTAGAGATTATCAAAGGGAAAGCACATCATCTCCGAGGCGAGATTCAAGATGCACTCTACTGGTATCGCCAATCGGTTCTCAACCATCCCACCTCTAGTCTCTCCTATTTTCATCTCGGTGAAGGACTTTTAGCACAGAATAAATTACCGGCGGCGTTAAAGGCATATTGTAAGGGGTTATCCTGTCATCTGAACCTTCAAAACGGCGATTTCTACCCCCCCCCCACAGGGATTTTTAGCTACTAGCAAAAACGGTCACAATGAAAAGGTTTTTGGACTTTTAAAAGACCGATGTCGGCAGTTGATTCATTGTGGTATTCACGAAATACAGTCTGGATTAAAACAAGATAGTCGCATTGTTTGGTTTGGTGCGTTGCAAAATTTAGACGAGTTAGGAGATACGGTTTCTGAGATTATTGATCATCTTCCTGAAGAAGAGGAGAAATTGGCAGAGTTTCGACAAGAACTCGATGAGAAACTTTTAGGGGATATCGACTCTTCCTCAAACCTCACTTCTGTCACCTGGGAACTGGAGAAACAGATGGTGTACAGCGTTAACGATGCCATTTTAGATAAGACGATTATCTCCAAATTACAGGCTGTGGCTCGGGAAAAACGCCGTTTAGACAAGACTTATGCAGAACTACTTGACCGAGTTCAGCACTTTACAAAAGACCGAAAAGACTACAGTTCTTATTTATCTGAACAGGTCAAAAAAGCAGTTATTTCGACCCTAAAAGCTGATGAAATTCGGTCACATTTACTACATTCAGTAGGTTCAAAATATCCACTTTCTAATGTAGCATCCTTTGGAACCAGTGTCGTCCTGAATACTCGAAAAGCACAACTGAGGGGAGGAGTCGCCAGTTATGAATTGGCTCGTAAAGATTTAGCCTATCAGTTTGCTAAAGAAATTGGCTGTCCCATTCCCCTGAATGCGGATACAGTGGTTCCTTCAGCGGCGATTGAGTCTCAAGAACATATCGTCATTAAACCGTTAAATCAGGCTAACTCAAAAGGAGCCTATATGGTGAAAGAGGCGGATGACATTCTCGATTTAGGTCGTCGGAAACCGCTGCAAGATTGGACAGAGTTAGAAGCGGGATTACGGGAAGATTTAGAAAAAGGAACCGTGACAGAAGATAAATGGATTGTTCAAGAATTGATTTATGAAGATGCAGAACGCACTCAACCGGCTCGTGATTTGAAGTTTTACTGTTTTTATGGAGAAGTTGCCCTAATTTTAGAGATTTGTCGCTTTCCCGAAAAGCAATTCTGTTGGTGGAATGCCAAATTAGAGCAAATTGAAACAGGATTATACGAAGATAAGCGATTTACCGGTGCTGGCGTTACCCCGGAACAGATTAAGTTTGTAGCCTCGATGAGTGCTAAAATTCCGACTCCGTTTATTCGCATTGATTTCTTGAAAGGTTGGGATGGGTTAGTTTTTTGCGAGTTTGCGGCGCTCTTCCCTGGGGAGTATCATGGACTGACCGACTCTATTGATACCTGGCTAGGAAACTGTTTTTTGGATGCTGAA
>SMDP01000062.1:14244-20628 GCA_012911965.1 Geitlerinema sp. P-1104
GGGCAATTAAGGGGGGAATCCACTCTTGCCACAAGACATAAGAACGACGCATCTGTCCCTCAAGAGTCGGCGGGACATTGGGAACATAAAACCAATCTGGACATTCGGCCCCTCGTTCTGGGGGGTCTGTTATCCGCCAATAAATGCCACAATCTTGGCCAATGGCATAATGTTGATCCGGATGTAGTCGCTCTAAGATGGATTGAAGGGAATCCGTCAGGACGATACTTTGGGGATGCTCCTGAAAATTTTTCACAAAGGTTCCGTCGGAGTCCGGGAGTTGGGTATGATCCGGTAGGGCCTTTAGATCCGGTTGTGAGGAGTTGGCGATCGTCATGATTGAAACGGGTTCTTAGAAATTTAGCCAGATGAGGCGATCGAGGGGAGTGCGATCGCCCACATCACCCCCCGTCAGACGATAGAGATATTGCAGTTGGGGCCCATTGGGGGGACGACAAATCTGGTAGCCGGTGGTGGGCCCTTCACCGGAGAAACAGTTAAATTCCTGCCGATTAGGCGTGTCTCCCCAGGCCATTCCCACCCGTACTCCCTCGGGCCCGGGAATGGAGGGGTCAAAAATGGTGATGCGGAGAATCCCCGCCTCAGGACGATTTGGGTCATTTGGATCAAGTTGCGCCACCTGAGTTTCCCCGTCAAAGACATTAATCACTGGGTAAGACTGTCCCTCACGGGAAATCACCCCAGTTTCAACCCGATACTGGCTAAGTTTACGCTGAAGGCGATCGCCCTCAAAGGGAGTCTCCTCAGAAATCTCCCCCCAGCCAGCGTTGCTTAAGGGGGGAGGAGAGGGTTGCACCTCCTCCTCTTCGCTGATGGGGGGACTCGCGTCACTGTGCAAATCCTGACCACAGCCTGGGGCCAGAACCAGAGTCAGTAACGCCAATCCCGTTGCTAGGGGGTTAAACTTACCCATCACCTCAACTGTTAACGGTTGTCTGTTGGACTTGAGGCTGGAACTGGAAGAGAGAGTAAACGACATCACGGCGGATATCAATCATCATCTCCAAGAACAACTCATAGCCTTCACTCTTATACTCAACCAAGGGATCTTTCTGACCATACCCCCGCAGACTGACTGACTCACGCAAGGCATCCATCTGTTGTAAGTGTTCCCGCCAGAGGGTGTCAATCCGTTGCAGAATGAAGAATCGTTCCGCCTGACGCATTAATCCCGGCTGGATTTTATCAACCTGAGACTCTTTCATATCGTAGGCAATATGAACTTGCTCATGGAGGAAAGTTTTAATCTCCTCAACGGCCATATCCTCCAACTGAGTCGGTTGTAACTCCTCTAGGAGATAGACAAACTGCTTGACTTTATCCACCAGCTTGTCCAGATTCCATTCCTCTGAAGGGAGTTCCGGGTTGATGTAAGCATCGACGATGTCATCCATGGTTTTTTCGGCATACTCAATCACCCGCTGCTTCAGGTTTTGGCCTTCTAACACCCGGCGGCGTTCGGCATAAATGGCCCGACGTTGATTGTTCATCACTTCGTCGTACTCAAAGACCTGCTTACGGATATCGTAATAGTAGGTTTCTACCTTGCGTTGGGCCCCTTCGAGCGATCGCGTCAACATCCCGGACTCAATCGGCATATCCTCTTCAACCCGAAAGGCGTTCATCAAGCCGGCCACGCGATCGCCGCCAAAAATCCGCAACAAGTTATCCTCTAAACTGAGGAAAAAGCGCGTCGAACCGGGGTCACCTTGGCGGCCCGCACGACCTCGCAACTGGTTATCCACCCGGCGAGACTCATGGCGTTCCGTACCAATTACATGTAAGCCACCCCGTTCAATCACCAAATCATGTTCTTTCTCGGTGTAATTCTCATAATGTTTCAAGAGTGCTTTATACACATCCCGCAATTGAGCGATGACGTCATCCTCCGTGGGGGCCTTCTCGGCGGCGATGGCGATGCGTTCCTCGGCCTCCAACTCCGGTAAACTCCGTTCACCGTACTCCTTCACCGCCTTGTCCACCATCTGCTTGAGTTGCGTCTCCAACTCGTCCGTCAACTCTACGGGGAAAATTTGCGGCGAGGCTTTCCAGGTTTTCTGTTTAGTGGCCGTATCAAAGCCTTTCCCTTTACTGCGGCTACGACTGGCTAACGCCTTGGGTTGGGCAAAACTGGCTTCATCTTCGGGTTTCACCAACCGGGGCATAAAATACTCCCGCAGTTTCAAGCGAGCCATATAATCGGCGTTGCCCCCAAGGATAATATCGGTCCCGCGTCCTGCCATGTTGGTGGCAATGGTCACTGTCCCACCTCGTCCGGCTTGAGCGACAATCTCTGATTCCCGCTCGACGTTCTCTGGCTTGGCATTGAGGAGGTTGTGGGGAACCTGTAACTGACTCAGCAGTTTGGACAAGACTTCCGATTTTTCCACACTGGTGGTTCCCACCAACACTGGGCGGCCCTGGTTATGTTTCTCTGCACATTCCTCGGCCACGGCTTGCCACTTGGCGGGTTCGGTTTTGTAGACCACATCGGCCAAATCTTTCCGCAACAGGGGACGGTTGGTGGGAATCACCGTCACCCGCAACTTGTAGATTTTCTCAAATTCCGACTCTTCGGTTTTGGCGGTTCCTGTCATCCCAGCTAATTTGGGATAGAGCAAGAAGAAGTTTTGATAGGTAATCGTCGCCAGGGTTTGAGTTTCCGGCTGAATCTCCAGATGTTCTTTGGCTTCAATGGCTTGGTGAAGTCCATCACTCCAGCGTCGTCCCGGCATGACTCGTCCGGTAAACTCATCGACAATCACCACATCGCCGTCGCGGATGATGTAGTTGACATCCTTAACAAAGAGTTCTTTGGCCTTAACGGCGTTAAAGACATAATGGGCCCAGGGGTCTTCTGGGTCATATAAATCGCTCATTCCCAGTAATTCTTCGGCCCGGGCAAAGCCTTCGTCGGACAGCAGCACATTACGGGCCTTTTCGTCAACCTCATAATCTTGGGGTTCGTCTTCAGTCCCCCGTACTAACTGGGCCGCTACTTCAGCGGCGCGGCGATATTTCTCGCTCGGCCGTTCCACTTGGCCTGAGATAATCAGGGGAGTCCGGGCCTCGTCAATCAGAACTGAATCGACTTCGTCGATGACGCAGTAGTTGAAGGGCCGTTGCACTACTTCCTCGATGGAGGTGGCCATGTTGTCCCGGAGATAGTCGAAGCCTAACTCGGAGTTGGTGCAATAGGTGATATCGCAGTTATAGTTTTTGCGCCGTTCATCGGGGGTCATTCCCTGTTGAATCAGCCCCACGGATAGCCCCAGGAAGCGGTGAACTTGTCCCATCCACTCGGCATCCCGGCGGGCCAGGTAGTCGTTGACGGTGACGACGTGAACCCCTTTACCGCTGATGGCGTTGAGATAGGCGGGAAGGGTGGAGACGAGGGTTTTCCCTTCCCCGGTTTTCATTTCGGCAATTTCGCCACTGTGGAGGACGATTCCTCCCAAAATTTGCACATCGAAGTGACGCATTCCCAGAACTCGCTGGGAGGCTTCCCGAACCACCGCAAAGGCTTCTGGGAGAATTTCATCGAGGATTTCGTCTTCCTCCTCCCGCGATCGCGCTTTGGACAACTTTTCCCGGAATTCAGCCGTCTTGGCCACCAACTCCTCATCGGTTAAGGGGTGGATGTCTTGTTCAAGAACCTTCACATCCGCCACAAGCGGCTGAACTTTCTTGAGTTTCCGGGCATTGGGGTCGCCGAACAGTCGTTTAAGCATAGGAGGAGCGGGAAGCGTCTATAACAAGAGTTGGCGATCGCACGCTTGGGGTTGAAGCGTCGGTATCGCGTTTAGTAAATGGATTCAAACACTGTATTTATGTTAATCCTACCATTGCAACCCGACTACTGAACGGGGGTGGAATCTCCCTTGAGCAAGACGGGGCCATCTAAGCAAGGAAAGTTGACAACATCACCGGGGGTTTGCCGGGAGGGGTTAATCTCGGGGTCAACTACACCCGCCACGCGCAGGGCCTTGGTGACGAGTTCGGAACAAAACAGCCGTGATAAGTCTTCTGGACCAGAGAGTCCAAACCGTTCCCAGAGTTTAATCCCCGCTCCCAAGACTTGGATATTGTCGTAGGGGACCCGCTGACTATGGGTTTCTCGTAACCAGGCTTCCATTTTAGATCGGCCTTCGGGAGATAGGGGCTGTTTGAGGGGAAACCACCAGACTGAGCCATCGTACATGAGGGTGCGTTTGGAGAGCCAGTTCATCTGCACGCCTTTGATGAGTTCTTTGCCTCCTTTGGAGGCGATTTGGTGGCTGGTTTCGGTGGTGGCTTCTACTACTAGCACACTGTCGCCGAAGCCGCCCCCCATACTAGCGGTAAGGACGATTCCCACATGGGAGTACATGGAACCTGTCCCCCACTTAATCACGTCGGAGAAGCCAGTGTTGCCGGAAAAGCCGATCACGTCTCCGGTTTTCATCTGGGGGCGATGTTGTTCATAGCGAGCCAAGATGCTTTCCCGGCGAAAGGCGTTGCCAAAGGCGGCTCCAATTCCCATCTGTGAGATCCTCGATTGGTCGTTTCTCCCGATGATACCTTAGGGGGGAAGGGAAGGGGGAACAGGGAACAGGGAACAGGGAACAGGGAATGGGGAACAGGGAATGGGGAACAGGGAATGGGGAACAGGGAACAGGCAATAGGCAACAGGCAATAGGCAGGATTTGTCGCAGATCGCAATTTGGAGGATGATTATGAGCCGGTTGAATCAACGTTTAACAGGTCGCAGAACATTAGAGCAACTTAGACAGTGGCGTTATCCCTTATCTTTCCTGCTGTTGGGGACAGTTTTGGTGACGGGGGCGATCGCCGCTCGGACCTTTGGAACTTCGGGACGACGGGGGTTTAGTGGTCATTCGGGACGGACGGGGGAGTCGGGACCGAATCAAGCCGTGATTGTGGATGGCCAGCCGAAGTCTCTGCAATTGATGGGGTACTCCGGGACCGATGGCGGTGATGGGGGCCATGGGGAGGATGCGCGACATTGTTCTCAACCGAGTGGGGTGAGCCATGATTTGCGCGGGGCCAGTGGCGGTGATGGCGGTGATGGCGGTGATGGGGGCGATGGCGGTGATGGGGGAAATGTGAAACTCTATTATCAGGAGTTAGAGCAGTTACGGGAGATTTTTGTGGATGCTCGACCGGGAGAGGGGGGCTATGGCGGCTATGGTGGCTATGGCGGCCGGGGCTGTTCCTGTCGTCGTCGTAGTTGGACGGTGAATGATCGCCGCTATCGTTGTACCAGTGGCAGTTCGGGACGGCGGGGACGCAATGGCCGCACGGGAGAGGATGGAACTCTGGGCCGGTTGCGGATTGTCGAGGGAACCACTCCCCTGGAACCGGAACAGCCTACGGCGGAATTGCGGTTGTCAGAATTTGATCGCCTCTTGGCCTTATCTAAGAATGTCTGGTTGCGTCGGGGTGGGGCCCGGTCTTTGTTGGCGTCGGGATCGGTGGTGGCGGATGAGTATGAGGAGTTTGTGGAACGTCTGGAGAGATCGGTTGCTTTGGCATGGGGGAGCGATCGCCCTCAGTCGGACTTTGCGGATCTCGATGTGAGGCTGACGTTAACGGAGAATGACACCATTGAGGCGAGTTTTCCTGATGACCTTTGGGTTCAAGGTTCCATTTTGGAGGAGGAGGGGTTAACGACCTATCAGATTGATACCATTTTGCGGGAAGCGGAAGCTACCGAGTTGGCGATCGCCGATGCGAATCGCAATCCTCGCGAGTTCAAGATTGCCCTGGTAGATACGGCGCAACAATCGGAGATTTTAGAGAGTGAATTTGCGGTTAAAATTCGCTCGACGGGGTCGCGGGTGGGGTTCCGTCATATTCGGGATTACCAAACCCGCTATGAGGGAGAGATTCCGGCTCATCTGGTGTCCCGAGAGCATAACCGCTTTGTCCTGGATTTATCGGGTCTTCCTTTGGAGAGTCGGGATTTTCCCTCTCGGGCCCAGGTGGAGGTGGAACTGTTGATTACTCGCCGTTTGGGAGACCATGAGGCGGAACAAACGGTGCTTTGGCAAGGACAACTGGATTGAGCGAGGAACCTGTCCCTAACCCCTCCCAGGAGGGAATTTTTCGCCCCTACGGCAAGGGATCTGATCTGCCATCAATTTTCCTTGTCACCTTGCAACCTGAAGACCCAATCATTGATGACTATGCAGAATGTTATACCATTTTTTGAAATCCTTGCCAGACATACAAACCGAAGAGGGCGACCACAAGGGTTCGCCCCTACAGAAATCTATGGCACAATTTTTTCCTTATGGTATTAACTAATACCTGAGACTCTGAATCAACTCTTTAAGCTGTCCTTGCACCTTTCGCAGTTGT
>SMDP01000620.1 GCA_012911965.1 Geitlerinema sp. P-1104
ATGGACCAGAGCGCCAGAGCAGTTAGACTCACCCCAGTACAGCTCAACATCCAATCCCAGGTTACCCCGAACAGGAGCGAACCTGAGTCAACACCCGCACGATATCATCGATCGCCCCCCGTTGTTCCGCCGCCGATCGCGTCGATTGATTGACCATAATCGCAAAGGTCAGGGTTCCATACTCACGATGCTCCAAATACCCTGACAACGCCGAAACCCCAGCAATCGTCCCCGTTTTGGCCTGAATCGCCACCGGACTATCTCCCAACCGGTGTCGCAGCGTCCCCGACTCCCCCGCCACCGGCAGCGACTCCCGATAGAGACTCCCATGGGGACTCCTGGCCATCCCCTGTAATGTCTGCACCAACGCCTGAGGACTGACCCAGTTCACCCGAGACAAGCCAGAGCCATCATTCACCTCAAACAGCTCCTCATCAACCCCCAACTGAGCCAACACCCGACTCACCATTTGCAATCCCCGGTCAGCCGCCGAGGGAGATCTCCCCGAGGACTCCTCCTCAGCCAACAACTCTGACGATGCCGTGACCCCCAACCAACGCAACAACACCTCGGCATAGAGATTATCACTGACCCGATTCGTCCGCTCCACTAAACTTCCCAGGGAGGGAGAATCCACCGCTGCAATTTCCCCTCCTTTCACCAACTGGGGAACCTCTGTAATCTGGCGACTTCCCACCGGCAACCCCTGAGCTTGCAACTGACGCCTAAATTGCTCTAAAAAGGCTTCATTGGGATACACCTGCGCCACCGACACCGCCGCCGGCTCAGATCCCGCCGCCAACTCCCCCTCAATGGTAATAATCGGGTCTCCAAACCCCCGTCCCAACCGCAGCCATTCGGACTCCTCCGCCGCCACGGTTCGGGAGCGATTATCTAACCACCAACGACCCGGAGAGCCATCCTCCTCCCGTTCCCACTCCACCCGCAACGGCTCCCCAATCTCTTGAGGATGCAGGGTAAAGGGAATCTCATTGCGGTCAATAATGGCACTATTGGCCGGTGCGCCATAGCCTGCCTGAACATCTTGCCATTGCCAACGGGGATTAATCGCCTCCCCCGGAAAATAACTGGCATCGAGCCAGAGTTCTCCAACATGAGTCAGTCCCGCCGCCGCCACCTGTTGCGCCAACGTCTCTAA
>SMDP01000621.1 GCA_012911965.1 Geitlerinema sp. P-1104
ATGGACCAGAGCGCCAGAGCAGTTAGACTCACCCCAGTACAGCTCAACATCCAATCCCAGGTTACCCCGAACAGGAGTGAACCTGAGTCAACACCCGCACAATATCATCGATCGCCCCCCGTTGTTCCGCCGCCGATCGCGTGGATTGATTGACCATAATTGAAAAGGTCAGCGTTCCATACTCGGGATGTTCTAAATACCCCGATAACGCTGAAACTCCCGCAATCGTCCCTGTTTTAGCCTGAATCGCCACCGGACTATCCCCCAGACGATTTCGCAACGTCCCCGACTCCCCCGCCACCGGGAGCGAGGCCCGATAGAGACTTCCATGGGGACTCCTCGCCATCCCCTGTAACGTCTGCACCAACGCCTGAGGACTCACCCAGTTCACCCGAGATAACCCCGAGCCATCATTCGCCTCAAACAGCTCCTCATCAACCCCCAATTGGCCCAACACCTGACTCACCATTTGCAGTCCCCGTTCAGCGGCCGAGAGAGTTCTCCCCGAGGAATCCTCCTCTGACAATAGCTCTGAGGAAGCCGTGACTCCCAACCAACGCAACAACACCTCGGCATAGAGATTATCACTGACCCGATTGGTTCGTTCCACCAAACTCCCCACCGAGGGAGAATCGACCCCGGCAATTTCCCCTCCTTTTACCGACTCCGGAAGCGTCGTCAGCCGGCGACGGCCCACCTGCAACCCCTGAGCTTGCAACTGGCGGCTAAATAGCTCTAAAAAGGCTTCATTGGGATACACCTGCGCTACCGACACCGGCGCGGGGTCAGAGCCAGCCACCAAGTCCCCCTCAATGGTAATAATCGGCTCCCGGAAACTACGACTCAACCGCAGCCATTCCGACTCCTCCGCCGCCACCGTTCGCGACTGATTATCTAACCACCAACGACCCGGAGAGCCATCCTCCTCCCGTTCCCACTCCACCCGCAACGGCTCACCAACTGCCTGAGGATGTAGGGTAAAGGGGATTTCATTACGGTCAACAATGGCACTATTAGCCGGTGCGCCATACCCTGCCTGAACATCTTGCCATTGCCAACGGGGATTAATCGCCTCCCCCGGGAAATAACTGGCATCGAGCCAGAGTTCTCCAACATGAGTCAGTCCCGCCGCCGCCACCTGTTGCGCCAACGTCTCTAA
>SMDP01000622.1 GCA_012911965.1 Geitlerinema sp. P-1104
ACCTCCGCTGAGGACTTTGCGGCGGGTTCTGTCGTCTCCCGTTGGCCCAATCACTCCCCCAACCTCTACCCCCGTTCGGCAACGGTGGTGATTACAAAGGTTGATGGTGGGGTGATTGGAACTTAAAGAGGGAGTTAACTCCCGGAAAAGCGGGCGATTTCCTCCCCTTCGGGGTCTGACACCGTTAGTCGGATTCCGGTGTTGAGACTCACCAGTTCCAAACCATCAATCAAGCGGCGAACGTGCTGATCGATCTGCTGTTTCGCCGCTGCGTTGTTTTGCTGATTGGCTTGGCGATGGAGGGTTTGAACGCGGGAGACGTAATCCGGTAGAAGTTTCACCTGGAGGCGATCGCGGCTCACCTGATACTCACAAATCCGGGGAGACCCTTGACAGAGCCGTTGTAAGTCCGCTTGGGCGCGGTTTACGGCTTCGGAGATATCTTTGAGGGCGATCGCCTGCACCAAAGCATTGGTATAAGCCTGGATTAAGGGCTGACTCTGATCACTGTAGGCGGTATTCTCGGGGATTTGTTGGGCATAGGCGATGGCTTGTTGCCACTGGGTAATGGCACTATCCCATTGTTGAGCATCTTGGGCGATTCTGGCTTCATCGGCCAGCTTCAAGGCTTGTTCATGTAACCGCTGAGCTACCTGTTCCTGACGATGCCGTTGTTCAACGTTGTTGAGGCGGGGGCCATAGGTTTGGAATAATTGCCGCGCGTCCCGTTGAGCGGTGGTTTGGGGAGGAACCCGCATCAGGGCCCCGACGGCGTAACGCCAACTTGAATAGGCTTGCTCCCAGTCGTTGACATCCTGAGCTTCCCGTTCCCGAGACCGGGCCACATCCGCCGCTAGTTGGGCCGTTTCTACCTGTTCGGCACCCCGTCGCTCTAAAATTCCCCGCTGTTGAACCGCTGCTAAATTGTCCTGATACTCCCGTAATTTACTGCGGGCCAAGGTGTAGGCGGGGTTTTCCGGGTCGATGGTTTCCAATTCGGCGATCGCCTCTAGCCAGAGGGCTTCCATCTGTTGCCATTCTTCTAATGTATGGGGGGGATCTTGGCTCAAGAGAGCCGCTTGATAGCCTAATCCTAGGGGCGATCGCGCCGCCTGCAACTGCTGCGATCGCCGCTGCAAACTCTCCGACAGCTC
>SMDP01000623.1 GCA_012911965.1 Geitlerinema sp. P-1104
ACCTCCGCTGAGGACTTTGCGGCGGGTTCTGTCGTCTCCCGTTGGCCCAATCACTCCCCCAACCTCTACCCCCGTTCAGCAACGGTGGTGATTACAAAGGTCGATGGTGGGGTGATTGGAACTTAAAGAGGGAGTTAACTCCCGGAAAAGCGGGCGATTTCCTCCCCCTCGGGGTCTGACACCGTTAGTCGGATTCCGGTGTTGAGACTCACCAATTCTAAGCCATCAATCAAGCGGCGAACGTGCTGATCAATTTGCTGTTTCGCCGCTGCGTTGTTTTGCTGATTGGCTTGGCGATGGAGGGTTTGGACGCGGGAGACGTAATCCGGTAGGAGTTTCACCTGGAGGCGATCGCGGCTCACCTGATACTCACAAATCTGGGGAGACCCTTGACAGAGCCGTTGTAAGTCCGCTTGGGCACGGTTTACGGCTTCGGAGATGTCTTTGAGGGCGATCGCCTGCACCAGAGCATTCGTATAAGCCTGGATTAAGGGCTGACTCTGATCACTGTAGGCGGTATTTTCGGGGATTTGTTGGGCATAGGCGATGGCTTGTTGCCACTGGGTAATGGCACTATCCCATTGTTGAGCATCTTGGGCGATTCTGGCTTCATCGGCCAGCTTCAAGGCTTGTTCATGTAACCGCTGAGCCACCTGTTCCTGACGATGCCGTTGTTCAACGTTGCTGAGGCGGGGGCCATAGGTTTGGAACAATTGCCGCGCGTCCCGTTGAGCGGTGGTTTGGGGAGGAACCCGCATCAGGGCCCCGACGGCGTAACGCCAACTGGAATAGGCTTGCTCCCACCCCGTGACACCCTGAGCCTCCCGTTCCCGAGACCGGGCCACGTCCGCCGCCAGTTGGGCCGTTTCCACCTGTTCAGCGCCCCGTCGCTCTAGGATTCCCCGTTGCTGAACGGCTGCTAGATTCTGCCGATACTCCCGTAATTTGCTCCGGGCCAAGGTGTAGGCAGGGTTTTCGGGGTCGATGGCTTCCAACTCGGCGATCGCCTCTAGCCAGAGGGCTTCCATCTGTTGCCATTCTTCTAAAGTATGGGGGGGATCTTGGCTCAAGAGAGCGGCTTGATAGCCTAATCCTAGGGGCGATCGCGCCGCCTGCAACTGCTGCGATCGCCGCTGCAAACTCTCCGACAGCTC
>SMDP01000624.1 GCA_012911965.1 Geitlerinema sp. P-1104
GGGTTGAAAAAGCGTTCATGGGGAGTCCCTTGGGGCATTTCTAGGGCTAAACGCTGTAAGCCGTCGGAAAAGAGGGCGATTCCTCGGGCGGGAATGGGATAAATGGAAATGTCGGCTTGGGCGATCGCGCCCTCGGAGGTGAGGAAGGTAGTTTGATTGGCGTATTCCCCCTGTTGGGGTTGAGTCAGGGCGGTCAGGGTTCCAGTCTCATCCATCATAACGGCTGCTCCATCGCCAATTTGGGCCACCGCCACCCCATCCTGACTGGCCACGAGCAGGATTAAGGTACTCGCACATTCTCGGGGGGGTAATCCCGCTGCTTCGGCTTGTTCAATGACACGGGTTCTGGCGACATCGAGGGTTTGCTGCAAGAGGTGAGTTAAGTCGGGTTCCTCGGAGGCGCTTTCTGGGTCAGGGTGTTCTATATCATAATTGTCTTCTTTTGTCAATGCTGGAAGGGTCAGATTTGCCAAATGGGCGATCGCGGCTTCCACGGCCCATTTGGCCCCATCCTGCGAGCGCGTGGCGGAACCAGCTCCATCAGCCACAGCCGCCAGCAGCAGGCCATCGTCACGAATCCGAGTGGCCCAGGCATCTTGACAGGGCTGCGATCGCCTCTGATGACTGGTTCCACAGATAGAAGCCCCCAAAACACGCCAGTTCATAAGAAATTTTTAATCGTTAAATAGTAAGTCAGAAGATGCAAGAGGTCTGTGGTCGCCCGCTTCAGGGAGCAGGGTAACCACAGAGCCACAGAGGACACGGAGGAAGAAGAGGGAGGGGAACCCGTCCCTACTGGGCGACCACAAGGGTACGCCCCTACTGGGCGACCACAAGGGTACGCCCCTACTGGGCGACCACAAGGGTACGCCCCTACTGGGCGACCACAAGGGTACGCCCCTACTGGGCGACCACAAGGGTACGCCCCTACTGGGCGACCACAAGGGTACGCCCCTACTTCCCCTAAACCTCACCCCATCCCGGCGGCGGCAGAGGTACTTGATCATCGGGTTGGGAGTTGGAGACGCGCTGCATACTGGCCGATAGCCAGACGAATAACTCCCGGAAGTCTAAGCCTTTGAGTTTGAGGGGAGTGCGGGGGAAGATTTCCCCGAGACGTTCCATGTTGGCATTTTCGACGCCGACGGCGAA
>SMDP01000625.1 GCA_012911965.1 Geitlerinema sp. P-1104
CAAATTGTGTTGCAACAACTAGCAGAAGAAGATGGGGTTGAAACACAACAGTCTCCCCCTTTCGATCCACGCCAGTTTTTTGGTGTTACTCAACAGCCAAAACAAGTGATTGATGATTACTTGGAAAGTAGCCGCGAAGGTTGGCTCTAATGAATTATTTGGTTGACACAAACATTGTGATATACTACTTTAATGGCTTGACTGATGATGAAGCCATTCATACCATACTTGCCAACAGTTTCCAGATTTCAATCATCACAAAAATAGAATTTTTAGGCTGGGGACAGTTCGCCTCCAATCTCGAATCTCATGCCAAAGCCAGGGCATTCATCAGCCATGCCAAAATAGTTGACTTACAAGGTGTTATCGCTGAACAGGCTATCCTGCTAAGGCAGCAATTCAAAACTAAAACGCCCGATGCTATTATCGCAGCAACAGCTTTAGTTAACGACTTAACCGTTGTTACTAACAACACAGCCGACTTCAGCCGTTTAGGCGTGAAAACTCTCACTATTAACCTCAAATAAATCTTGTCTCTTACCCTGGCAGAACAAAACCGACTGAATCAACGTCATCCAGGCAGACTTGGAAGTATAGCTAATGCGATAACCGCGAATAGTCCCAACAGTACACCAGCAACAGCCCACAATTTCCTATCCCGTTTTTTTCGCTCTGCCATTACGTAGCAAGCCCAGCCACATATAGCCGCTCCAACTAGCATCGTTAGGATTTCCATAGCCTTCTTGTCGTCTTTATTACAACCGTCGTAACGGATATCGCCCACAACCTAACTTCCCGATCGGCTTCCTGTCAACGCAACCACACTCTAAATCCGCTGAGATGGATAAAATTTTACAAAATTTATTGAACGACGATTATCGAAAAGTTTAGGTCATACTGGCTCACACTCAACCTTAAAACGCTCCCCAAACTCAGAATTTGGGAAGCGTTTTCAACCTCGTCTAAGCCTACGACACGGAAGCCGTCGAGCCTAAATGCTCGTCAATTCCCTGACGATAGTCGCTCTTTTGCTTCACCCCCTTATACTCAGCCACCTTGGCCTTCTCCTTAAACAACTGAATCGTCGGAGTTCCAATCACCCCAGCGGCCTCAGCAATCTCGGAGTCCTCCTCAATGTCAATCTCCACGTA
>SMDP01000626.1 GCA_012911965.1 Geitlerinema sp. P-1104
TGGATTCCTCGGGAACGCTGGGAGGGGTTGACGGCTGAGGAGAAACAGGGATTTTTGCCCCTTTGTCCCGATTTTGTCGTGGAATTGCGATCGCGGACTGATTCTTTAACCCGGTTAGAGGATAAAATGCAAGACTATATCGAGAATGGGACTCGGTTGGCATGGCTGATCGACCCAAGTTCTCAAACCGTCCAGATTTATCGCCCTCAGCTACCGGTGGAGGTGGTGAACTCTCCCTCACAACTCTCTGGGGAAGGGGTTTTGCTGGGGTTTGTTTTGACCTGCGATCGCCTGTGGTAAACTCTAATCTCCATCTGAGTCAGTCAGAGGATGAGACCGATTGACAAATCGCTGCCAACGGGACTGACGACGTTCTGGGACGATAAAGTCCACGGCTGAGTCCAAGCCGTAGCGACGGGAAACTCGTCTAGCATCGCGACAGGAAATCGCAAACTCTCCCAAGGCCAGGTTTCCACCATCGGCGGCGTACGTCCAGGTTAGCTGTTCCCGAAATGCCTCTTGCTCACACCAATCCTGGGTGCGATCGTACATAATAGCAACATGGACATCGTACAACCGCAGAGATTCCCCCTCGGCCACTGGTTCCGTCACGTCCGTCTCAAACACGACAAAGTCCGCCACATTGTTCGGTTGCAAGGCATCAGGAGCGGCTTGCAAACTCAGCAGCAACAGTCCCAGAACGCTGAATCCCATCATCATCTCCTCAATATCACTAATCCAGCAAAATTAGGCACAGAACCGCCAACCCTAGCCTATGTGATACTACTCTAAACTTTTCCTACTTTTTTGTCAAGCTAATTCTAGGATTTCTTGTAATAAGTTTTACTATGACATCTTTCGGGTTTACCTCTCCCTTCCAAGCTACCGGCGACCAACCTCAAGCCATTACTCAACTTAGCCAGGGGTTACAACAAAATAACCGTTTCCAAACCTTACTCGGGGCAACGGGAACGGGAAAAACCTATACAATGGCGAGAGTGATTGAGAATCTAGGCAAACCGACCCTGGTTCTTGCCCATAATAAAACTCTTGCCGCGCAACTTTGTAATGAACTGCGGGGATTCTTTCCCAACAACGCCGTTGAGTACTTTGTCAGTTATTACGATTACTATCAGCCAGAAGCCTATCT
>SMDP01000627.1 GCA_012911965.1 Geitlerinema sp. P-1104
ATACCGTTATTGTGGCGTTCCAAGACATTCGCGAACGCAAAGAAGCCCAAAAGCTCTTAGCTGACTATAACCAAACCTTAGAAAATCAAGTCATTCAACGGACCGCAGAACTCCAAACCACCCTCTCTCAATTACAACGAACCCAAGCTCAGCTCGTTCACACCGAAAAAATGTCTAGCTTAGGGCAACTGGTAGCCGGAGTTGCCCATGAAATCAATAATCCTATTAGCTTTATTTTTGGCAATATTCGTTACACAAAAGAGTACATTAGTGACTTAGTCAAGCTCTTGAATGCCTACGAAAAAGCTTATCCAAACCCAAAAGAATCTATTCGAGAACTAGCAGATAGTATTGACATCAACTACCTTGTTGATGACATTCAACGCATTTTAGAATCGATGAACTCCGGTGCTGAGCGCATTCGTAATATCGTCTTGAGTCTGCGTAACTTTGCCCGTTTAGATGAATCAGAGACCAAAACCGTTAATCTTCACGAAGGACTTGATAGCACCTTGATGGTCTTACAATCTCGACTCAAGTCCCAAAGCAATCGCCAAGCCATTCAAGTCATTAAAAACTATGGAGATATTCCCAAAGTTCACTGCTATCCCTCGGAATTGAATCAAGTCTTTTTGAATGTGTTGAATAATGCGATCGATGCCTTAAGCAGTAAAGATGATCCCTCTCGTGACCCAAGCCTAAATGAGTCCCTAACCATTACCATTACCACGGAAGTGACCCAATATCATCACGTCAGCATCAAAATCAAAGACAATGGAGTCGGGATGAGTGCAGAGGTCTGCAAGCGTATTTTTGACCCCTTTTTCTCAACAAAACCGGTTGGGTCAGGCACAGGTTTAGGACTCTCGATGAGTTATCAAATTATTGTTGAAAAACATCGAGGTAATCTCTACTGTGAATCGGAGTTAGGACAAGGAACCACAGTGACCATTCAACTGCCCTGCTCCCGTGATACAGGGACATCTGGCTCCTTGGACAGCTCAAAGAATATATCCAGCACCGCCAACATCAGCTAGTTTTCCTCAACTTGACACCCCCGACCCCCTGAGGCATCGCTCATGCACAACTTCATCCCTCCAGAGCGTTTTTTTGCTTACCTGACCTGGACTGAGATTGAACAACTCCCCA
>SMDP01000628.1 GCA_012911965.1 Geitlerinema sp. P-1104
TACCCCAGTCCCGTTTGACGGTTCCAGACTCCTAAATCAATCGTTAATTCAGCTTCTCGGTTTCCACTATCTCCACCCACAGGAGGCATAATAATTAAGTCTCCTTGGGGCGATCGCTCAAACCGCAGTTCATCATGATTGCAACAAAGCTGATAAAACTGCTCATCGGTGAACTCAACCCGATCCAACTTCAACCGTAAGGGTTTCATTCGTTCCTCCCATCCCCTAAAAACAACTCCATCGGACGGGGATTCAGCACCTCCGTCTCCTCCACAACCTCCACCGACTCAACGGTTTCCACCGGCATCTCCCCATAGGCCTCCATCCCCACACAAGAACAGACCAGATTACGATCGCCGAACGCCGCATCAATCCGGCCCACCGGAACCCAATACTTCGACTCGCGACACCAAAGCGCCGGATAGGCCGCCTGTTCCCGAGAATAGGGACGCTCCCACTCCCCAGACAACAACGACTCCGCCGTATGGGGGGCATTCTTGAGGAGATTATTCCCCTCATCCACCTCACCCCACTCAATCGCCTCAATCTCGCCACGAATGGCAATCATCGCCTCACAGAAGCGGTCAATCTCTGCCAACGACTCACTCTCCGTCGGTTCCACCATCATCGTCCCCGCCACGGGCCAAGACATCGTCGGCGCATGGAAGCCATAATCCATCAGCCGCTTCGCCACATCCTCCACCGTCACCCCCGCCGACTTGCGCAGGGGACGTAAATCCAAAATACACTCATGGGCCACCCGTCCCGATTTGCCCTTATATAACACCGGATAGACCGTATCGAGTCGCTGGGCCAGATAGTTCGCATGGAGAATCGCCAAGGCGGTGGCCTGGGTGAGTCCTTCGGCTCCCATCATGGCAATATACATCCAGGAAATGGGCAAAATACTGGCACTGCCCCAAGGAGCCGCCGAAATTGCCCCAATTCCATGAGGATGGGCCTGAGACTGGGGCGACACTAGGGAATGACCCGGTAAAAAGGGTACCAGATGAGCCGCCACCCCAATCGGTCCCATTCCCGGTCCCCCGCCGCCATGAGGAATACAGAACGTTTTATGGAGATTCAGGTGGCACACATCGGCCCCAAAATCCCCCGGACGACATAACCCCACTTGAGCGTTGAGATT
>SMDP01000629.1 GCA_012911965.1 Geitlerinema sp. P-1104
CGGCTCTGGGTAACTCCTGCAAGCTTGAGCCTGGCCTCATGACCCGGAAATTCTAGCTCCGGGGTGGGCGATCGCCCGGGGGATGAACTATCGTGACAGTTGACCCTGGCTGTTGATACATTAGTTAACACTTGAGCGTTAAGACTTTGAGAGTTAACAGAGCGAAAAAGCGATCGCCCGCTCCCGAACCATCACACCCGTTTTGCGATCTAGATTTAGGAGTTACTATGAAACGTTGGTTATCTGCAAGTTTGATCATCGGGGCCTTGGCCGTTGCGGCTCCCCCCGAGGTGACCGCTCAAGGGTTGCCTGGATTTACCCTCTTCGGCGGCCCACGACGGGAAAATCAACTTAGCTTTCGTCTTGACTATGGCCGAACCGGACATCCGCGCGATCGCTATCGTCTGCGGATTCCGGCCGATAAAATGAGCTTTGCCGTCAATCAATTCTCCATTGACTACCCCGATTACTTCGATGGCCAATTTGATGTCAACCTCAACCCCGACCGAGACCCCCATCGGCAGCCCGTCCAGGTAAGAGTCCGACGCAATCGTGACTATGAGGTGATCCCCCTAGAAGATGTGATTTGGGATCAAGAGAACCACGTCATCGAAATTTATCCCCTTGAGCCGGTTGCAGCGGGGAATGATATTGAAATCGTCTTTTCTAACGTCCGCAATCCTCGCTTCGGTGGAATGTACTACTTCAACGCACGGGTGTTTAGTCCTGGGGATCTTCCCATGGCTCGCTATCTGGGAACCTGGGTCTTGAACATTAGCCCCCGCTAATCTCGATGGCGGCGGTGACATCAGTCTCTGAAGCCTGGAGGTGCCTCCGAGGCTGATGTCAGAATCGCCCCGGAAAACCGCTCTGCACCAAGTCCGCACCCGCCTCTAGGAGGTATCGCCATGTAACTGGATTGCGGAGCACCCCCCCACCGAGCGAAAAGGCTATTCTTTGTCTAGACTGGGATGTATGGACTAGATAGTACTTGTGCGGCGGACTGACGTCTCTGCAGTCGGGTGTACTCGTAATCGACCCTGAGCCAAAACCCTAATCTCTATACACTCTGGCGATCGCCGGGCCTAACCCTAGTCACCAGATACCTCGATTAAAATTTAATAAATTACGGACGAAACCAGGTCAT
>SMDP01000063.1:0-7778 GCA_012911965.1 Geitlerinema sp. P-1104
GTCCCCACCATGCGTACCCGTGCACTTCTAAATTTTGAATCCGAACGTGTCCTACACCTGGGACGGGCCATCGCCATTGTCTGGAAAAGTGGTCCTTGGTGGACTGTCGCTCGTAGCAGCATCACCATCGTTAAAAGCTGCATCCCCATCACGCGGCTGTACATCATGAAGCTGCTCCTAGACACCATCACCATGGGGTTTGATGCCGATAACCCCCAGGATGCCTTCCGTCGCATTACCCCCCTCGTCATCGCCATGGGCCTGGTGAATCTAGCCGCCGCCTTTCTAAGCTCCGTGGGCCGGCTAGTTAACCAATATCAGCAGCAAGTTGTCTCCGATCGCCTCTACGAAATTATCCACGACAAAGCCATTGCCGTCGATCTCGAACATTACGAAAATCCCGCCTACTATGACATCCTGGAACGGGCCCGCAACCAAGCCAATAGTGTCCCCTTACAATTACTCAATCGTCTCGAACAAATTGGCGGCAACCTGGTTCAACTTGCTACCATGGGGACGACTCTACTCACCTTTAACTGGCTCATTGGTGGTGTCTTAGTCATCCCAGTCATTCCGCGAATTCTCGTCCGCCTAGCGTTCGTTCGTGAAATTCACGCCTGGTTACAACGTCGTACCGCCACGCAACGGGAAGCCTCCTACTACAACAGCCTCCTTGTCAGTGAAGGCTACGCCAAAGAAATTCGGCTCTTTCAACTAGGAGAACTTTTTTCTCGCCGCTTCCGTAAATTGCGCTGGCGACTCCGGGAAGAACGTCTACAGATTGCCCTTCGTCGCGCCTCGGCTGACTTCTTTACTACCATTATCTCAGTGGTCGCCACCTGGGGTATCTATGCCTATATTGCCTATCAAACCGTGCAAGGAAACATTACCGTTGGCGACTTGGTTCTCTATAATCAAGCGTTCCGAAAAGCCTATGATGCCCTTTGGCAAGTGCTTCAGGGTGTTGCCGGACTGTATGACGATAACCGTTATCTCTCGTACTTATTTGAATTTCTCAACATTAAACCGAGAATTGTTGATCCCGAATCTCCTAAACCCGTTCCTCGTCCCATGCGCCAAGGGATTCAGTTTAAAAATGTTTACTTCAACTATCCCAACAGTCAGCGAGAGGCAATTAAAAATGCCTCTTTCCATCTCGGACCCGATGAAGTGATAGCCCTAGTAGGAGAAAATGGCTCCGGCAAAACTACCCTCATTAAACTATTATGTCGTCTTTATGACCCCACCGAGGGCAGCGTTGAGATTGACGGAATTGATGTGCGAGAGATGAAAGTGCGGGAACTTCGGCAACAAATTAGCGTGATTTTCCAGGACTATGCTAAATATCACTTAACGGCGCGGGAAAATATCTGGCTGGGGAATTTAGAATGTCCCTCCGATGATGAACGAATTATCAAAGCCGCTCAGCGTTCCGGAGCCGATGAGGTGATTCAAACCTTGCCCTTAGCCTATGATAACTTACTTGGCAAACGGTTTGAAACCGGAGAAGAACTCAGTATTGGTCAATGGCAAAAAGTCTCCATTGCCCGTGCCTTCCTGCGAGATTCCCAAGTCATTGTCTTAGATGAACCCACCTCCGCTTTAGACCCTAAAGCCGAATATGAAGTGTTCAAAAAGTTCCGAGAACTCCTAGAAGGACAATCAGCGGTTCTCATCACTCACCGCCTCTCAACCGTCAAAATGGCCGATCGAATTTATGTGTTAGACAAGGGCTGTATTGTCGAAAGTGGCTCCCATGATGAGTTAATCGCCAAGCAAGGACTCTATGCCACCTTGTTTGAAACCCAAGCTCGTAACTATCGTTAACTCTGAGATTGTCACGTCCTTCCCCCACTCTACTTGTTCCGCATCTCTCTCGTCTATGAGGACTCAATGGTTCAAATTTCCGTGATTCTCCCGGTCTATAATGGAGCCTCAACCATCGCCGACACCATCGATTCAGTCTTGGGGCAAACCTTCCAAGAGTTAGAGCTAATCATCATCGATGATGGCTCTACGGATGATACTGTCTCTGTCATTAAGACCATCAACGACGATCGCCTTCACATTCATCAGTTTGAGAATGCTGGACAGGGGGAAAGTCGTAATCGTGGGGCCGCTCTGGCTCAGGGAGAGTATCTTTCCTTTATTGATGCCGATGATTTGTGGACTCCTGAGAAACTTGAGTCTCAATGGCAAGCCTTACAAACTCATCCCGAGGCTGCCGTTGCCTATAGTTGGACAGATCATATTGATGAGCATAACCAGTTTTTTCGCTCCGGCCCTCATCTCCCCTTTTCCGGCGATGTCTACAAGAAGCTAATCATCAGTGATTTTGTCGGTAGTGGTTCTAATGTCCTCATCCGTAAGCTGGCCTTTGATGAGATAGGCGGGTTTGCTCCCCACCTAACCCCAGCCGAAGATTGGGATCTCTGGGTGCGATTAGCGGCGAAGTATGAGTTTGTCGTCGTTCCCCAGGTGCAAATTCTCTATCGAACCGTCACCACATCCTCCTCCTTTAACTTGGCGAAGATGGAAGCCTCCAGTTTGCAAGTCATGGAGCGCATTTTTGCCCAGGCTCCCCCAGACTTACAGGAACTCGCCCAACGCTGTCGCGGTCATCGCTATAAGTATTTAACCTATAAAGCCCTCGATTTAACCCCGCAACGACAACGGGCCGCGGCCGCATTCCGCTTTTTGGTCCTGGCGCTTTGGTATGACCCCAGTCTTTGGCGACGGCGTGTGATTTGGAAAGTGATGTTACGAGCCACGGCTGGGGTGGTTCTACCTCAGGCTTGGCTGATGTCCCTCCTCAAGCAGTACCCTCAGCCGTTTGATATTGAGGCCCTCCTGTTTCATATCCGCTTTGATTGATGGGTTGAGGCGTTGAGAGAGAGAAGGGTTGACATGACAGAAAATGTCATAACATTGTCATTGCCCTGTGACTTTGGCTGGTTATGCTAGACCGTAAGACGACGTGAAACGCTTGGGGACACTCTTTTCACTGGTTGGATGTGCTTCCCCGGGTGTGCTTGCTCGGCTCTATCCTAAAGGTTCCTAACTCCCCACCTGTGAGCAGGTGGGGCTTTTTTTATCCTGATTCCCCATTTTTCCACTCTTGGGTTAGGGTTCGCACATCAAAGTTGTCGATTTGGGGATGACAGGTGCTACAACTGTTGAGATCCACGGGACGGGGCAAGTCTACATCGGGATGTAGGGCCTGAAAGGGGCGCGAGGAGCGAAAGCGGAAGGGAACCGACTCCGTTGCAGCGGTTTTGGGACGAGAAAAGGTTTGTAGATAGTCCCAGACAATGTGAATCTGAGGGGAGGGTAAGACCTCAATCCGTTGCCCGTAGTGGTTCTCGTCTAAGAGTAGGTCACGCCAGGTTTCTGTGGGGAATACGGCGGGTGGAACGCCGATGTGACAGGAGGCACAGGCTTCGAGGTAGAGGGCTTGTCCCGTTTGGTAACGCTCCGGGATGGGATCGACAGTGCCGATGTGGGGGGCCTGCCACAGATCCTGAGTCTGCGATCGCCCCACCGAGGCCAGACCCCAGCCTAACCCGACCGACCATAACAGCACCAGCAGACCCCAGATCAGGGGAGAAGGACGTCGCCGCTGTTGAGTTTTGGCTAAGGGGGAGACCGGTGGCTTGAGCCGAGAAGGATGGCGAGGAGCCGACATCGTGATTGATCCGATTGATTAGGTTGCGGTGAACTCTTGCCCCAATTTGACTTGCTTTGTGCTGGGGATAATGGGCAATAGCACGTCTGATGTTTTAGAGGCATATTATATCAAAAATCGCTCCTGGGGTCAAGACCCCGGATTGGGCAAAAAACTGATGTATGATGCAGTTGATACAAGGAGCGATCGCCGGCCCTGAGACTGTTTCACGAGCCTATTTGAATGGATATTCTCATCTACGCCTATAACTATCATCCTGAACCGATTGGCATTGCGCCTCTGATGACAGAACTCGCGGAAGGACTCGTGCAACGGGGACATCGAGTGCGGGTGGTCACAGGAATGCCCAACTACCCCCAACGGCAAATCTATGAGGGCTATCGCGGCAAACTCTATATCACCGAGGAACGCAACGGCGTTAAAATTCAGCGTTGTTTTGTCTGGGTGCGTCCTAAACCGGGACTCGTCGATCGCATCCTCCTCGAAACCAGTTTTGTGGGAACCAGTTTTATCCAAGCCGTTAATGGCAGCCGCCCGGATGTTATCTTACTTACCGTTCCCCCCTTACCCGCCTCGGTTCCCGCCACTGTCTTTAAATGGCTGCAACGCTGTCCCGTCGTCTTGAATTTACAGGATGTGTTGCCAGAAGCCGCTGTCGTGGCTGGACTCTTGACCAATAAATCTTTAATTCGTGTCTTTGAATCCTTAGAACGCTTCTCCTATCGCTACGCTAATCAAATTGCCGCCATTTCGGATGGCTTTGTGGATAACTTGATTAAGAAAGGAGTCAGTCCCGATAAAATCACCCTAATTCCCAATTGGGTGGATACCGATTTCATTCGTCCTTTACCAAAAGAGAATAATTCCTTTCGGCAAGAACAGGGACTTGAGGGGAAATTCGTCGTGCTTTATTCCGGAAACATTGCCCTGACCCAAGGCTTAGAAACCCTGATTCAAGCCGCCGCATTGCTATTAGATGTTCCGGAAATTGCTGTGGTGATTGTGGGCGAAGAACGGGCCTTAGGAAGCTTACGCGATCGCCGCGATGAACTCGGCGCCACCAATGTCAAACTCTTACCCTTTCAACCTCGTGAACGCCTTCCCGAGATGCTCTCCGCCGCCAATGTAGGCATGGTCATGCAGAAAAAAACCGTCATTGCCATCAATATGCCCTCGAAAATTCAGGTCTTACTCGCCAGCGGACTCCCCATTTTGGCCTCCGTTCCCAACCAGGGAACCGCTGCCCGGGCCGTCAAGCAAAGTGGCGGCGGTTGGGTAGTGGCCCCCGAAGATCCCGAGGCCATCGCCGAGGCAATTCGTCAACTGCACGGTGATCCCGAGCAGGTGGCACAACTCGGCCAACAGGGGCGAGAGTATGCCTTAAACAACTATGCCTTCCATGAAGCCCTTGATCGCTATGAAGCCCTCTTCCAACAGGTGATTGAGCAAGCTTAACGAATCTCAATCAGGGTTTCATACTCAAAGCCCTGGAAATTGGAGTTGTACTCCAGAATATACTCCCCAGTCGCCGGCAGTTCCCCTGTCCAGCTGCTGCGTCCTTGCATCGAGGCGGCATCGGTAATTTCTCGACCATTGGGAGCACGGACAAAGGGTAAAGGACTATCATTGAGAGCCGTGATGGTCATCGTCTGTTGAGCGATCGCCTCCAGGCGATATTCATGGAAGCCAGCCCCGACAATGCGATCGCTGATGCGAACCCTCGTGGCATTGGCCGGGAAGCTCAGCTGAGCCACCATCTCATTACAACTGCTGTCCGTTAAATTTTTAGAAATCCAGCCCGACTCAGGATTAGAAATGCGCCACCAGCCCGACTCTTCCCCAACAACCGTTACCCAAGCCCGGTCATCGAGTTGTCCGACAATGTTCCCCTCAACCACTTGAGGCTGCGATCGCACATTCAAGGGGGCCGTCGGATCATCCACCCGAGCCATGGTCGTATTACAACGAAGCATCTCCACTTGAGCCGCTTGAGGAGTTCCTGGGGTAGGGGCGGGCGTAGGGCTAGGCGTTGGGGCGGGCGTAGGGCTAGGCGTTGGGGTAGGCGCAGGCGCAGGCGTTGGGGTGGGGCTAGGCGTTGGCTCTGGGGTGGGATCTGGGCTGGGAGTCCCTGTCCCATTTAAGCCAACGGCGGGCGTTGGAGTCGGATCGGGGGACTCGGGAGTTGGGGAATCCACTTGAGATTGATCCCCGTCTGGGGTCGTCGTTGGCTCCAAACCACAGCCCCCCAGAAGACTCAGGAGGACAAGCCCGAGTAACGATGGCACAACCTGTAAAAACTTCATGATTTCCGTAGGTAAGGGGGAGTCTGTGGAACTCGCTCTGATGAAAGCAGTTCTAGTATCATTATAAGATGCCTGAAGCGAAACCTAGCCAGATTGGGCCGACTTAACCTCTGACCTCGAGTCCCTAGACTGATGCCATCTAATCTGTTATATCCTGGGCCAACCGCCGCCAAGTTTTGCTAAAATTAGTGTCATAAGAATCAAGATTTAAGAACCTCGGGATCATCGACCAAGACTTTATTTATAATGAAAAGCAATGTAGATTTTTTAGCCTTAACATTAACGTCCCAGCATAGCCTTATCGTTGTGTCATCTGCTCACTCCCTCCTAGCCAACGTTAAGAAAATTGGCTACCTAGCCTACCCTTGTTGAGAAGTAAGAGCAACTCGTTCAATCCTATGAATTTAGAACAAACAACCGAAGATCTCAAACAGCGTCTCGATCGCGAAGTCCTATTACAACGGATAACACAGCGAATCCGGAACTCTCTTGAGCTTCAAGAGATCCTCGATGCAACAGCCGCAGAAACTCGCCTATTTCTGGGGGTGCATCGGGTCAAAATTTATCGCTTTAATCCTGACCACAGCGGAACGGTGATTGCCGAAGCCGTCGAAGCAGAGCGTCTTCCCTCACTTTTAGGGCTAACCTTTCCGGCGGATGATATCCCCCCTGAAGCTCGGGAACGATTTATCAAGCAACGGGTTCGCAGTATTGTCAGCGTACAAGAGCGCTCCATCGGGATCAGTCCAGCTGAAGAGAGCTTTTTACCTCGGGACTACTACCGACTTGATTCTTGCCATGCCGAGTATCTCACCGCTATGGGTGTGGCCTCATCTCTGTGTCTGCCAATTCTTCACCATGATGAGCTTTGGGGACTGCTCGCCTGCCATCATGCCGATCCTCGCCATTATGACCTACCCACTCTACAACTGATTCAATCCGTGGTGGATCAGGTCTCCATCGCCATCTCCCAATCTACCCTACTCACCGAAGCTCATCAGCAACAACAACGCGAAGCAGCAATTAACCGCATTGTCAGCTTATTGCACGCCCAACCCACCATCGAATTTACCATCGCCATTGACGCTGCCATCGAGGTACTCGGCGGAGATGGGGGACAACTCTATATTCAGCGAGATTCGCCCCTGCGTCTATGTCGAGGTCAACAGCCCCTCTGGAAAAAGCACCCGGCTGAATTGTCCTTGGAAGAAGCTGTAAAAGCCTGGTGGCAAGACTCTGAAGCTCCCGAGAGCCTCTATCCTCTCTTAGAAACCGATAATGTAACTCAGATTCCCCAACTGAGTGCCCTCGCCCAGGCCTTTAGCCAGGCAGGACTGCGGGGCTTATTAGCTTTACCCCTGCATCACCGGCAACAATTTTTGGGCTACCTCATGGTATTTCGCCGAGAAATTGACCTGGAAATCCACTGGGCCGGTGAATTTGACCCAGGTCGACGACAAGAGCGTCCTCGTCAATCCTTTGAGGCTTGGAAACAACTCAAGCGGGGTCAGTCTCTGCCTTGGAGCGATTCCCAGCAGCAACTGGCCCGGGAGATCAGTGAGCGATTTGCCTCTGCCATTCAACAATATCTGCTCTATCGTCAGGTGAATACCCTGAATGCAACCTTAGAGCGTCAAGTGCAGGAGCGCACCCGCCAGCTTGAACAGTCTTTGCATCTGAGCCAAGCCATGGCGGAAGTGGCCGATCAGATTCGTAGCAGTTTAGACTTAGATGAGATTCTGCAAACTGTGGTGCGGGAAGTTCGCAGCCTACTCGAAGCCGATCGCACC
>SMDP01000063.1:7948-14821 GCA_012911965.1 Geitlerinema sp. P-1104
GGCAGAGTTAACCCCCTGTCATCGAGAATTTCTGGAGAGTTTACAAATTCGGGCGAATCTAATTGTGCCGATTCACTGCGATCGCCACCTCTGGGGGTTAATTATCGCCCATCAATGTGATCATCCCCGTGACTGGAGCGCCCACGAAATTGAGCAAGTCGAACAACTGGCCCGTCACGCTTCCATTGCCATCTCCCAAGCGGAACTATTCGCCCAAAGTCAACGGGCCACACGCACCGCCAACGCCAAAGCCGAACAACTCGAGTTAGCCTTGCAAGAACTCACCCAAACTCAAACCCAACTGATTCAAAGTGAGAAAATGTCCAGTCTCGGACAGTTGGTGGCTGGGGTGGCTCATGAAATCAACAACCCCGTCAACTTTATCTATGGCAACCTGGTTCACACCACCGAGTACACCCAGGATCTGCTGGACTTGCTCCATCTCTATCAAGAGCATTATCCTCAACCCATCGATGACATTTGCGACCACATCGAAGAAATTGACCTAGACTTTCTCCTAGAAGATCTGCCGCGAATGCTTGGCTCGATGAAGCTCGGGGCGGAGCGAATTCGCCAGATTGTCTTGTCCCTGCGGAACTTTTCGCGGCTGGATCAATCAGAACTTAAGCCGGTTAATCTCCATGACGGGATTGAGGGGACCCTCACCATCTTGCACCATCGCCTGAAAGCCAAAGCCGATCGCGCTGCCGTCAAGATCATCAAACACTATGCCGACTTACCTCTGGTAGAATGTTATGCCGGTCAACTGAATCAGGTGTTTATGAACCTGATTAGTAACGCGATTGATGCCCTCGATCCCTTTGAGCCGAATAAAGCCGAGCGCACCGTCCGCATTAAGACGGAACAGCTGGGCCAAAACCGAGTTGCCGTTACCATTGCCGATAATGGCTGTGGGATTCCTGAGGAGCTGCGATCGCAGGTGTTTGACCCCTTCTTTACCACCAAACCCGTGGGCATTGGCACCGGTTTAGGGCTATCGATTAGTTATCAGATTATCACGGAGAAACATCACGGTTCCTTTCAATGTCGTTCAGAGTTGGGAGTGGGGACGGAATTTCGCCTAGAGATTCCCATTAACCAATCCTCAACTCGTCATCGACAACACAACGAAAATTCCACGGCGGCCGCTAAGATATAGGCGAGTGATCAGGGCAATGTCTCAGGCAACCCTGTCCTAACCTTTAGGTCAAGATACGCTTGCCACCGTTGTGAACTCCTCCCGATACCAACCCGAACGGGTGCGGTGCCGGGTTTCTCCTTCACTGAGTCAACCTATGACATCAGCTCTCACTGGTAAGCGACCCCAAACGTTCCATGTTGAATCTCGATCAATGGGATGAAGTGCGATCGTGTTGCCAAGATGATGCAGCATTTGAGCGCCTCAAACAAATTTTAGACCCCAGCCAAACCAGCACCGCCCCAGAGGAATCGGCGGCGCTGGCTCAGGCGCGTCTGCAAATTGAGCGCCAGAACGCCCTGGCCAATGCCATTGCTCGGATTCGTGAATCCCTAGAACTACAAGAAATCTTCGACAGCACCACCCAAGAGTTACGTCAGTTACTCGGCGCCGACCGAATTGCCATTTATCGCTTCTATCCTGACTTTAGCGGCGAGTTTGTCGCTGAGTCGGTGCAATCGGGCCACCCCCGCCTGATTAAATCCCAGCCCTCCCCCTCTCAGAGCTACTCCCGACAGATCCTGCTCGGGCGCGGTGCTACATCAGCGCCAAACACCGTTAAGCCCATGATAAAGCCAGAACCTGGCCATCAGCTCCCTACTCCTGCTTACAAGGATCTGATCGAAAATCCGGGAACCATTCCCTTGTCAGAGCAAGGAAAATCCCCAGCCCAAATTCTCGAAGAACATGGTTCCCCCGACTCGGCCATTGTCCCCATTTTGCAAGGGGAGGTTCTCTGGGGGTTACTCTGTGCCAGCCATAGCCAGGAGCAGACAGCCTGGAACCTCGACGATATTGAACTGCTCGATCGCGTCAGTGTGAACCTCAGTGTGGCCCTCAAACAAGCCGAACTCTTCCAACGCACTCAAGATCAGGCCCGCAAACTCGCCAAAGCCACCCGACGAGAGAAAACCTTGGCTGTCACCGTGGAAAAAATTCGGCGATCGCTCGATATTGATACCATCTTCAGCACCACGACCCACGAAGTCCGCCAATTACTCGATGTCGATCGCGTGGCGGTGTATTACTTCAACCCCGACTGGACTGGACAGTTTGTGGCTGAATCCGTCAGTCCGGGTTGGGTCCATTTACTGGAATTACAAACCACAACACCCCAACTGCAAACCAATCTGGCCCTATGTTCCAAGATGCAAGAGCTTATTAAGGGACACAAGGGCAGCAAACGCGAGCAAAATCCCGAAAAATTACCACATCGCTGCGTTTTTACCGTCGAAGATGTCAAACTTAGCCATTTTGCTCCCGCCTACCAAGAGGTGTTACAACTTTACCAATGCCAAGCCTACGCCATCGTCCCCATTTACCAAAGTAGCCAACTCTGGGGACTCCTTGCGGCCTATCACAATGCTCAACCTCGGGTTTGGGACAGCTCTGATATTGATTTGTTAGCTCAGATTAGTGAACATTTAGGGGTTGCCCTCCAACAAGCTGAACTCCTCGAACAAACCCGAATGCAAGCACGCCGTCTGGCCCAAACCTTACAAGATTTACAGAAAACCCAAACCCAACTCATTCACAGTGAAAAGATGGCCGGATTGGGGCAACTGGTGGCTGGAGTCGCCCATGAAATTAACAATCCTGTGAATTTTATTTATGGGAATCTCAGCTATGTTCGTGACTATACCCAAGACCTGATGGGGTTGATTGAACTCTATCAACAGGATGAAACACGGGAGTCAGAAGCGATCGCAGAGCGTATTGAGGATATTGATCTTCCCTTCATTCTCGAAGACTTACCTAATCTGATCAATTCCATGAAGACGGGAACTGACCGCATTCGTAAAATTGTCCAGTCGTTGCGGATTTTTTCTAGATTAGATGAGGCACAACGTAAAACTGTTGATATTCACGAAGGACTCGAAAGTGTTCTCTGGCTACTTAAACACCGCTTTAAGACCAGTTTTGGACAAGAAATAAAGATTATCAAAAAGTTCAAAAAGCTCCCAAGAATCAACTGCTATCCCGCAGAACTAAATCAGGTGTTTATGAATTTGATCAACAATTCTTTAGATGCCTTAAGTGATGAAAAAAACAGTGTAAAACCAGACTACAAAAAACCGGCGATCGCCATTTTAACTCAACAGATTAACAATGAAATAGTTGCAATTCGCATTGCCGATAATGGCGTCGGAATTGCTGAGCCAATTCGTCGGCGAATTTTTGACCCCTTTTTCACCACAAAATCACCCGGGAAAGGAACCGGATTAGGACTCTCAGTGAGTTACCAGATTATTGTTGAAAATCATGGCGGAGATTTAACGGTCAAGTCCAAACCGGGGGTTGGAACTGAATTTATTATTGAAATTCCCATCAACGGTGAGGACGACACCATCATCTAGGCTTAGGGCCATTGCGTTCATTTTTGCCAGTAAATTTGAGTCGATCTCCCTGGGAAATGCTTGGTCTAAGGGAAATTTGGGGGCATTTAGCCTTGTTTGTTGGGGACTCTCAATTGTCGATCGGTGTTATCTCTGTTAAAATCTATATTCAAATCTAAAAAGAATATTAAACTTGAGCAAGGCTCAACCATTATCCGCAAAGATCTGTCGGCAGACTTCTGGATTCAGAGCCTCTGCAACCCTTAGGGTTGACCCACACAACTGCATGAGGCGTTCGGAATGGGTCGCTCCACTGTTGGGGTTGTAGGCCACGAGACAAGTCCTCTAGCATTCTGTCTCGCTATCCCCCTCATTCAGAGTCCCATGACCTTGCCTCATCTGTCCGACCCTTGGCTTATGACTTATCTACAACCTCAAAAAATCTGGCGGTGCTGGCGACAACGACACCAATCGGGGTGGCGTCCCCGTAACCTACTGGTGTATGGGATTTTTGGCAGTCTTGCCCTGGGGGTCAGCCTGACAGCTTGGGTCAGTTACCAACTGGTGCGTGAGTTATTGCTCCAGAATATTAGTCAGGGAGCCATCAATGAAGTTCGGGAGGGGGGACAGGAACTCGACGATTGGTTTCAGAATAAGCGGGACTACTTAGAAACCCTGGCTAACAGTCCCACCTTACGTTCAGGAGATTGGGAGCAAATCCAACCCTACTTAGCTCAGGAAGTCGAACGCCTCGAAACCTTCATTAGCTTGGCCGTGGCCAATCCCGAGGGAGAATTCCTCAATCATCAACAACAAAGCGGGGACATGGCCGATCGCTCCCACTTTCGCACCGCCATGGAGGAGGGGCGTATCACCTTTAGCGACCCGATTATCGGTCGAGCCATTGGTGAACCCCTGATTGGCTTTGCTATCCCCCTCTGGAGCGATCCAGATAACCCACAACTTCCGCCGGAGGGGGCCTTAATCGGTGGTATTAGTATCGAGGAGTTCATCGCCACGTTGAATCGCATTCAATACGGAGACAACAGTTATGCGATCGCCTTCGACTCTGAGAATAACCCCGTCACAACCCTAGGATTCGATGAGAATCTCCCGGAATCCCTGGAACTCCAATCCCCTGACATTAGCCAGGACCTTGCCTCCCTGCTGATGCCAGACCTCAATCCCGAGGTCTTACAACGGGGACTTCTCAATGAACAACCTATCTATTTTGCTCACTACCGTATTGAGTCGCTCAACTGGACGGTTGTCTTAATCATTCCCAAAGAGAACATTGAGACGCAACTCGAATCCCTCAACCTACTTGCCGGTGTTCTTGGGGTCATCGTCGGGATAGCCACGATTCTGGCAGGACGACAAATCAATTACGGGGAACAGTCCCGGGCCCGAGCGGAACGGGAAGCCCTCCTCAACGGACTCACCAGTCGGCTGCATACCTCCCTAGATCTCGATAAAACCTTACCCCCAACCCTAGAAGAACTCACCGACTTACTGGTCTTCGATGCGATCGCCTTTGCCTGGTACGACCGCGCTCAGCAATCCCTGCATTTAGTCTACCGTCACCCCCAGGACAGTCGTTTATTTACCGACAGTAGCCATTTTGAGTCTGCTAATCCTGATAAAGATCTCGACAGTCAACTGCGTAATGGGGAAACCCTGACCCTGATTCGTCAACCGCAAGGGGAATCCATCACCCTGCATCAGGGCCATTACTCCGCCTTTCCTGTCGTCCATCGCTTGGGAACTCCCGGCTATCTTCTCTGTCATCATGGCCTGCCCATCCCCATCAATCAAAATGAAGAAGACCTGATGCGGCGAGTTGTCGCCCAACTTTCCATCGCGCTGACTCAGGCTCATCTCCATCGAGAAACCCAGCGGGCGGTGATTTCTCTGGAACGGGAACAACAGCAGTTGCGACAAGTGGTGACCAATGCCCCTGTGGCCATGGCCATGTTTGACCAGGATCTGCGCCACGTCGCCTATAGTGAAAAATGGCTCAGTGATTATCATCTCCAAGGTCTGGACCTCTTAGGCAAGTCTCTCTATGAGGTGTTGCCGGATTTACCCAGCGATCGCCGTCAGGCCCATGAGGAGGCCTTAGGGGGGCAAGTCATTAGCGAGCCTGAAGTCGTTTGGCAGCGTGAAGACGGGCAAACCGTCTATCTGCGATCGGCAATTCATCCCTGGTATGACAGCGATGGGGCGATTGGTGGGGTGATTACGGTGACTGATCGCATTGATGATCTGGTCAAGGCCCGCCTAGAGGCTGAACGAGCCGCCCAATTTAAGGCTGAGTTCCTGGCCAACATGAGTCATGAAATTCGCACCCCCATGAATGGAGTCATGGGCATGACGAGCCTGTTGAGTCGCACCGAGTTGAAGCGACAACAACGGGATTATGTCTCAATGATTTCCCGCAGTGCCCAACATCTATTGACTCTAATCAACGATATCCTGGATTTCTCCAAGCTCGAAGCCGGGGAAATGGAACTCGATGCCATTGATTTTGACTTAGATCGCTGCATTGAGGATATTGTTGATGTTATGGCTACCCAAGTCGAGGATAAGGGCGGGGTGGAACTGGCTACCTTGATTGACCCCGATGTTCCCCGCCATCTCCGGGGTGATCCGGCTCGCTTGCGCCAGGTGTTACTCAATTTAGTGGGTAATGCCATTAAGTTTACCGAACGAGGTGAAGTGGTGATCCAGGCGGCCCTACAGTCTGAGAACCACCACTCAGCTACCATTCGCTTTGCTGTGCGCGATACCGGCATTGGCATTGCCAAAGAGGCTCAGGGTAAACTCTTTCAGTCCTTCTCTCAGGTGGATGCCTCCACCACCCGTCAGTATGGTGGAACGGGGTTGGGGTTAGCTATCTCTCAGCAATTGGTTCATTTGATGAATGGGGAAATTGGTGTCGAAAGTGTTGAGGGAATTGGCTCGATTTTTTGGTTCACTGTTCCTCTGGAATTAGCCGACTCTACCCCCTCCTCGGCCCTGCCCCAAATGCCCCTGAATATCAGTCGCCTGCGCCTGTTAGTGGCAGCCGAAAATGCAACAACTCGCCAATCGGTGCGCTATTTGGTGCAGTCTTGGGGTATCAGTCAGATTACGGAAGTGGGAACGGGAACCAATGCCCTAGAAACCTTGAAGGAGTCAGCGGAGCGATCGCACCCCTATAATGTGCTGATTCTGGATCTACAACTATCGGATATTGACCGGGAAAATTTCCTCAACGAAATTCGTGCCTATCCCTTGTTACGCATGACCAAAATTGTCGTGATGAGTAACTTTAAGGATCGGGCCACAGCAGAGGCT
>SMDP01000063.1:15093-20523 GCA_012911965.1 Geitlerinema sp. P-1104
CGGGCAGGAGGCCTTAAACCTTTGGCGTGACAATACGTATGATTTAATCTTAATGGATTGTCAGATGCCTGTTCTCGATGGCTATGAAGCCACCCGTGAGCTGCGTCGTCGGGAAGCACAGCAGAATAGTCCATCTTCGCCGGGCCGCCATACCATTGTGATTGCCTTAACGGCTCATGCTATGCCCACAGACCGAGAACAATGTCTCGAAGCCGGAATGGATGATTACATCCCGAAACCTGTGGATTGGGATGTGTTGTTAGCAACTCTCAAACGTTGGACAAGTACGCCTGCCCAAGTGCGCGATCACTCGTCAACCGACGCTGAATTTGTTACCATGAGCCACAGCATCGCTGATGCCAATGCCCAGGTTGCTTATGATGCTCCATCACAGGCGGCGATCGCACACCCATCTCATCCCTCCACCGCAGGAGAACCTGCGAAAACTCACGTCTTGACAGAGGGTGTACCTGAGGCTGAATCTTGTCTGGAGAATGCCGAGATGAACCGAGATACCCCAGCGCCGCAAAGCCCTTTAGATTTAGAACGTTTAACGCGGGTCTCCCGAGGGAAAGTATCCTTACAAAAGCGTCTGTTAAAAGCATTCGTTGATGCGACAGAAGCGGATTTAGAGAGCCTGAGGATCGCTCTCGATGAACAGGATGGCGATCGCCTGATGGAGATGGCTCACCGAATGAAGGGAGCCGCCGCTAACGTCGGAGCGACCCTAATGTCCGAGCAATCGGCGGCCTTAGAAAAGTCCGCCAAAGAGAAGGACTTAGCGGCGGTTCAAACTCGTTTCAATGAGCTGATGATTCAGTGGCAAGACATCAATCAGTTTATGGAGACCTTGGAGTTGTCATGACCCAATGATAATTTCAAGATCTCCCCCCGATTGCGTTCCTTGAGCTGTACCTTTTTGTCCCAGTCTGACGTTCCCATTGCGATCCTCCCAACTACCGATGTAAGTGTGTAACAAGTATGGCTACTATTTTAGTTATCGATGATGAGATAACGACGCAGCTGGTTCTACAAGACCTCCTCGAAGGTGAAGGTCATGATGTTCTCATGGCTGACGATGGACAACAAGGCTGGGAACTTGCAAGTCAGCACGGCCCCAATCTTATTATTTGTGATTGGATGATGCCGAAAATCAATGGTGTTGATCTCTGTCGTCAAGTCAAAGCAGAACCACAGCTCGAAGCAACCTTTTTTATTCTGCTCACCGCTCGGGAACATCTCGATGATCGCGTTTGTGGTCTCAATGCTGGAGCTGATGATTTTATTTCTAAACCCATTGAAACTGAAGAACTTCTCGCACGAGTCCGCTCCGGCTTGCGGTTGAATCATCTCAACCAACAATTGACTCAATCTTTACATGATTTGCAAGCAGCTCAAGTTCAGCTCGTGCAAAGTGAAAAAATGTCGAGTTTGGGACGTTTAGTGGGAGGTGTTGCTCATGAAATCAATAATCCGATTAGTTTTATTTACGGCAATCTAAGTCATATTAAAGAATATACCCGTGATATTTCTCACCTGATTCAACAGATCCGCAGTGATGAGAACTTCTCACGGGATCAACTCCTAGGCGCTCTCGAAGACATTGACTTTGATTTCGTGATGGCGGATTTAGAGAACATGCTCGGTTCTATGAAAGAAGGCTCAGAGCGGATTCGCGAAATTGTCATTGCCCTACGGGAGTTTTCCAGCCAGGAGCGCAGTGGTATTCATAAAATCGATCTGCATCATGCTCTCGACTTGGCCTTTTCGATGTTGCAGCCCCGGCTACATAATGCTCAAGGCCGCATCTCCGTGATGCCCATTGAGAAACAGTATGGGGAACTGCCCAACATTGAAGGAGATATTGGCTTAATTAATCAGGCGCTGTTTAATATCTTGGAAAATTCCCTGGATGCAATTTTGAGGCGATCGCAAGCCTGCCAACAGGATGAAAATTGGACGCCTAAACTCGCGATTAGCACTCGTTCCTTAGACTCCTGCTGGGTTGAGGTGGAAATTGTCGATAACGGCGTGGGGATTGATACCAATCTCAACGGTAAGATCTTCGATCCCTTTTTCACCACGAAACCCGTTGGCCAGGGCAAGGGATTAGGGCTGGCTGTTGCCTATCAAATTATTGTGCAACAACACCACGGACAACTCAGCTATGACTCCCAATTACATCAAGGAACCCATTTCTTTATGCGCCTACCGGTCAGTCAAGCCTCAATTCAATGTCAACTCCCGGCTAAGGGCTATAATGCCTCTCAGGCCAAGTCTGAGCAGGCGCTACCGGTTCCCATGGTTCGTTAGGCCGGGGACGGCGGACGGCCACTCCGCCTAATCTAACTCAAAGTCTGGAGGGTCTTGTCTGGGGGCGGGCAAGGGTTCGGCAATCAGTTCTTCGATCTGTTCCTCTTCAGGTTGTTGGATGGGTTCCTCGATTTCCACCGGGACTTTTTCCAGAGCCGGTAAAGCAATAGGTTTAGCCTGCTCCGTTTCCACCGGCGAGGAGACGAGGACGGGCAAGGGTTGTTCTGCTTCATCAAGCCAGTAGCTGGCCACAGGTAAGACGTTTTCTAAGTCTTCTAACAGTCGGGGAATGACCATCACGGCGTGGAGTTCGCCAATGCGTTCGGCTTCGTGCATCCCCGCCTCAATGGCCACGGCCACATTGGCCACAGTCCCTCGAACAATGGCCGTACAGAGTCCATCACCGATGGTTTCATAGGCGGCCAGTTGCACATCGGCCGACTTGAGCATGGCATCAGCGCCCCCCACCATAGCCGGAAAGCCTCGGGTTTCCAATAAACCAATGGCCCGGTTGCTGAGGCGGGAATAGCCCCGTTGTTGATTGCACAGTTCCACGAGGCGGCTGCCGAGAGGGAAGATCACCTCTAGGTTGGGCATGGGGCGGGCAATGGTGGATTTGGAGATGAGTTGTCCGAACTGTTCGGCGGTTTTGGCGCCTTCTTCGACTGCCAGGCGGACATCGGGATAGCGTCCTCGTACAATGGCAGTGCAATAGCCGGCGCCGATCTTCTCGTAGCCCACGAGAACCACATCGGCGGACTTGACCATCATGTCAGCCGTACCGACGATCGCCGGAAAGCTACGGGTCGATACCATACCCAGGGCGGTATCTTGGTACTTGAGGCGTTTCCGTTGTTTGGGAACAGAAGCAGGAATGCGGCTGAGAGGGGTCTGAGACATGAAGATTTGGGTCTTGCGGAGGTGCGACGGACAGGGGAGCGGGAAAAGGTTTGTCGGAAAATTGCCTAGGGCTAGTGTTTGGCCTTAAATCGTGCTTACGATGATTGTATCAAGAATGCTGATTGACGATGACTGAACAGAAGCCTGAGCCACAAAAACTAAGCGATGAGGAGGTCCGCGAGATTTTGCGATCGCTCCGTCATAAGGAAGGGAACTGGATTCACTGGGGGAAACTCTGTAAGCAACTCCAGGATGCCGGCTATGCAGCGGCGGATATTTTCGAGGATACGGGGATTGAAGCCCTAGTTCAGAATCAGGTGATTGTCGCGGCTCAGGTCTATGACAGTATTGTCGAGGGTCAGGCATCGCCGGAGGTGTTGGCCTACTGTGAGGGACCCCGTAGTGATGTCCTCTATGAGTTGCGGATTCTCAATCAGCGGCAACGGTTGGAGGCGGCAACCTTAGCGGCTCAGAAACGCTTGGATATGGATGGGGCCCATCGTCTGAGCCATGATATCAAGGCGGTGGCCTGTTTAGCTCAGATTCCCGAAGGGTTTAGCCGCCATCCGGGGGATGCAGTGGCCTATCAATGTTGGAAACAGGCCAAACGGCAACGGGATCTCTCCCAACGGGCCCGGTTGATTGCTGAGGGACTGCGCTTTGTTGAGAGTGATGCGGCCCGTCAGAAGTTGGAGGCTCTCCTCCAGAATTTAGCGGCCCCCGCGCCCCGACAAGCGCCGCTGCTACCCTTATATCGCCCGGAAAGTAGTGAGGAGTTACCGCGCCTGTTGCCCTTTGCCGGGGAGATGCCTTTGACGGCAGCGGAGATTGAAGCCGTGGCGGCGATCGCCCCTGAAGAGCCGTTCCAGATTACCCGTCTCCCCAGTGACAGTGCCTGTGTTCCCGTTCCCGGCTGGCAGGTGGTCTTAAAAGCGCGGGACCCGGTGGCGTTGTTAACCTCCAGTGAGAGTTTGCCTAACTCTGCCGGGGGCGTTCGGGAGACGGTGATTGTCGCCATTGACCGGGGGCAACGGGATTGGGATGAAAATAGCTATTTCCTGGTGCAAGAGGGGCAGCAGGTGCGCTTAGCTTGGTTTGAGGAGGCCCCGAGTCTGACGATTTTGGGCCAGTTGTTGCTGGTGTTGCGTCCCAAGCGGATTTTGGACGAGGGGAATATCACCGAGCCGTGGCAGATGGATGATTGAGCTAAATTAGGGCCAGATTATGGTAGGATGAAAAGCTGGGTTTTTTGTAGCTAAGCCCAATTAAGACTCAGCCTCATTTGTTCGTCAAGGAGATTTTCGGTTATGGCACGTCGATGCCAAGTCAGTGGAAAAAAAGCCAACAACGCCTATGCGGTGTCCCACTCGCACCGTCGCACCAAACGGCTTCAGGAAGCGAACCTGCAATGGAAGCGTTTTTGGTGGCCTCAGGGGAATCGCTGGGTGCGCCTACGGGTTTCTACCAAGATGATCAAAACCATTCAACGCAAGGGACTGGCAACAGTCGCCAAGGAAGCCGGACTGAACTTAAACAAGTTTTAGGGCATCCGTTGCGTGGTTTGAGAAGACCGGGGGGTTGTTTAGGCAATCTCCCGGTTTGTTTTTGCCAACAGTCAGAGGCCTAGGCAATACTAGCGTTGGGGGAGTCCCTGACTCTAGAGATGTTCCGTGTAACTACGGAGATGCAGCGGCGAGGGGTTTTACCCCCTACTGATCGATTTTCCGGTGAAGCTGGGTAGGCTAGAGGTACATCCGTAGATTCTCTCTTGGCGTTCTCGGTCAGGATCGGTTAAGACTAGGGTAGGACGGTCTCTAAAAACATTGTTATGTCCCCACTTCTATCGTTAAGTTTTTAAAGTCCCCAGTCAGCGTCAGATTATATTTTCCTGGATTGTCCTGTCGTTCTCGCTCGTTCTCTCAGCACATCGCATCTGCCGAGTTAATTTAAAACTATGGCTAACCCCCACATCTGGACTCCCATAAAACGTTGGTTACGCAACACCGGCAAGCGGTTATATACCCAATTTGCTCGCCAAGTGCGTCGTCTATTGCAGCGGCTGGCCCCACCCCGCCGCCGTCGTTCTCAGCGGCGAATGGCCGGGTTTGTCCTGCCGACGGCGGTGATGTTGCTGCTGGTGTTGTCCCTGATTGTGGGGGCGATTCTGCTGCGAACCATTAGCCGGACTGAACAGGTGATGCTGTCTCGGCGCGATCG
>SMDP01000630.1 GCA_012911965.1 Geitlerinema sp. P-1104
TACCCCAGTCCCGTTTGACGGTTCCAGACTCCTAAATCAATCGTTAATTCAGCTTCTCGGTTTCCACTATCTCCACCAACCGGGGGCATAATAATTAAGTCTCCTTGGGGCGATCGCTCAAACCGCAGTTCATCATGATTACAACAGAGTTGATAAAACTGCTCATCGGTGAACTCAACCTGATCCAACTTCAACAGTAACGGTCTCATTCGTTCCCTCCATCCCCTAAAAACAACTCCATCGGACGCGGATTCACCACCTCCGTCTCCTCCACCACTTCCACTGACTCAACCGTTTCCACCGGCATATCCCCATAAGCCTCCATCCCCACACAAGAACAGACCAAATTGCGATCGCCAAACGCCGCATCAATCCGGCCCACCGGAACCCAATACTTCGACTCGCGACACCAAAGCGCCGGATAGGCCGCCTGTTCCCGAGAATAGGGACGCTCCCACTCCCCAGACAACAACGACTCCGCCGTATGGGGTGCATTTTTGAGGAGATTATTCCCCTCATCCACCTCACCCCACTCAATGGCCTCAATCTCGCCGCGAATCGCAATCATCGCCTCACAGAAACGGTTCATCTCCGCCAACGACTCACTCTCCGTCGGTTCCACCATCATCGTCCCCGCCACGGGCCAAGACATCGTCGGTGCGTGGAAGCCATAATCCATCAACCGCTTCGCCACATCCTCCACCGTGACCCCCGCCGACTTGCGCAACGGTCGTAAATCCAAAATACATTCATGGGCCACCCGTCCCGAGTTGCCCTTATATAACACCGGATAGACCTTATCCAGTCGCTGGGCCAGATAATTAGCATGGAGAATCGCCAAGCCAGTCGCCTGGGTGAGTCCTTCCGCCCCCATCATGGCAATATACATCCAGGAAATGGGCAAAATACTGGCACTTCCCCAAGGGGCCGCCGAAATCGCGCCAATTCCCTGAAGCTGAGGCTGAGACTGGGGAGACACGAGAGAATGACCCGGTAAAAAGGGCAACAGATGGGCCGCAACCCCAATCGGTCCCATTCCCGGACCCCCACCACCATGGGGAATACAGAAAGTTTTATGGAGATTCAGGTGGCACACATCGGCCCCAAAATCCCCCGGACGACATAACCCCACTTGAGCGTTGAGATT
>SMDP01000631.1 GCA_012911965.1 Geitlerinema sp. P-1104
GGATTACCGCTGGCACTCTTGTCTAATAATCGTTTGCAGGTCTTTGGTTTTAATCCTTCGGGGGTGGTGTATCGAGCGGATGAGCAAATAAAAGCCTTATTTTATCAATATCCTGGCTGGTTTTTGCATTCAAAGGTCAGGCAAATTTTTAACGCCTGCAAATGTTCAGAAATTTTATCGTTGGATGCTCTGAAGGCGGCACAAAAGTTGGTGCAAGTTTTTCGAGAGCAGAGAATTGAGTCTGGACATCTTTGGAAGCCTCAGGGAATTGAGTTTCCCAATGAAGATTGGTTGGTTCAAGTTTTTCAGTATTTCCGTCACCATGGATTAAAATCCAGGACTAGAAGCCAGAATGACGGAGTCTTGGAAGAATTATCGAAAATACCACTAATTCCGGCGTCTGATGGACGGCTGTATCAGGGACATCAAGTGGAGATGCCTTTATTGCCTTTCCATGATATTGCAATTCTCGACTCAGACACGTTGCAATATTTCGGAATTAAAGTTATCGACGTCAGCCATGCACTCTATACTCAATTTGCGAGTTTATTTACAGCAAAGCCGAATACATTGATTCGCTACTTGAGTGCAAATAGTATCGTCCGCTTGTTGAGCTATCGACCGGCTGAAGATTTGCCACCTTATCATCCTCGGTATTCAGCAAAATTACTGGAATATTTATCTCTTTCTAAGTTCATTGAAGGAGATTGTAAATATAGCGAAAATCATTGGAATCTACTCCCTAAACTTCCAATTTTTATCACAACAAATGGCGAACTAACAACTCTAGATCGCCCCGATCTATATCTCCCTGCAACGGGTTGGGATATTCCCAATCTCAATATTGAGTTCACGCTATTAAAGGTCGAACAAGACGGTCATTCCTGGAAGCCTCTCCTCGAAGCCTTAGAAATCCCTGAACTAGATCCATTGACCTTTATTGAAGACTGCTTACTACAAGAATATCCCTATTTCTCAGAACAGGAACAACGAATGGCTTTGGCTTGGATTCGGGATAACTTCTCTTGGGAAGATTTAGAGCCTCAATCTTTACGATTATGGCGAAAATTGCAACAGGCTCGTTTGATTCGCTGTGAAGATGGACGGTTGCGAGCAGCGAGGGATTTATATCATCCTGAACAGCGA
>SMDP01000632.1 GCA_012911965.1 Geitlerinema sp. P-1104
GCTTAAATTGGGGTCTTCGAGTAAGGGTTTATATAAACTTAATAAGACTCCACCCACTTCGGCCGCGTCGGGAAGACGTTGCTGAATCTCGGTTGCGGTGAGGGTGTGATAGCCTAGGTGACAGTGGGGAGATTTCTCCCGAAAGCTGGCGAGGAGAGCCGTATCAAAGGAACAGACAAAACACCGATCGCCCAATTGATAGGATTGGATAATCTCCAAGACGCGATCAATGGCCTGGCTCGTCCAACTTGGATCTGACTTAATATCAAGATAGGCAAATTGGGGGAATTGGGCCACCTCCTCCAAGGCTTGCTCTAAACTCGGGATGGATTCCCCCTGAAATGTCTCGTTAAACCAACTCCCAGCATCGAGAGTTTGCATCTGTTGCCAGGTGATGTCACAAATGCGTCCTGGCGTTCGGGTGGTGCGATCGAGGGTTTCGTCGTGAATGACCACGGGAACCCCATCCTGAGTCAGTCTGAGGTCAAATTCTAGGGAATCAGCCCCCGCGAGTCGCGCTTTAGCAAAGGCTACTCGGGTGTTTTCGGGGGCGATCGCACTGAAACCCCGATGAGCGATTTGTTCGAGCTTGGCAGAAATCATACTGTATCGTTGGCTTCAGGCTTGGAAGGTTCCTGAGTTTTGTTTAAAGAAATGTTAAAATATAGTCTTAGGGGATTCTCAACATAACCCCCTGTCCATCTTCAGTTTACCGATGAGCCTCCATGAAAGACAATACTCGGGTTAAGGGTCGCCGTATCCTGTTGTTCAACCCATTACTGCCGGGATTGGTGAGCCTCTCCCTCCTGTTTATACCGAGTTTAATCCCTAGGGCGATCGCCCTAGAGTCATTGCCTCGGATGGTCCGTAATCAGACCGAGTCCCCCGAAGTGGGGCAAGAGATTGACATCACCCGCAACGAGGATGCCAGTTACACGGTGAGCGTGAACCTAGAGGCCTCGGCTGAGGATATCTGGTCAGTCATTGCTGATTATGGCCGTTTTAGCCACTTTTTGCCCAACATTGTCTCCAGTGAAATTCTCGAAGTGGAGGGCAACCGTCATGTGGTGGAACAAGTCAGTGAACAACAGGTCTTATTCTTCCAGGTTAGGTCGCGCCTGCGCACTGAAAACCTAGAAA
>SMDP01000633.1 GCA_012911965.1 Geitlerinema sp. P-1104
CCCTGATTTTGCCAAAGATACCAACCTAACCCCCCCAGGGCGACGCTGGCAGTAAGGGCAAAAATGAGGAAAAGAAGGGGCATCCCCGCTGCTTCTGAGGTGGTTGAAGTCCCCGAGGGGCGTTCAAGGGGGCGATCGCGTAATGCTTCGGGAATATCATCAACCATGGGGGAGGGAGGGGACTGAGACGATGGGCCAGGCCGCGTTGCGTGTTTCAAAACAACTCTCCTACAATCGAGAGATTCGGAACCTGAGAGGACAACCCCAAGGGGCTATACCTCTCACCACAGTAAAACAAAGAGACGCCAATTGACAGCTTTCATCGCCCTCACCCTCTCCGGAACCCTGTTGACTACGGTTCCCTTGTCAACCGATCCCCCCTATAAGTTTAAGGTTGTCCGCCAGGAAGCGGGACTCCGGCTGTATGGCAATGGGGTGGATTGGGTTCAGGAACTGGACTTGAGTGCTGGGGTGTCCCTACAATTGTTTGACCCCCGTCATGTGCAAGATTGGGGGGAGGGAGCCGATGACTTGGGCAACCTCCCCCAATATGATACTGGGGTCAGTGTCGCCATTGACCCGCAACCGATACAAGTCCATTGGCAGGATTTAGAAGAGCGTTGGGGCGATCGCGCCTTTTCGGTCACGAATGGTCAGTTTTTCGGCTCTCAGCCCCTACAACTGGCATTTCCCCTCAAGGCTGACGGGATTATCTACAGTGGCGGTTATGCGGGATTAGGGGAATATCCCGGAGAAAAGAAAATGCTGATGATTCAGGGCCAGCAGGCCCAGATTTTGCCCTTTCCAGAAGTCGGCTATCCTGAGAATCCCCTGTTTTCGCCAATTCCCAATCTCCTCGTTGGCTTAGACGAATGGGCCGATAAGGGCATCAAACGGGCCGTGGGGCGTACCTTCATCGGCGTGGGCGATCGCAACCAAGACGGAACCTCAGAAACCCTCTGGATTTTCAACTCTCCCGCCGCTACCCAACTGCGAGCGGCTCGGGTGCTGCGGGCCTTCGGCGCTCAAGCGGTGATGATGTTAGATGGGGGTGGCTCGACGCAATTAGTGGTTCAGGGAGTGGAACGACTGCGATCGCGCGATCGCACCCCCCGAGCCATTCCCCACAGTTTAGGGGT
>SMDP01000634.1 GCA_012911965.1 Geitlerinema sp. P-1104
CCCTGATTTTGCCAAAGATACCAACCTAACCCCCCCAGGGCGACGCTGGCAGTAAGGGCAAAAATGAGGAAAAGAAGAGGCATCCCCGCCGCTTCTGAGGTGGTTGGAGTCCCCGAGGGGCGTTCAAGGGGGCGATCGCGTAATGCTTCGGGAATGTCATCAACCATGGGGGAGGGAGGGGACTGAGACGATGGGCCAGGCCGCGTTGCGTGTTTCAAGACAACTCTCCTACAATCGAGAGATTCGGAACCTGAGAGGACAACCTCAAGGGCTAGTCCTCTCACCAGACTAAAACAAAGAGACCCCAATTGACAGCTTTCATCGCCTTTACCCTCACCACAACCCTGTTGGCAACGGTTTCCCTGTCAACAGACCCCCCCTATAAATTTAAGGTGATCCGCCAGGAACCGGGCCTACGGCTTTATGGTAATGGCGTTGATTGGGTTCAGGAACTGGACTTAAGTGCTGGGGTATCCCTGCAACTGTTTGACCCCCGTCATGTCCAAGACTGGGGAGAGGGGGCTGATGACCTGGGCAACTATCCCCAATATGATACTGGGGTCAGCGTTGCCATTGACCCGCAACCCATACAAGTCCATTGGCAGGATTTAGAGGAGCATTGGGGCGATCGCGCCTTTTCGGTCACCAATGGTCAGTTTTTCGGCTCCCGTCCCCTACAACTAGCCTTTCCCCTCAAAGCTGACGGGATTATCTACAGTGGCGGCTACGCAGGCCTAGGAGAATATCCCGGAGAAAAGCAAATGCTGATTATCCAGGGCCAGCAGGCTTGGATTCTCCCCTTTCCTGAAGTCGGTTATCCCGAGAATCCTCTGTTTTCCCCCATCCCCAATCTCTTGGTGGGCCTGGATGAATGGGCCGATAAAGGCATTAAACGGGCCGTGGGGCGTACCTTTATCGGCGTGGGCGATCGCAACCAAGACGGAACCTCAGAAATCCTCTGGATTTTCAACTCCCCCGCCGCCACCCAACTGCGAGCGGCCCGGGTGCTACGGGCCTTGGGCGCTCAAGCGGTAATGATGTTAGATGGGGGAGGTTCCACACAATTAGTGGTTCAGGGAGTGGAACGACTGCGATCGCGCGATCGCACCCCCCGAGCCATTCCCCACAGTTTAGGGGT
>SMDP01000635.1 GCA_012911965.1 Geitlerinema sp. P-1104
AGGGAACAGGGAACAGGGAACAGGGAACAGGGAACAGGGAACAGGGAACAGAAACAACGTAGGGGCGTACCGCAAGTGGCGCGCCCTAGGCAATAGGGGTAGGGTGTGTTCCGGCTGGCAAGGGGTCTTGGCGTTGAGCGTTCAATTGGAAGTAGGGGCGAAAAATTTTTCGCCCCTACCCGAACGCACCGCTCACTGGTATAGCTGTCGGGGGAATTTTGTGGAGATTTGTTAAGATTTGCGCGATCGCCCCTAAAAAATGTAACGTTTTGGCAAAGAAGTCTAAATGGTGCAGTAGGATCGGAAAACACGGAGAACCGCTCAAAGCCTTTTCTCTGAAAGGGTTTTCAGGTTTTACCTGACCGGCTCTAACTTAAGAGGGATAGCCGTAGCGGGTCATTGATTGTATAATTTTGTTAAGAACCGTTTATTTGATGTTGCTTTTTTGCGGATGTTATGCGTAGCCGCTTCTCCTCCTCTGTCCCCGTCGAGATTCCCGTCCCAGACCAACCGGTCCCCATTCAGCATTACCTGCGGCAACCCCAGCGACTGGTAAAAGCCCTTGTCGATCCCAAGCGAGTGGACGTTCTCAGTCCTGACTGTTTCCGCTTAAAAATGCGTCCCCTACATTTCCTAACCCTAACCCTCCAACCCACCGTCGATATGCGAGTTTGGGCCGATGCCAAGGGAACCGTGCGGCTACGTTCCGTCGGCTGTGAAATTCGCGGCGTCGAGTACATTAACCAACGCTTCTCCCTAGATTTAGTCGGGCGGCTAGAACCTTATACCCACAACGGCAAAACCACCCTATACGGGAAAGCCGACCTCAAAGTCGGGGTGGATATGCCCCCCGCCTTATGGCTAACCCCCAAACCCATCATCGATGCCACAGGTAACACCGTTCTGGCGAGTGTCCTGCACACCGTCAAACAGCGCCTAACCCGCCATCTCATCGCCGACTACCGCGCCTGGGCCGGCGAAACCCAACAAGATACCTCCCTATCCCTTCCCCCCAATATGTCCCCCAACATCCAAAGCAGCTAGCCTGTTACCTACTGCCGGAAGAGGGCGACCACAAGGGTACGCCCCTACGTCTTTTCTGGGCGACCACAAGGGTACGCCCCTACGTCTTTTCTG
>SMDP01000636.1 GCA_012911965.1 Geitlerinema sp. P-1104
GCCAGGATAAAGCCACTGGAGAGGCTGATATATTCGTCGGTTTGGTCAATGGCGACTTGTCCGGTTTCGCAGGCGGAAAGGGTGACAAGGCTGCAATTACTGAGGTTCAGGTTGGCGATGATGTTTTCTAAGGTGAGGACTCCATCCGCCAGGAGTAATCCAGAGTCCAGGGGGGAGGTGGGGTTAAAGGCAGCGTGACAGGAGAAGAATAGGTGATGGGTTTGGCGGATGAGTTTTTGGTGTTGTTCGTCCAGGAGTTTGGCGGTGGTGGCGTTGTTCCTCGCGAGGGTGTCTCGGTTGGGGAAGAGGGTGCGGATGGTTTCGATTTCTACATCAGCCCAGTCCAGGTCTTCCGTGGGGTTTTGGATAACGAAGAGTTGCTTAAAGTCGGGGCGTTGCCGATTTTGGGCTTGTTGCAACAGTTGGCAGTTGGGGGCGTAGGTGACACCTTTGGGGAACAGGTCTTGGAGGAATTTGCCCTGACCCTCTGCGGTGGTAACGGGTAAAGCATGAAGGGGGAACAGGTGCAGCAATAGGTGGGGGATGAGGATAAGTTGTTGGCAGTTGGGGAAGTTTTGCCGCAGGTTTTGCAGGATTTCATCCAGATGCAGGATTTTCGGGAGTTCTTCCAGGCTTTGGGCTAGGGTTTCGCACCATTGGTCTTTATTTTTGTAGTAGTCAGTAAAGTAATTGATTGTCCAGTCTATGAGGTTTTTTACGTCTTCTTTAGAAGATGTCCAGAGGTTGAGACTTTGGGCAGTGAGGGTGAAGGTGAGGAATTTTTTACCCGGCAGGATGTACCATTCTAAAATGGCGGTTTTCTCATCTAGCAACCCTTGCATCGCCTGAAAATTCAAAAGTTTGTAGGGTTCGAGTTGCTGCTTTTCTTGCCGCAGTTGGTTGAGGTAGGTATAGTCCGGGTTTTTCTCTTGTTGCAGGCGGCGTTCTTCTTGGGTAATGGCGAGTTTGAGAGATTGCAACTGTTGGCGGATGTTTTCGGGAATCACGCCCTCTGGATAGGCGTCACGGGTGGCGATGAGTTCCACCAAGTTCCGGGCTTTACTGCGGTCTACATATTCAATCGCATCCTGGTATCGGCCCAACTCTAGGCAGACTTCCACCATGCCGCGATAAACT
>SMDP01000637.1 GCA_012911965.1 Geitlerinema sp. P-1104
TTCGACTGGAACAAGCAGTTTGAGTTATCTCTGGACCCTGAACGCGCTCGGGAATACCATGATGAGACGCTTCCGGCAGATATCTACAAGTCGGCGGAGTTCTGCTCGATGTGTGGACCGAAGTTCTGTCCGATGCAGACCAAGGTGGATGCCGATGCGTTGACGGAACTGGAGAAGTTCCTGGCTTCGGATGAGGCGAAGGAGAAAGCGGTCGCCAAGGCGTAAGCTGAGCTGAGTCTAAAAGCCGATCTAAGCAGGTGGGAGGGAACTCCTACCTGTTTTTGGGTTTAATCTATGGGAAAACGGCATGACTATAGCAATAGCAGGGATAGATAGGACAGAAACGACGTAGGGGCAATCCCTTGTGGTTGCCCTTTTCCGGCAAAGATTGTCCTAAGCGAACCTTCGCTTGCTATACAAGTCTATCGAAAGCTTGGAACGCCGCATCCAAGAGCATCAGGTTAAAATAGATGGAGAGTTGGCTCGCGACGCTCCAAATTTAGGACTCATTGACCATTGGCGTAAGGAAATTCCGGCGTTTCAGCACGGGATTCAACGAGCGAAAAAGCGGTTAGGGAAGGAATAATGATGCCAGTCAAGACCGGAGTGCAGTTAAGCGAAGATATGACCCTCGATCGCCTCCTAGAGGAACTGGCCGAGGACTGTCAGGTGACCCTCGATTTGTTAAACCAGTTACGATCGCCCCTCTCCGCTCACGATCGCGCCACCATTATCGCAGAACTCGTCGCTACCACCATTCATTCCCTGCAAGAACGGTATTACACTAAATAGACAGTTTCCGGGACAGTTTCTAAACAGGCTTGTAACAGTGGGTCACTTAAGGGATGCTCATAGACCTCTTGGAAGAGCTGACAGAGCAGTTGACGCACCCGATCGCCCCCCAAGGTAGGAGTCTTATAGGCAGGAGCGATCGCCAAACACATCTCCGTTGGCTCTCCCCCTGACAGTGGCGGCAAAATATAGCGTACATCCTGGAGAAACTTCGCCCCTAGTCGTCGATAAAACTCATAGCGTCGCTGCGTCATTGGATCCGCCGGAGTGGGTAACTCCACCTCCAACAACAGATAGCGATCGCCCTCCTGCAACCTCTCAATCACCTGCTTAAAAAAGCG
>SMDP01000638.1 GCA_012911965.1 Geitlerinema sp. P-1104
TGCAGGAGGGCGATCGCGTCTTGTTTAAAGCCTCCCATTCCGTGGCCCTGGATCGGATTATCCAACTCCTGAAGGCCTAGCCCCGATTCAACCCGACCTACTCTAAATTTGACTGTGACGAGTGTTAACCGCCTAACCCAACGCCTAACCCGGGGATTACACCTGATGACCCTCTCCTGTCTCGCCAGTGGTCTTCTGGCGGCGGAGGTGTCGGCCCAGGATTGGCAGATGTGGCAACGGGCGAAACAGCCATCCTCCTCCCCTCTGGCTAAAGACTCCCAAGGGTTCGCCCACTGGTGTCAGCAGCGCGATCGCCTTCCAGAGACGACGCAACGCACCATTGAGGTGATGTTACGTCGCGCCGATAGCCAAGATTGTTTGGAAGCGCAAGGGAACCTCAATCAGATCGAGGATCTCAACCTTAGCGCCCAATCCCTCAGCGATTTGCGCCCTCTCGCCTCTCTAACGCATCTGACGCGCCTGGATTTAAGCGTCAATGAGATTGAGGACATCTCCCCCTTGCAAGATTTGACCCAATTGCAAGAAGTCTTACTGAGTCTAAACCAGATTGAGGATATCTCCGCCCTAGACTCTCTGAGGCATCTGCGTCTTCTCAACCTCGATCGCAATCAGGTTAAGGATATTTCTGCCCTTAAGGACTTGGAGAACTTGCGAGTTTTGTTCCTCAATGAGAACCAGATAGACGATATTTCAGCCCTCGGGAGGTTGCAGGAATTACGATTTTTATTCCTCAATGAAAATCAGATAGACGATATTTCGGCCCTGAGGGGCTTAATCAATCTGCAAACCCTATCCCTCAATCAGAATCAGATTCAAGATATTTCCCCGCTGCGGCCCCTGGTTGAGATGTATGAGTTGCATCTGGATAATAATCAAATTGCTGACCTCAATGGCTTGCAAGGGATGACCGGTTTAAATGAGTTGTATCTCAGTGGCAATCAAATCCGCAATATCGAGCCATTATCCTCCTTGCAAGCCTTGACAGAATTGTATATTCGTGATAACGAAATACAAGACCTCAGTAGCCTACCTCAACTCGCCAGTCTCAACTGGGCTGACTTTGAGGGGAACGAAATTTTAGACATTTCGCCCTTGGGGGAGATGACCACC
>SMDP01000639.1 GCA_012911965.1 Geitlerinema sp. P-1104
CGTCTGGAGTCACTGAACCTCCCCCAACTCCCCACAACGGGATTCGACAAGTGTTCCATTTATTGAACTATCAACCACGAGAACAGCTCTTGCGCTGATAAGTCTAAATCTTCCACCGTCTCTAGGGTCGGTAAACGGTCTTCCCCCTGTTTAATCTCGGGAAATACGTTGGGCTGAACAATCAGTACTGACTCATCTGTGGGGTCAATCAACCATCCAAGTTGAGTTCCCTGCTGAATACAAAATAAGATTTTCCGAATCACCTGATTAGCCGATTGGTCTGGAGATAAAATCTCAATTACCCAATCCGGATGACTCTCAAAACGATTCGCTATTTTTCCTTCCTTAGTTTTTGGGATGCGCTCCCACGTAAAGACACTGATATCGGGGACAACCGAGCGCCCCGCAAATGTACAGCGCAACTCTATAAAAGCATGACCTAATTTTCTCGTAATGATAGCCTCATTAATCACGGTTCCCAGACGAATTTGTAAGGTACTATGTTCTCCTTGAGGCATTGGCTTTTGCTCGATGTTTCCGTCGATGTATTCCCTAGCGGGTTTGGTTTCAGGAAGCTCTAAAAACTCCTCTAGGGTAATTTTGGACTGAGCTTGAGTTACCGGAATCATGTCTGTACTACCAATCGTTTATAAAGCTGTTAAGGGATTGTCCCATCACCAGAGCAATCCCCACTATTGGGATTAAATTGAGGCGATGCGATCGCCTGATTCTCAACCTAAAATTATACTAACAACTGCCCCCGCGAGAGGATTTTCTAAAGAACTAATGAATAAAAATTTCCTATACTCCCTATTTTACTCTACCCTAACAGTCTAGCACAAGACGTATAATGAGGACAAGTTTATTCCAACTTAGCCCACATTATTTCACCCCAAATTACCTACTCCTGCTCATCAGCTAATACCAAAAGAAAATCCACATACCCCTGCAAATCTGCCCCAATCAACGGACGCACCTGGTCATACACCGACCTGAGATAGTCCAATCGCCCCCAATCATAATCAAACTCATAATAGTACCGCTTGAAATGCCGAAATCGCCGCAGTTCATCGAGCAGACGATAGGTCTCCCGCGACAACACCGCCCGGCGCACTCCAGGCAC
>SMDP01000064.1:0-4908 GCA_012911965.1 Geitlerinema sp. P-1104
AAGACAATGACAAACTCCTCTCCCCCATAGCGAGCCAACAAATCCGCCGGACGTTTCACCACCTCTCGCAAAACAGCCGCCACCTCTTGTAAACAGCGATCGCCCGCCGGATGACCATAGGTATCGTTATAGGACTTGAAATAGTCAATATCACAGAGAATCAGGCTCAGCGGCGCCTGTTGCCGTACCAAACAAGCCCATTCCTTCGCCAGATAGGTATCAAAACTACGACGGTTGGCCAATTGCGTCAGACCATCATGAGTAGCCAAATGGGCCAACTGCTGATTCGCCGTTTGAATATGTTGGTACAGTTGAGACTGCTGAATGGCGATCGCAATCTGGGTCGTCAGTCGCGTCAAAACCTCAAGTTCTGCCGCTTTCCAGGAGCGAGGTTGCTCAGTATCGTAGGCCAGCAACAGGCCCCAAAGTCCTGTCCCCTGAAAAATCGGCACAATTACCCTCGCCCTCGCCTGAGTCAGTTTATCTAGGGGACCTGGTGTCAGTCCCTCCGCCTCAATATCGCCACAGGCTCTAACCATCCCTTCCTGATAATCCTCCCCCTGATTGAGATCCAGCATCTCCTCAATCCGTGTCCCCAACAGGGGGGATAACCCCGGAGTCATGGCTTCCGCAATCACCACCCCAGAACCATCCACCTCCAACCGATAGACCATCACCCAGTTCGTGTGTAAAAACTGCTGTACCTCCGTCACCGCCGTCTTCAAAATCACATCCAAATCCAGGGTCTGACGAATCCGTTGAGCAATATCACTCAGCAATCGTTCCTGCTGGGCCTGTCGCCGTAAAGCCGCCACCTCAGAGCGTCGAGTCTCCGTAATATCCGTAAACGAAGCCACAACCGCTTCAGTCCGGCCGACACAGGACTGATATAACGGCTGCGTATTCACGGAAATCCAAGTCGTTTGGTCATCCTTAACAATTCCCAAAGTTTGCTTACTCATCGGTTCCCCTGTCCGTAGGGTCACAAACACCGGATAGTCTTCGATGGGACAGGGAGAGCCGTCCTCACGAATAATGGTGCGCTTGAGGTCAGTCAGCTTCTGGCCAATCAGTTGTTTCTCGGACAACCCCAACACTTGAACAGCACTGGCATTACAGGTCAAAATTGTGCCATCAGCTTGGATAACCGCAATCCCTTCCGATAAGGCCGAGACCACAGAGCGATAGCGTTCCTCACTGTTCCGGAGGTCTTGTAAGAGCGCCGTTTTGACCTCAAATTCTTTAGCCAAGTGCAAACTCGCTGTCAGTAGCCCCGCCATCAATTGCAGGGTTTGCAAATCTGACTCCGTAAAGGCATCGATCTGCCTAGAAAAAACCTTAAGGATACCCACCTCTCCCCCTTGATAACTCAGAGGCGCCACCACCATCGACTGGACTCCCATAAACTCAAACAAGGGACGGTTAATCCGCGAGTCCAGATGACTATTCAGACAATATAAAACCTGACCCTTTTGTAAACATTCTCCCGACAGGCTCTGGTTCAAAGGTAATCGCCAGCCTGGATGACCCTCCGCCAGACCACTGCGAGCATAACAGACTAGATCCTGCCCTTCGAGTAGCTCAACCGCTGCTCCATCTGCCTGGGTTAACTCTTGGGCCCGGGCGGCAATAATGGCCATGACCTTACTGAGATGGGGATTGACCAAGGCCACCTCTTGCTGGGTTTCCACCACCTTCGATAGGCGATCGAGTTCCTGTTGTAGAGCCACTTGTGCCCGTTGACGTTCAGCTTCCAACGCCGCCCGCTCGCTAATATCTTTCATAAAGCAATAGTGCCCCTGGGGTTGGCGTTCGTCGTCATAGGCAACTACCAAACATAACTGCTTGTAAAACACAGAACCATCTTTGCGAATGCCCCGAGCCTCGAAACTGACGGTATCTTTCTCTAGGAGCTGCTCATAGGCTTGGTTTACTCGTGGCAAATCATCAGGGTGAACGGTCTGACTCCAATGCTGTCCTATTAATTCCTCGGGGCGATAGCCAGCCATGGCGGCGTAGGCCTGATTCACCTGCTGATAATATCCCCTGCCATCTACGCGGGAAATCCCCTCAATAGCATGAGCTAAGGCGGTACTCATCTCCCGGAGATCCCGTTCAGCCTGTACCCGCTCTGTAATGTCTTGGGTGATGCCAAACAGACGAATTACCTGACCGCTCGCATCACACTCGCTCTCACCCCGCTCCTCAAGATAGCCCGTACTGCCATCGCAACGCCTAAATTTAAGACGCAGTCGATAGGGCTGACCGGTTGTTAGGGTTTGATTCACTACCCGGCGGAGTTCCTCCCCATTATCCGGGTGATGGACTTGCAGCAACTCCTCAAAGCTAGGTTCCCCGAGAGCGGGATCTCGCCCGAGAATGCGAAATTTTTCGGCAGACCAGGTAATCCGGTTGTGCTGAGGCTCGTACTCCCAACTGCCGATATGACCAATGGCTTGGGCTTCGAGCAAACTGGCCTGACTCTTTTCCAGTGCCAATGTCGCCTGCTTGCGTTCATCAATATCTTGAATCTGCGAGACAAAATATAAGGGGGTTTGTTCTCGGTCTCGAACTAAAGACCCACTGAGCAAAATCCAAATCCAATGACCCTGTTTGTGGCGATAGCGTTTTTCGAGATGGTAGTAGTCAATCTCTCCCCGCAGAAGCCTTTGAACATGCCCTAAATCTGGCTGCAAATCGTCGGGGTGAGTCATGGCCTGAAAATCCATGGCCAACAGCTCACGGGCCGTATAGCCAGTCAGCTGACATAGGGCTGGGTTCACCTCTAGCCAACGACCTTCCAAGCTGACGATCGCCATGCCGATACTGGCATAGTCAAAGGCATTATGAAAGCGCGATTTACTCAGGTGTAGGGCTTGGTTACTCGCCTCTAGCTCAGCATTACGTTGAGAGAGTTGAGCCGTCCGTAGGTCAACTTTGGTTTCTAAACATTGGTTGAGTTGGCGTAGGGCTATCTCGGCCTGTTTGCGATCGTTGATGTTATGCATCGTGGATCGACTTTTGAGATAGTGGCCCTGCTCGTCATATTCGGCGATGGCGTTAATCAGGACCCAGAAGCGGGAGCCATCCGCCCGAATCAGCTCAAATTCCAGGTCATCCACTCGTCCCCGTTCCTTGAATTGAGGGAAGTTTATGGCAAAGGTGGTTTGACTCTCGGCGGTTAATAGATCCGAAAACCGCAGCTTGCCAATGATGTCGCTACGCTCATAGCCGAGCCAATGGAGTTCGGTATTATTGATTTCGATGAAAATGCCGTCAGGACCTAGGGAGTGATAGCCACAGGGAGCATGATGATAGAAATGGTCAATGGCTTGCCGTTGGCTTTCACTGGTCTCCACCAGGTTACGGGCCGCGAGGCGCAGTTCCATCTCCTCCATGACAATTGCGGCGAGATCTTGGAGGGTTTGCCGTTCGTCTGGGGTGATCTGGCGCGGCTTCCTATCAATAACACAGAGGGTTCCCAGGTGGTAGCCGTCTTCAGTCCTTAAGGGCGCGGCGGCATAAAATCGCAGCCCAAACTGTCCTCGCACTAAGGAATTATTGAGGGCGCGAGGGTCGGTGAGGGCGTCGCGAACGTCATAGACCTCATCTTGTAAGATAGCGGAGGCGCAGAGTCCTGGTTCTCGGCTAATTTCAGACAGAGTCACGCCCTGTCGTGATTTAAACCAAATGCGATCGCGATCGACAATGGTTACGAGGGCAATGGGAACCTGAAATAACCGTGCGGCGATCGCTGTGATTCGGTCAAAAGCCCCATCGGGGGGACTGTCCAAAATCTGATAACGCTGAACGGCCCTTAACCGCTGAGTCTCCTGGGTGGAGCTGTGGGCATTCATAAAGCTCCTGGGTGCTTATGTCTTTAATGATGCCCTAGGTGCCCAAATTTCTGCCAATTAATGGGTTAATTTTTATGGCTAGGGTGAATCCCTACAGCCCATACTTGCCCAACTGACTTCTGTGCAAGAGTCCGGCCAAGGGTGTTCAAACCTCATCGCCAGCGAAGAGGCTACCGGCGATCGCCACTGCCAACGCATCGGCCGCATCATCAGGCTTAGGAATTTCATCGAGGTCTAATTCCCGAGCCACCGCCTCCTGCACCTCCAATTTCGAAGCATTCCCATACCCAGTTAACGACTGTTTTACTTGTCCCGGTGTCAGTTCAATTAAGGGTAATTGATGCTGAGCTAAAACCAAAAGAATCACCCCTCGGGCCTGAGCCACCGAAATCAGATTACTCATGCGATAGAAAAACAGCTTCTCAACCACCACCAGTTGCGGAGAAAACTGCTCACACAGAGCATGTAAATCCTCATAAATGGTCTGGAGGCGATCGCCAATAGCTTGTTTGGCCGGAGTCTGGATAATGCCAAAATCGAGGGGTTTGGGGCGATCGCCATCTTCAACGACGATCGCCCCAAACCCCAAACGCGCCAACCCGGGATCGAGTCCTAATATCCGTGGGTTCGCGGCAGTCATGGAGAGGGAATACTCCTAGTTATCATCCAGGGGAACTCCGAACACCTCGGAAAATACCTTCTGCACCTTGGTTCCCGAATCAATGGTTTCCATGGGATCTTTCCGCAGGCGGTGACGCAGACAGAGGGTAATAATGCGGCGGATATCGTCCAGCGTGACCTCAGTGCGTCCCTCAAAAGCGGCCAAGGCTTTAGCGGCTCGGTTGGTGACAATATCGCCCCGCAATCCGTCCACATCGAGTTCAGCACAGACTTGAGAAATTTGCACTCGCAACTCATGGCTAATCTCAACGGAACCCAAGAGATTTTGGGCTTGCAGCAACCTCTCCTGTAACTCCTGCTGCGTCTCCTGATGCTCGCTAAGGTAGTCCTGGGGATTGCGATCGAACTGCGATCGCTCTTCGACAATTTT
>SMDP01000064.1:5119-10720 GCA_012911965.1 Geitlerinema sp. P-1104
AGGTTCACCTCATCCACATAGAGGATGCCCCGATTGGCTTTGGCTAGCAGTCCTGGTTCAAAGGCTTTTACCCCTTCCGAGAGGGCTTTTTCAATATCGATGGTTCCGCAAACGCGGTCTTCCGTCGCCCCGAGGGGTAAGTCAATCATGGTGACTTTTTTCTTGGCGACGGGGAGGGTTTCGCCGCGAGTGAGGCGATCGCGCACCTCATCACTCATCAATTCAGGATTATGGGGATCACTACTAAAGGGATCATCGGCGACCACCTCCATTTCCGGGAGTAAGTCCGCCAACGCCCGAATTGTGGTGGATTTTCCGGTTCCGCGATCGCCCATAATCATCACCCCACCCACTTTAGGGTCGATGACATTGAGCAACAGAGCAAGTTTCATTTCCTCTTGTCCCACAATCGCCGTAAAGGGAAACACGGCACGGCGACGGGGCTGAGTGGAGACAATCGGAGTAGCGTCGGCAGTTACAGTCATGCGAGTTTAAAGATAGTTTTCGCGTCGGCGTTGAATTTACAGTTGAGGATAGGGACAGCGGTGATGAAGGAATCTCAACCACACCCATTACTCAGGAGTATTGGCAAAAAATAACCATCCTCCATTGTACCCCGAGCCGCGAGTCCCCCTACGGTCTAACCAGGTCTGCTGAGCCAAACCGCGCCGGGACCTGCAACTCACCGACATAGATTCCCAGGGCCTGAGCGGTTTGCACCAAATCCCCTTCCGGCGTAACCAGACGGGGACTCCGGGCGCAAACTTCATCGAGAGAAACCGATCGCACCCGGCCATTTTGCCAGACCACCATCTGACCGAACTGTTCCTGAGCCACTAAATCCACGGCCCCCTTGCCCAAAACCGAGGCCAGGACGCGATCAAACGCTGAGGGAATCCCCCCCCGCTGCACATGACCTAAGACGCTGACACGAGCCTCAATGCCGTTATTGGTGCAGCGACAAATTTGTTCAGTGACATATTCCCCAATCCCCCGTAAGCGGATTTCACCCTGAGCGTCACGATATTCCCGAGATTCCCCAGAGAGAGTTTTTGCCCCCTCAGCCACCAAAACAATGGCGAATTTATGACCCCAGCGATCGCGCAACTCACTAATTTGACGACAAACCCCTTCTATGGTATAAGGAATTTCCGGCATCAGAATGACATCCGCCCCCCCAGCAATGCCACCCTGCAAGGCGAGATGTCCCGCTGTACGGCCCATGGTTTCGAGAACCATGACGCGATCGTGACTGGCGGCGGTATAACTGAGTTTATGAAGAGCGTCCACTAAGGTATTGACCGCCGTGTCAAAGCCAATGGAAGACTCCGTTAAGGCGACATCATTATCAATGGTTTTGGGAACACCAACCAGGTTCCAATTCCCCTGACGCGCCAGTTGGGACAAAATTGCTAAACTTCCGTCACCGCCAATACTGATTAAAGCATCCAGTCCTAGGGCATGATACCCAGCAATGATTTCCTCGGCGTGAGCCTCGGTCGGTCCTCGATTGATCGACCCGAGAATCGTCCCGCCGGTGCTTAACATCGGGTCAATACCCCGCATATCCAGCCCATGCACATTCAGGGCAACGGCTTTGCGTTCGAGGAGTCCCTCTGTAGCGTAGGGAATCCCCAACACTTCCCAGCCGTAACTGAGAGTGGCATGGCTAACAACCGCTCTAATGGCGGCATTCAGTCCAGGACAGTCACCGCCACTGGTCAAAATTCCAAGGCGTTTCGGTGTGTTCATGACGTGTTTTTGAACCTCGTGGGAGACGCAGCCCAGGCCTGTTCTTACTGTAAAATAAATTACTAAGTTTGGGGAGATTGCTTGTTTTTTATTTATACTTCTTTAAACTTGATAATCTTATGATTAATGTCATTAATGTAACGCTACGCTCTTGACAAAACCATGAAAGTAGTATCAAAAATAGAGTTATTTTTTTAAACTCCCCCGACCTCTAACTCTCCCAAAACTCAACAGATGTGACCCCGAGAAAGCTGAACAGCCCGCCGCCGATGGGGGCCAGCCGGAACAGTCAAGGCTCCCCTCACGTTTGCCAGACTTGTCAAAAATTTCCTAAGCTAGAAAGCATCTACCCTAGAAACCACTAGCGATTGAGGAGTTTTTGACTATGGTACGCACCCCTTCGACGATGCTCGATCTCGGAACCCCCGCCCCGCCCTTCGCGCTCCCCGACACCGTCTCTGGGGACACCATCACCCTAGACCACTTTAGCGGCAAGAAAGCCCTGTTGGTAATTTTCCTCTGCGCTCATTGTCCCTTCGTCAAACATGTGCAAGAGGAACTGGCTAAACTTGGCCAAGACTATGTCGAACAAGGACTGGGCATTGTAGCCATTAGTGCCAATGATATCTCAACCCATCCCGCCGACGCCCCAGACCATCTCAAGCAGATGGCCCTAGATCTAGGGTTTAACTTCCCCGTCTGTTACGACGAAACTCAAGCCGTCGCCAAAGCCTACACCGCCGCCTGTACGCCGGACTTCTTCCTCTTCGACGGCGATCGCCAACTCGTCTATCGGGGTCAACTCGATGATAGCCGCCCTGGGAACGATAAACCGGTCAATGGCAAGGATTTACGGGCCGCCATCGAACAGGCTTTGGCAGGGCAACCCATCTCCCCGGAGCAAAAACCCAGCATCGGCTGCAATATCAAATGGACACCGGGGCAGGAGCCGGAGTATTTTAAGAATTAGGCAGTAGGGGGGAACAGGGGACAGAAAAGACGTAGGGGCGTACCCTTGTGGTCGCCCTCTTGTGGTCGCCCTCTTGTGGTCGCCCTCTTGTGGTCGCCCTCTTGTGGTCGCCCTCAGAACGACGAGAACCCGGAGGATAGTTGAATATGGGACGTAACGCGAAGCTCAAACAACAACGCCGTCAACAACAGGCCAATTCCGGTGGGGAATCTGGGAATCGGGAACCTCACTATAAGGACACCGATTTCGTCGAGGAATTGCAGCAACAGGGCTATCCCAGCTTAGGGGGTGACCATGCTCCTGAGATTCCGCCGCCGCGCGCAAAATCCTAAATCCGCTCCCCCTCAATTTAAGGGGAGGAAAATCGTCAGAACCTCGCCCTGTTGGGCGCGATGGCGGACGATGAGTTTTCCTCCTAAGGCTTGAAAGAGATTCTTGGTAGCGGAGAGATTGAGGCTGATATTCCCGGTTTCCGGTTGAAAATTGAGCAGTTGTCCAATGGACTTAAAGGAGGGAGCCGTTTGTACGTTGGTCGTGTGTTTAGAGTCTGAATTGGCTTTGAGTTGCAGTTTTAACTGATGGCCGGCGGGCATCACTTTAACTTGGATGTTGCTCCCCACCGGCAGGCGACAGGTAAAATGGTCGATCGCCCCGGTTAAAACTCGATCCAGTAAATTCGGATCGCTCACCACTTGGGGCATCTGTTGGGGAAGTAACACATCTAACTTCAAACTGCGGCGACTGGCTTGCTTTTGCCAGCGGGGAATACAGCTATCCACCACATCCGCCAATGACGTGGCGGTTAGGTGCATTGGCGATGGCGATCGCTCCCCCGTTTCCAGCTCAACGGCCTTGAAAATCAATTCAAAGCGGCCAATCTGCTCGCTACATTCACGATCGATCTGTTCCAACCAGGGGCGAACCCCCTGGGGAACATCCTGTCGTTTTAAAATTAGCTTCGTCAGGGTGCGAATGGTACTCAAGGGAGTCCGCACCTCATGGGCCATAGCCCGCAATAACTCCACATCTGGGGCTTGCGGGGGATTGGGATTAAAGGGAGTCTCAAACACCGCTTTCGAGGGCAGATCCACTCGAAAATTGGTTCGGAACGAGGCCCACTTGCTGCGGCCAGACGTAGCCCCCGAGCCATTGTCGTGAGTGGTGGCGGTGTAAAACAGGGTTTGCCCAAACTGCATCACCGTCTTGTAGTGAGGTTCGACGGGGGGATACTGTTGCCACTGTCGTTCAATCTCGGCCATGGCCTCGGGCCCCTGAAGGCGATCGCGCAGAAGTTGCCAGGCGGCTGTCACCAACTCCGGTTCAAAGGAATATTGAAATAGGGGTTTTCCGCACTCTCCCCAGCCTCGCACCATGACTAAACTAAACTCAGCCGTCAGGATTAAGGCAAATTGCTCCCGACTGAGGGGATCATCCGTCGCCAACGATAGCCCCCGGGCCGCTGTGGCCCTCGTGGAGGTTTGAGACGAACCCCCAGGGAGACAGGCCTGAGACTGGCCGAGGCGATCGCCCCCAGGGGAGTTAATCATCCAAGTTTTTAAGTCTTCTCCAGACACTCCCTCACTGAGAACTGGGGTTGGCGCACAAATCATCAGGCCCGCCACCGGGGACCCGGCCAAGGACGGCGATCGCAGCAGATGATTCAGGGCCGCCACCGCAGCGCGCCATTGATGATCCACATCAGGGCCGTCACCCCCCGAAGGGGCGATCGCAGCGAGACAATCCTGTTGAGCAAGTAATTGGCTTAAGGTCAATGGGCAAGATAGCAGCACGACAACTCCTTTCTATTGTGTCGTCGGGAACCGGTATGGCCGTGAGCCAAACTGTCACACTCGCCATACCATTACCCTTAGCCTATCGGTAATCCGTTCTTACGTCTGTAGCACGAACCGAACCTTAGCACGTGAAATTTCCACCAGCCAGCCCCAACTGAGTCAATTGTCCATAATGCCATAAGCCTGCCAAGCCAAATCCACCAAACTATTGAGAATAGCGACCGCCACCACTGCTGATCCCTTACGTCCCGCACTGCGAATATGAGGAATCCGAGAATCATTGAGACGTTCCTTGAGGAAATCAATCTCATTAAAGCCAGTGGGAGTGCTGACCACCAACGCCGGACGGATGGCTTCTGACTCAATCAGTTCCACCAGAGACATTAACGCCGTCTGAGACTGTCCCACCACAAAAATCCCTTCTGGATAGCGACGCGCCAAGGTTTCAATACCCCAAGCGGCTTTCGTCTTCTCCTTCTGAGGACGAGTCAGAGCGTCCATACTGCAATAGACGGGATTGGCGAAGGTCTCCATAATGTTAGACGTAATCCCCACTTGAACCATGGGAACATCCACCACCAGGGTTGTCCGGGCCGCCAGGGCAGCGGCCCCTTCCTGAAGTGCCGTTTCCGAAAAGCGGATCAGGGTTTTGTACTCGAAATCCGCTGTTTCATACACGACTTGGCGGACGATATGATACTCAGCCGGGGAAAGGTCAGACGGACCAAACTCGCGATCGACAATGCTCAGGCCTTGAGCTTCTGTTGAATGCCACTCCATAAGGGTGTAAAACCGGGTCAGTGATTCCCATCCACCTTACCAGGTTTATTAGGTCGCATCGGATGCAGATTGATTGATGACCGGAGTCAGGTAGGCCACCAACGCGCCGATGGCAAAGGCTAAGATATTACGAGTCAGGGGTAGCCAGTCCGAGGTACGACTCACCACCGGGCCAATCCCGAAGGCAATAAAGAGAATGCCCCACAGCGGCGAAAAAATTAAGGCCCATTGCCAGGCGAACATTTTGCCATCCCGAGGCTGAGCCGCAAAACCGCAGACAATACCGCCTAACGCCGAGGTGACTAG
>SMDP01000064.1:11027-20368 GCA_012911965.1 Geitlerinema sp. P-1104
GTGAGAACTCGGAGTTTATAGCCCGTTTCGGCTTCGAGTTGGTCAAGCGTTGCAATAAGCTGTTCTTCCTGGACGCTCGTGAGGGTGTCCGCCAGGTCAATGATGGGGGTCTGAAAATCGGGTAGCAGTTCCGGGTTATCGAAGGCATAGGCCGGCGACACGGCCCAAGTCATGACGGCAACGCAGGTGGCCAGAAAACATCCGAGAGTGCGTTTGAGGTTTGGCATGATGGCTACAAGGGGTTGGCTGATGAACTAAGGCAAGGCGTGGTTTTAGCTAAATATTAACGCGATCCTAATAATCTTCACATTACTTTACTTTATCCGACCTGGGGCGATCGCGCCAGAGGCCAAATCAGATTTGCCCGGCCCCCCATCGCACACAAGCCAAAAAAAACAGCAACCCCAACGGCTGCCGTTCTCCCCCGATTCCCGATTCCCCCTACTGCCTACTGCCTACTGCCTACTGCCTGTAAAATAATAACCATTGCCGTGACTCCCTATTACCCCCATGCCCGAGTTTGATTTTGGTGATGAACTCCAGTGGACTCCCGAAGCCACCGCCAAACTTAAAAATATTCCCTATTTCGTGCGATCGCAGGCCAGACAGCGGATCGAAGAACTCGCCCGAGATGCAGAATCCGAGTCTGTCACCGTCGAGTATGTCGAACAGGCCCGACTTGAATTCGGCCAGTGAACTCCTCCTCGCCTCCATGGACTCCTAGGTGTATCACCCAGGGCCCAAGGCGGCTAAGCTTTCGTTTTGGGGGCTTCCGATTTTTCCACGAGATTGGCTTCCAACTTCAGGCAATTACGCCCTTCCATATCCACCTGTAACGTGTATTCCACATGGTCCATGAGGCGATTCATAATCAGCCAACCATAGCCCCCCTCTTGCATCGCTTCGGGGGTTGGGGCCATGTACTCGTTGAGGTTATAGCCGCGACCATAATCCCAAACCTCTAAAGAAATATCACTGTCCTTAAGTTCCAGACGAACCCAGACCGGCAAATGGGGGCGATCGCGGTGAGCATGGCGAACCACATTAGAGAACGCCTCAGCCAGAACTAGCCGTAAGCGATTGGACTGTCGAGCCCAATCAACACTCTCACCGAGATCCATTTCGAGACAGCCCAGTAGCCAGTTCTCAACGATATTCAAAAACCGTAGTTCGCTAGGAACATGTAGCTCCGTCTTCATAAATTTACAGAACCTCCAGAGAGAGTATCGTTTGGTCGTCTTCTTGCTCTTGGGTATTCCCTCGAACGCGATCGAGTAGATGGGATAAATCCATGGGAGACCCTTCCTGCTGCAAGAGGTCCCACAGTCCCTCCTGTTGCAACATCACCGTCGTCTCCTGGCCCGTCTCATCCACTTCGGTGACACTGGCCTCAGTAATCCCATCACTGGTGAGTAGAAACACATCCCCTGATTTCAGGGTGAGATCCCCCGCTTTCGCCTTCCAGACGGGGAGAATCCCCAAAGGAATGCCTCGGGTTTTCAAGAAATTGGGTTCCGCCGTCACCGGTTGACCTTGCTGAACCTCTTGAACCATCGTGCGATGGGGCCAAATCAGAGGGTAAATATGTCCAGCATTGGCATACACCAACTTACGGGTCGCCGGCGTATAGCGAGCCAGAACCATCGTAATAAAGCAATTGTTGCTAATTAAGTCATCGGAAAGACTGCGATTGAGATTGTGCATCATTTCATCCGGCGGTGGCGGATTATCCTGAGCCAGTTCCCGACGCATCACGGACATAGCACTCGCCATAAACAAAGCGGCTGGAACCCCCTTTCCGGAAACATCCCCTAGAGCTAACCATAAGTCCCCTTGGGGATGTGGATACACCTCAAAAAAGTCACCACCAACACCCCGAGCCGGATAACAGCAAGCTTGGACTTTCTCTGTTTCTGACTCCGGCAGACTTTGACGCAACAGATTCGACTGAATTTGCCGGGCCACATCCAACTCAGCCAACATTTTCTCGGCTTGTTCCTGAGTCCGTTGATAGAGTCGAGCTTGAGACAGGGCCAAGGCGGCCTGTTCAGCCACCAATTCAATCAGTCGTACATCTTCATCAGACCAGGGGGTATCACTGCCGACCTGATAAAGGGCCAGGATAGCCAGCAAGTTCTGTTGATAAATCAGCGGAACCGCTAGATGGGAGGTACTGGACTCTTCATTCTGGACTAATTCACTTTGACGGCCCTGGAACACTGACTGGACGAGGTCTTCGTCATAGGGAGAAGGGTTTAACTCTTCGGAGTCGTCAGAATTATAGGAAACCGCCCCAGAACTGCGCAGTTTCTCGCCGTCAACCGGATAGAGTTTCGTGCCTGAGGCATCAAAGTTGCGGCCGACGGTTTCGACGATGGTGGCGAGCATACTCTCGTAATCGAGAGACTCCCGTACCGCCGTCATAATCGCATTCAGCAGCGACTCACGCCGCAAAATGCGGTTGAGTTCATTGGTTCGTTGTTTAACAACCTTGTAGGTTTCCGAAGCTTGTCGGACAACGGTTGTGAGTTCTTCAGGGTTCCAAGGCTTGGTGATGTATTTAAAGACCTGACCGGAGTTAATGGCTTCGACGAGGTCTTCAACATCGGTGTATCCCGTTAACAGGATGCGAATGGTATCTGGATAACGGTCAACGGTTTTGCTTAAAAATTCCGTCCCATTCATCTCTGGCATCCGCTGGTCTGAGATGATAATTGCCATCTCACCTCGGTCTTCCAGAACTTGTAGGGCGGACAGGGCGCTCTCCGCTTTGTAGACTTGAAACTCCCGTCGAAACGTCCGATAGAGCAAATCGAGGTTGTCCTTTTCGTCGTCAACCACGAGGAGTTTGAGTTTTTTTTCTTTTCCCCGACTCATGCTATCTCCAACTCGTGGGCTAGTTCACAGGGTGTGATCACAGGCGAAGGGGTCCGCCGAGTAGAACTCGACAACCACAGCTGTGATTCAGTGACGTTATGAGAATGAGCGATATTGTGGAACCGTCCGGCGCAAATCTTGAGTACTTGACCGTTGGGCGATCGCGTCTTAGTCATCCTAACCTAAGATTTCACCGAGAGCGACCGCAATGGCACGGAGAATTCCTAAATTCTCCAGAAAATCCCCGGCAAGCTTGGGCAAAACCCGCCGCAAACTCAGGGAATCGTCCGGTTTTAAGGACTCTTCACCTGAGTTGGATTCTATTTAGCGCGACAGTTACCCCTGACGTTGGGCAAAGCGCAGTTTAGCCGAGCGCGATCGCGGGTTAGCCTCTCGCTCATCGTCCCTAGGACAAATGGGTTTTTTTGTCAAGACTTTGAGCTGTTCTTGGTCTCGCCAGCGATGTTTCACCAAGCGATCTTCGAGACTATGAAAACTAATCGCCCCGATACGTCCCCCGGGCACTAAGCCTTGAGGAGCGCGATCGAGCCAAGTTTCCAAACTCTCCAACTCCTGATTGACCGCAATCCGTAACCCCTGAAATGCCCGTGTCGCCGGGTGAATGCGGCCATAGCGGTAGCGACGAGGGACGGCAGAGGCGATCGCCCCCGCCAACTCAGTGGTGGTCGAGAACGGTCGCTGTTGCACGATCACCCGAGCAATCCGGCGCGAGAGGCGTTCCTCACCATAATGATAAAAGATATCCGCCAACTCCCTCTCATCATGGTGGTTAATCAACTCCCCCGCCGTCAGAGATTGTCGGCAATCCATGCGCATATCCAGAGGGGCCTCCTGACGAAAACTAAACCCCCGTTCCGGGACATCCAACTGGCCCGAACTGACCCCCAAATCGGCAATGATGCCATCAAACTCATGCTCATCATAGGGAAACTCCGCAAAATTGCCCCGCCAAAACGAGACGCGATCGCCATACTCCGCCAAATTCTGGCCCGCCGTCTCCAGAGCCATCTCATCGCGATCAATTCCCAACACCCGAGTCTCCGGGGCCGCCTCTAAAATCAAGCGACTATGGCCCCCAGCCCCCAGAGTCGCATCCAGATAGCGTCCCCCCGGACGCACCTGAAGATACTCCAGCACCTCACGGGCCAACACCGAAATATGCTGAAACGGCGTTGAGTTGGAATCCGTAGAATTTTGTGCAATCTCAGTCAAGCTAATCCCCCATGTTCCCTATAATAAGGGCAACGGTGAAACAAAACGATACATCGAAAATACAGCGAAACGGGACAGTCACGACCCGCAACCGGCCTCTTAAAGGCTAACAGCTTTCGCTGAGACAAACCCAACCTGATACGTCCTAACCTTATGCCTAACCTCGAAACTCGAACCGAACCGATGGTGCTCAATATGGGGCCGCACCATCCCTCAATGCACGGCGTTCTGCGTCTGATCGTCACCCTCGATGGGGAAGATGTCATCGACTGCGAACCCGTCATCGGCTATCTTCACCGAGGTATGGAGAAAATTGCCGAAAGTCGCACCAACGTGATGTTTGTCCCCTACGTGAGTCGTTGGGACTACGCCGCCGGGATGTTCAACGAAGCCATCACCGTCAATGCCCCGGAACAACTAGCTGGGGTCGAGGTTCCCAAGCGGGCCAGCTACATCCGCATGATTATGCTGGAACTCAACCGCATCGCCAACCACCTTCTTTGGCTTGGCCCCTTCCTCGCCGACGTAGGCGCCCAAACCCCCTTCTTTTATATCTTCCGGGAACGGGAACTCATTTATGACCTCTGGGAAGCCGCCACCGGTCAGCGACTCATCAATAACAACTACTTCCGCATTGGTGGCGTCGCTGCCGATCTCCCGTATGGTTGGGTGGACAAATGCGAAGACTTCTGCGACTACTTCGATCCCAAAGTCGATGAGTACGAAAAACTGATCACCAATAACCCCATCTTCCGCCGTCGGATTCAAAACCTTGGTGTCATCAGTCGCGAGGAAGCCATCAACTGGGGTCTCTCGGGTCCAATGCTACGGGCCTCGGGGGTCAAATGGGACTTACGTAAAGTCGATTCCTATGAATGTTACGACGAACTCGATTGGGACATTCATTGGGAAACGGAAGGAGACTGTTACGCCCGCTATCTGGTGCGGATTCGTGAGATGCGCGAGTCGGTCAAAATCATTCGTCAAGCCCTGAAACAACTTCCCGGCGGTCCCTTTGAGAATCTAGAAGCCCGTCGGATGGCTGAAGGTCCGAAGTCAGAATGGAATGACTTTGACTATCAGTTTATGGGCAAACGGATTCCCCCCACCTTCAAAATCCCGGAAGGGGAACATTATGTGCGCCTCGAATCCGGGAAGGGTGAATTAGGGGTGTTCATCAAGGGAAATAACAACATCTTCCCCTGGCGTTTCAAAATCCGCGCCGCCGACTTCAATAACCTGCAAATTTTCCCCCATATCCTGCGCGGGGCCAAAGTGGCGGATATTGTCGCCATTCTCGGTAGCATCGACGTAATTATGGGGTCCGTCGATCGCTAATTCCCCTGGGGGACTTCCTGCCTCGTGTTTGACCTGGAGGGAGTCCCCCCTATAACTCCATCAATCCTGGCAAAATTGGCGTTATCGGCCCGAGGCCCGCTTCCAACTCGCCCGATAGGCCGCCGACTTCTCCAAACGACAAGGATAGCCCGCCCGTCCGTCCATCTCTCCAAGACAGGCGAATAACTCATCGAACCGTAACCGCAGTTCAGGATGAGTGCGAACAATCTCCTGGGCCCGGGGGCTATCGAGGGAAACTTGCACTTGACGCGATCGCAAGCTGATACAATAATCGATTCCTGGCTGAAGTTGATGCCGTTGCAGCAAATTGTTGAGTTGCTGCGTCGTTTGCATCAGCCGCACCTGGGATGAGGCTTCTCGGGTGGTATCATTCTCCTCTTGAGTTAATGCCCGCCAGAACTGACGTAGGCGATCGCCGACTCCCATCACGTTCCCGTCCTCCTTACTACAATTTAACGCATTTGTCAAGAGACAGGCCCTGACATTAAGGCAGGACATGTCCTGCTGTCCCCAATTGTATAGGCAAGAGGAAGAGGGGAACCACGTAGGGGCAATCCCTTGTGGTTCCCCGAGGACACAGAGGTAGAGTAGGCAGTAGAGAACCACAGAGTCACAGAGGACACGGAGAGGAGGTAGAGGAAAAAATTTTTCGCCCCTACTGCCTATTGCCTATTGCCTACAGAGGGCGACCACAAGGGTACGCCCCTACGTTGTTTCTGTTTCCCGTTCCCTGTTTCCTCTTCCCCAAATACAGAGTTTGGGTAAAAATTCAAGCCGTTGACACACTATATATAGCGTATGATACAGTCACTACTCCTCGCATACGCTCGAACTTAACCCAACAATCGTGAATCACTTACTCGAATGGTCAGCCAGCCAAGTTGATGAGGCGCTGACCCGTCTTAACGTGCTGTCTTTAGAAGGAACCCGCCCCTACGACTATCTCTTTTATGGCAACGAGATGCCACGCCGCAACGACGGTCGCCTCTCTAGCCCGACCTTACAACGCTACCGTCATATCGAAGCCGGGGGCTGGTGGTGTTCCGGTATTAACCTCCTCACCGGAGAGGATGACCTCTGGGGTTGCTTCAAACCCAACCAGCCTCGCCCTCAAGGAGGTCTCAACCCCGAGAGAGAGGGGAAAGCCATTAAGTATGAACATCCCCCCAAAACTGCCACGGGAGTCTTCGCCCTACGAGTTCCCTTGCATCTGTGGCAGGCGATCGCCGATCGCGCTGGGGTCCCCCTCTCCCACAGTGCCATCGATGAGGCGAAATCGGACTTTGGCTTCTGGCAATGGTTATTGGATCATCCCCAAATTCCCCTGCACATCACCGAGGGAGCCAAAAAAGCCGGAACCCTCCTCAGCGCAGGCTATGCCGCCATTGCCCTGCCGGGAATTAACGGCGGCTATCGGGTCGAACGAGATCAATGGGGCCAGCGGCGGGGCAAATCCCGGCTGATTCCGCAACTGCAACGGCTTAGTCAGGGCGATCGCCCCATGTACCTAGTCTTTGACCGCGATCGCAAACCCAGTACCGTTAAAGCCGTCAATACGGCCCTAGCCCGCACTGGCTATCTCCTCAATCAAGCCGGTTGTCCTGTACACATCGTCACCTGGAACCCAGATCACGGGAAAGGGGTGGATGATTTCATCGCTAACCAGGGAGTCGAGGCCTTCCATCAAGCGGTGGAGATGGCCTTACCCCTCAACACCTGGAAAGCCCAATCCCTCAACGCCCTAACCGTTCCCCCCGCCCAAGACCTAAACCGTCGCTATCTCGGAGAAATTCCCATTCCCGAGGATCAGCCCCTCGTAGCGATTCACTCTCCCAAAGGAACCGGTAAAACCCAACTGCTGGCCCAAGTGGTTCAGCAAGCCAAAGCCCGACAGCAAAAAGTCTTAGTCTTGGGCCATCGCGTGCAACTCGTGGAAGCCCTGTGTCAACGCTTTGAGTTGCCTTATATTAGTCACCTGGCCCAGCCCCAACATCCCGAGGTGGGCATGGGACTCTGTATCGACTCCCTCCATCCCGACTCTCAAGCCCAATTTGACCCCGACTATTGGCAGGATGCCCTGGTAATTATTGATGAAGTCGAACAAGTCCTCTGGCATGGCTTAAACTCCGATACCTGTCGCAGTCAACGGGTGGCGGTGTTGCGATCGCTCAAACGGTTGATGGAAAATACCCTCGGCCATCAGGGTCAGGTGTTGGTCGCCGATGCTGATTTGAGTGATATGGCCCTGGAGTACCTCTGTACCCTGGCTGCCGTGGATACCCAACCCTTCCTAATTTCCAATCCCTGGAAACCCAGTCCTGAGGAATCCTGGGAGATTCATCACTACAACGACAGCACCCCCAAACGGTTCGTCAAAGACCTGGAAACCTATATTGAGAACGGCGGTAAACCCTTCGTCTGTCTCTCCGCCCAAAAACTCACCAGTCGTTGGGGGACGCGATCGCTCGAAGCCTATTTCAGCCAAAAATTCCCCCAACATCGCATCCTGCGCATTGACGCGGAATCGGTGGCCGATCCCAAACATCCCGCCTATCACTGCACCCGTCATCTCAACGAGTGCCTGAAAGACTACGATCTCGTCTTGGCCTCCCCCGCCCTAGAAACGGGGGTGAGTATTGACGAAGTGGACTTGTTTACCTCCGTTTGGGCGATCGCCCAGGGAGTCCAACCTACAAACACCGTCCGCCAAGCCATGGCCCGAGTTCGCCAGGGGGTTCCTCGCTACCTCTGGGCCGCCCCCTATGGCTTTAATAAGGTGGGCAATGGGTCAACCTCAATTCCGGGTTTATTGACCTCCGGTAAACGCCTAACTCAACTGAATGTCCGTTTGCTGCAACAGGCAGATTTTGAGGGAATGGATGATATTGATGTCGGCTTCCAAGCGGAGTCTCTGCGCTGTTGGGCCAAAATGGGAGTTCGCCTCAACGTAGCCATGGCGAATTACCGCAGTACCATCATCGCCGCCCTAGAGGCCGAAGGTCACCGACTCTGTCCTGTCGCCCCAGCCAAACGGCGATCGCGCTCCCGCAAAGCCCCAAAATCCGCCTGTGATACCCTGCACGATCGCATCGCCGAGGTACAACAGGAAAACTATGACCGGGAATGTGTGGCAATTGTCAGTGCCCCAGACTTCAATGAAGCCGAGTATCGGGCTTGTAAGAAACGCTTAGTCAAACGGTCTGGCGATCGCCGCGCCTTACGCAAATATGAACTCCACCGTCGTTATAAAGTCCCAGTCACCCAAGCCTTAGTACAACAAGATGACCAGGGGGCCTATCAAAAACTGCGGCTTCATTACTACCTAACCGTGGGGCGGCCCTTCCTGGCCCAGCGCGATCGCCAAGTCGCCCAACACCTGATTGAACAGGGACAAGGGCAAATCTTTCAACCGGACTTCAACCGGTCTCAACTTGGGGCTACCGTGGGAACGATGCACCTGTTAGGGATTCATAAATTCCTGGAAACCCCGGAACGGGAACTCTGCAACACTGACCCAGATTTACAAAAGCTGGCAGAGTTGGCGCTGAAATACCGTGAAGACATCAAAACCACCACCGGCATTGGTTTAGCGAAAAACTCCACCCCAATGGTGATTCTACGGCGGTTCCTGGACAAAATGGGCTATGGCTTAACCTGTTTACGCTGTCAACGTCGCCATAAGAAGGTGTTACGGATTTATCGTCTGGATGTCCCCAATGATGACCGTCTCCTAATTTTCCGCAACTGGTTGGCTGTAGATCAACGGATTCCCAATCGGGGTGATCAGGAGGTTACAGTCTCCGACGTTGCAGGTTCTGCGGTTACGGTGCAGGACAATACTTGTGTTCAATTGACGTTGGATTTGTAGGGAA
>SMDP01000640.1 GCA_012911965.1 Geitlerinema sp. P-1104
AGATTTAAGCAGCCAAGAAACCCGGTTTCTGACCCTTGGCGGCAAAATTAGCTAAAATGTCAACAACCCCTAGCCCCTGACTAAACAATGACTCAAACTCTTGATGTCACTGGACTCACCCCAGAACAAATCGAGCAAATTCAGAAGATGATAGAAACCTTTAACACTATTAATCAACAGCAGAAACAAGGCGATCGCCCACTAATAACTGACTCCACCAGCCCCCTCACCCACGCTCAAAAAATAGTTAAAAAATATGCGAAAAATCGGAACCTAACAGAGGAACTGATTCAAGAACGCCGTCACGAGTCTATCCATGAGTAATGTCATCATGGATGCCTCTGCCATATTAGCATTTCTCAATCAAGAAAGCGGGAGTGAACAAATAACAGACTTGATTGAAAATGCAACGATTAGCACCATTAATTTATCGGAAGTGATTGCTAAATTAGCAGAAATTGGCATCTTAGAAACCGAGATTTTGCAAATTTTGTCCGACTTAAACTTAAAAATTGTTCCCTTTGATGAACCGCAAGCTCAAATTGCGGGTATGCTACGACCCATGACTAAACCTCTAGGCTTATCCCTAGGCGATCGCGCTTGTTTAGCCCTGGGTCTTGTTCTCAATCAACCCGTGATCACCGCAGACCGCCAATGGAGTCAGTTAAATCTTAACCTCGAAATTCGAGTGATTCGGTAAAAAGGCTTTCCCCCCAATCAACCTCATCTGATATCCGCCATTGAAACCGGGTTAGAGGAGGTTTGAGGATTCAAGAAACCCGGTTTCTGACCCTTGGCGGCAAAATTAGCTAAAATGTCAACAACCCCTAGCCCCCAACTCAAAAATGAATCAAACTCTTGATATTACCGGACTCACCCCAGAACAAATCGAGCAAATTCAGAAGATAATAGAAACGTTTAAGACTATTAATCAACAGCAGAACCAATCAGCGACAGAAAATCTATCAGACTCAGACTTGAATTCCTTGTTTTTTGCCAGCGAAATTCTCCAACCCTTTAATCGGACGATGCTTTATGGCAACAGAAGCTAAACGAATTTATCTGGATACGAATATCCTCGCTTATGTTGCTAATACCAAAGCCCCTCAACATCAAGCCGC
>SMDP01000641.1 GCA_012911965.1 Geitlerinema sp. P-1104
GGGAGACGACTTGCGCCCCCTGAGTCATCTCTAGGCGATCGCCCAGTAGCCGAATTGCCCCACCGCCAATTCCTCCCTGGCGACTGAGTCGAATCGTCCCCAATTCCTGAGAATTGACCTCAGCGATACCGCCCTGGCCATCCAGTACCACCACCGTCCCAGGGCCAAAACTTCCCACGGTCACCGAGAGGGGCGATCGCGCCTGTCCTCCCTCAAAATGCACCTCTCCCCCTAATAGAGATAGGCTTAAGGCCCCTAATCCCATCGGCGTTCCCTGGTCATCTAGGGCCAAGGAACGATTGACAATGGGCCCTGGGCGATCGCCAAACTGCACCCCCACCGGTACCGATACCGTCAAGAGAGTGGGCGAGTCGGGGGCAGATGTCCCCCAAACGCTACCATCGGCAAATTGAAGTCCCTCAGCGGTGGTTGCCATAAACAGTCCCCCCAGGGAGAGTCGGGCGCTTTCCCCAAACTCAATTCCCTGGGGATTGATTAAAATAAAGCCCGCCGCACCATTAGCACTGAGATGGCCATCAAGTCGTGACATCTCGCCCCCCGTGACGCGGGTGATAATGCGCTCAATGCTGGCGGCGTTGTTAAAGTGAACGTGAAGGTCTTGGGGAATGGAAAATTCCTGAAAACTGTGAAAGAGATTCCCCCCCGCTTGAGTTCCTCCCTCCACTTGCATCAAACTCCCCTCTTGCAAGAGGCGAGAGTTCTCTGGCAAACTTTGATCAGGAATCAGTTGAGCAAAGGCGGGAGGGGAATCCCACAGCAACCCGGATATAATGGCACTCAGGAGTCCGCTGACAAGTGTTTGCTGACTGAGTTGACGCGGGGCGTGGGCCATGAATGTAGTCCTCCTTAGGGCATGAGTGAACCGTAATCACTTCAAGCAGCTAAGTATTTTTACGGAGGTTTTTATCATAATCCGTATCGTCGGCCCGACGGTTTAAGTTGTTTAAACTGAAACGTCCAAGGTAAAATAAGACTATTGATTGCAGGAACCCTGCAAGTTTTTCGTCTATGCTCGCAACCGTTGACACCACATTCGTTTTAGACTGGCTTGCCGTATTTGGCTATCTAACTTTACTCATCATTGCCGTGTTTGGGGC
>SMDP01000642.1 GCA_012911965.1 Geitlerinema sp. P-1104
CCCTGGCCGTCATGAATAGTTGTGGGACAGCGATCGCTATACTCATGGGCCGACTGTTGCCATTTCCCCCAGCAATGGTCCAATTGAGACACCAGGTTACTGCCAGTAAGGCTGTGCCGGGGTTCGGGATGAACTTTGATCAGGGTTGGGGTGGCAATGAGTTTAAAATGTTCTGCCAGATAGGGCTGTTCGCTGACGTCAATCACCTCTAGGGCAAAATTGCCATCGGATTTTACGCTGTCGAGGTAGCCGCGAATGCGCTTGAGTTCTTCCTGGGAACTCGAACGGCGATCGACAAACAGGAGCAGTTGTAAGACTGCGTTGGGATAGGTGTTGAAGTTAGGAGATGCTACCATGTCATCTCTTGCTGCATCAGCATAGGTTGGTGACATCAGGGTGGGGGGACAGTTGACTGAGAGGCTTAGCTTAATTTTGACGCATTTCCCTTCTACTTTAATATCTTCTTTAGATTTCAGGGCCAACTGGGATCACAACTGGGGGATAATTTTTTGAGCTAGGGTTGGGGGCGATCGCCCTAAACGCGCTCTCTATCTGTCCTTAGGTCTAGCCACTCATGTTAAAAAAAAGCCCAATGGGAGTCACGTCACTCAAAAATCCTTGGTTTCGAGTCGCGATCGCAGCGGCGATGGTGTTTTTCCTGGTGAGTCTCACCATTACACTGCATCGCTACTACACATTCTACGCCTCTTACGACCAGGGAATTTTTAACCAAGTGTTCTGGAATAACAGCCAGGGACGGTTTTTCCAGAGTTCCCTCTCCTCGGCGTTATCCACAAATGTGGTCCACCAGGGCGAGTTCCCGACGGTGTTCTACCAACGCCTGGGACAACATTTCACCCCGGCGTTACTGTTTTGGCTTCCCATTTACAGTCTCTTTCCCTCCCCGGTGACGCTGACGGTGTTACAAGTCATTCTTGTCACCGCAGCGGGATTGGTTCTCTATGTTCTAGCGCGACAACACCTCGATTCGCCTCTGGCGGCCTTGATTACCCTCAGCTTCTATTGCGCCAATGCGGTATTGGGGCCAACTTGGGCAAATTTCCATGATATCTGTCAGATTCCCCTGTTTACCTTCACACTGCTGTT
>SMDP01000643.1 GCA_012911965.1 Geitlerinema sp. P-1104
CCCTGGCCGTCATGAATAGTTGTGGGACAGCGATCGCTATACTCATGGGCCGACTGTTGCCATTTCCCCCAGCAATGTTCTAACTGGGAGACGAGATTACTCCCGGTGAGGCTGTGGCGGGGTTCGGGATGAACTTTAATGAGCGTGGGGGTGGCAATCAGTTTAAAATGCTCTGCCAGATAGGGCTGCTCGCTGACATTAATCACTTCCAGGGCAAAGTTCCCGTCGGCTTTGACGCTGTCGAGGTAGGCGCGAATCCGCTTGAGTTCTTCTTGGGAACTCGAACGGCGATCGACAAACAGTAACAGTTGTAAGACTGCGTTGGGATAGGCGTTGAAGTTAGGAGATGCTACCATGTCATCTCTTGCTGCATCAGCATAGGTTGGTGACATCAGGGTGGGGGGACAGTTGACAGGGGGGCTTAGCTCAATTTTGACGCATATCCCTTCTACTTTAATATCTTCTTTAGATTTAAGGACGAACTGGGATCACAACTAAGGGATAATTTTTTGAGCTAGGGTTGGGGGCGATCGCCCTGAACGCGCTCTCTGTCCGTCCTTATGTCCAGCGATTCAGGTTTAAAAACGCGCAATGGGAGTTACGTCACTCAAAAATCCTTGGTTTCGAGTCGCGATCGCAGCAGCGATGGTGTTTTTCTTGGTGAGCCTCACCATTACACTCCATCGCTATTACACATTCTACGCCTCTTACGACCAAGGAATTTTTAACCAAGTGTTCTGGAATAACAGTCATGGACGGTTTTTCCAGAGTTCCCTCTCCTCCGCTTTATCGACCAATGTGGTTCACCAGGGGGAGTTCCCCACGGTGTTCTACCAACGCCTGGGACAGCATTTCACGCCGGCGTTACTGTTTTGGCTTCCCATTTACAGCCTGTTTCCCTCCCCGGTGACGTTGACGGTGTTACAGGTGATTTTGGTGACGGCGGCGGGATTGGTTCTCTATGTGCTGGCGCGACAGTACCTGGAATCGCCGATTGCGGCCTTTATTACCCTCAGTTTTTACTGCGCGAATGCGGTATTGGGGCCAACTTGGGCAAATTTCCATGATATCTGTCAGATTCCCCTGTTTACCTTCACACTGCTGTT
>SMDP01000644.1 GCA_012911965.1 Geitlerinema sp. P-1104
CATTAGCGTTCGCGGAGCGTGCGCGTTAGCGCTTAGCAAACATTACCCCGCAAGGGAGTCGGAGCCAACCATAGCTCCATGGAGGGGCAACCATACCCCTCCACCCCGCAAGGGGGGGCTGGCGGCTAAAGCCGCTTGAGTCGGTTTTCCTCTCCGCGATAAATCACGGAGCTTCCAACCCTCCCAGGAGTTTTACGTGAACGATTTGGTCTAATGAATAGCTGTATTTTTATGGCGGAGATTGTTCAAGATCCGCAACTGCGATATACGAGTGACACTCAGACGGCGGTGACTGAGTTTTTGGTGCAGATTGACCCCATCCGAGATGGGGATGCACCGGAAACCCTGAAGGTGGTGACCTGGCGTAAGTTAGCCGAGGCAGTCCCTGAGAATTTCCATCGGGGCGATCGCGTGGTGATTGAGGGCCGTTTGGGGATGATTTTGTTCGATCGCCCGGAAGGCTTCCGTGAGAAACGAGCGGAGGTGACGGCTCAACGGGTTCACTTAATCTCTCATGGCTCTGGAGGTTCGGCCGCGATGACTCCTCCCCCAGCTGCCTCGATGCCGTCTCCGGCCCCGGTGACGCCGATGAATCCAGAGGTTGCTGGACCGTCCGGGGATGAGCCGTTATCGGATGACATCCCGTTTTAGTCTCTAATGCTGGAGTTTGATTTCATTGAGGAGACCACTATCCCCTCCCTTCCCTCTGGGATGTGGGAGGGAAATTTGCCTTGGCCGGTAACGCCGAGGATGGAGGCTGAGTTTCAACGGTTTTATGACTGTGTGGTGCAGGGAAATCGTCGGGCTAATCTAACGCGGATTCTCGAACCTATGGACTTTTGGGAGAAGCATCTGTGGGATTCTCTACGAGGGGTGATGCCGTTTCTCTGTGATGAGATGCCTTTGTCAGCTAAGCCTCGGGTGGTGGATATTGGCACGGGGGGCGGCTTTCCGGGGATTCCTTTGGCGATCGCCCGCCCGGATTGGTCTCTGACGTTGTTGGATTCGACTCAGAAGAAGGTGCGTTTTTTACAGGCGGCGATCACTCGTCTTCAGTTATCTCAGGTGGGGGCGATCGCTGGCCGAGCGGAAACGTTGGGTGG
>SMDP01000645.1 GCA_012911965.1 Geitlerinema sp. P-1104
GCCCATTCACAGCCATAGGTGAGGTTATATAACACCGAATTATTGAACAAGAAGGTATCCTGGCTCACAATTCCCATCCGACGACGCACTGTTTTCAGGTCATAATTCCGCAAATCCTCATCATCAAACTTAATGCGTCCATTGCAGGGGTCATAAAAGCGAGGAATCAAATCGGCTAAGGTTGATTTACCCGCACCAGAAGTGCCCACCAAAGCGACGGTCTTACCTCTGGGAATCCATAAATCAATGTTCTCTAGCGCCAAATCCTGATTGCCACTCCCATACCGAAAATCTACTGCCTCAAACTTAATGCCATTTTTCAACTTTTCAAAAGGGATTGACCCATTTTTCATGAAAGGCTTGTTGCTCCGATCCAAATAATCAGAAACCACTAAAATACTGGCGCTTTTATTCGATAAACCACTGCGAATATTATTAACCGTACCCACGACAGGCAACAGCCGAAACAAGAGTAAAAGATAAGTTAAAATAACTGCTGATAGGGCTTCTATTTGTTCTACAAACAGATAGCGAGCCGCTAAAACAATTAGGAGCAGAGCCATAATCCCTGCGGTTTCATTGATGGGAGCAATAATGGCTGAGTTCGCCTGAGACTTAAACTCGCTACGCTCACGAGCATAAATCAAATCTTTAAGCCTCTTAAATTCTAAATCTTCTGTGGCAACCGTTTTAATTAAGTTAATTCCTGATAAAGTCTCAATCAGTTTATTGGTTAAGGCCCGAGAGTCACTAGTTAACTGCTGACCAAACATCTTCGCCCGTTTAATAAATACCTGATTAACAGAAACAACCAACCCCAAAACTACCGTCGAAGTCAGCGTCAATTGCCAAGATATTGAAGTAAGAATAGCAATAAAGAATAAAATTGTAATTCCAGCAACAACAAGTTGACTAAATGAACGGATAGCCCCCGATGTACGGGCCATTTCCGCATTTATCTTATTCATGATGTCGCCAATCTTGTTGTTGGAATAATAATCAATATCCACATTCAAGAAGACATTAACCCCATCGTAGCGTAACGTCCGAGAAATGGACTGCCCGAGAGCCGTTCCCACCAAGTTACTGGCATAGCTTGAGA
>SMDP01000646.1 GCA_012911965.1 Geitlerinema sp. P-1104
GCCCATTCACAGCCATAGGTGAGGTTATATAACACCGAATTATTGAACAAGAAGGTATCCTGGCTCACAATTCCCATGCGACGACGCACAGTTCTTAGATCATAATTCTGCAGATCCTCATCATCAAACTTAATGCGTCCATCGCAGGGATCATAAAAGCGAGGAATCAAATCTGCCAAGGTTGATTTACCCGCCCCGGAAGTCCCCACCAGAGCGACCGTCTTACCTCTGGGAATCCATAAATCAATGTTCTCTAACGCTAACTCCTGATTGCCACTCCCATAACGAAAATCTACTGCCTCAAATTTAATGCCATTTTTTAACTTCTTAAAAGGGATTGACCCATTCTTCATGAAAGGCTTGTTGCTCCGATCTAAATAATCAGAAATCACCAAAATACTGGCGCTTTTATTCGATAAACCACTGCGAATATTATTAATAGTTCCCACGACAGGTAACAGCCGAAACAAGAGTAAAAGATAGGTTAAAATAACCGCCGACAGAGCTTCAATTTGTTCTACAAACAGATAGCGAGCCGCCAAAACAATTAGGAGCAGAGCCATAATCCCTGCGGTTTCATTGATGGGAGAAATAATGGCTGAATTCGCCTGAGACTTAAACTCGCTACGCTCACGAGCATAAATCAAATCCTTAAGCCTCTTAAATTCTAGATCTTCTGTGGCAACCGTTTTAATTAAGTTAATTCCCGATAAGGTCTCAATAAGTTTATTTGTCAAGGCGCGAGAGTCACTAGTTAACTGCTGACCAAACATCTTCGCCCGTTTAATAAATACCTGATTCACAGAGACAACCAACCCCAAAACCACCGTCGAAGTTAGCGTCAATTGCCAAGATATTGAAGTGAGAATAGCAATAAAGAATAAAATCGTAATACCTGAAACAACAAGTTGACTAAATGAACGGATAGCCCCTGATGTGCGGGACATTTCCGCATTTATTTTGTTCATGATGTCGCCAATCTTGTTGTTGGAATAATAATCAATATCCACATTCAAGAAGACATCAACCCCATCGTAGCGTAACGTCCGAGAAATGGACTGCCCGAGAGCCGTTCCCACCAAGTTACTGGCATAGCTTGAGA
>SMDP01000647.1 GCA_012911965.1 Geitlerinema sp. P-1104
GTTTAATTCCTCTGATTGCCGAAAGGCGTTGAGCACATTACTCGTTGGAGAAACAATTGGCATTGTATTTTTCTTTATGTCTCAAGTGCGGAGAATTGGAGACATAGAAATTGATTAAGTCCAGGTTCTAGTATCATCATAAATAGGAGTTTAAGAAAACTAGAAGCAGAATAACCCAACCTAACATTAAGATTCTACCCGGAAAGGATTCACAATCCTTAGACCATCAATCTCTGGGTAGCCAAAGTCCTCTGTATAAATCGTTTGAACCTGAACATCCAGACAGGCAGCGATGAGCATGGCATCCCAGTGAGACAGACTATAGCGGCTCATTAAGCTCTCTGTTCGATTCAGAATGTTCCAGGTAGGAATGGCGGTGTACCAAACCTGTTGTAAGCTTCGGATGTACTGATAGGCTTGTCCTCGATCATATCCCAACGGCTCTAGTTTGCGACTCGCTGCCAGATACTCACAAGCAACTTGCCAGAGGAGAACAGCATCGCTTAAAGTCGCGACAAGAGAACTAGCGATTCGCTGTTTCATGGGGTCCCGTGGGTCGTTCACATAAATCAGGACATTCGTATCAACGGCGTTCATGCAAACTCTCGCGGGTTAACTCAGGTGCTGTGGCGGGGATTGGATATTGCTGCATCTTCTCAACCAGTGACCTGAGAAAGATGGCTTTCTCACGCGGATCTGAGATTTTAGGCGCAATGAGCTGGGAGGAATTGACCCATAGCTCAACTTCCGCGCCTTCGGGTAAATGACAATCGGTTTTCAGGACAAAAGTTCCGTTGTGATAGACCGCTTTTAAGGGGTTAGGCATGATAAGAGGACTCCTTTTACGTGAAATCTAGGGCGGTGAAAAATGCCTAGAGAAATAGGGACGAGTTCTGTCTATAATATAGCAACAATTGGTCTCAATAGGACAAAAAACGGGGTGAAACAAGGCAACAGGTGGCGGATTCTCTCTCAATTTAGGGTGTCCTAAGATAATCAAGGACACCAAGACCCTCACTAACATAGGCGTTGAGCTGTGGGACAGCGGGCCAGAAACCGGGTGTCTTGGGAGACACTCGGTTTCTT
>SMDP01000648.1 GCA_012911965.1 Geitlerinema sp. P-1104
GGAACCACAATCACCTTCTTCACCTCCTTATCCGCAATATAACGCTGCGCCGCCTCCGACTCCCGCGCCAACCGTTCCAACGTCGCCTTATCCGCATCCGCCGGAACCTGGAGATTCCCGCGAACCTTCCCATTCACCTGAATCACCAGCGTAATCTCATCCAACACTAACGCCGTCTCATCCAACTCACACCAGCCTTGCTGGTGAACCGAGTCAGAATATCCCAACATCTGCCACAATTCCTCAGTAATATGCGGCGCAAACGGGGCCATCAGTTTCACCAACGTCTCAATCCCCTCCCGATACACCGCAGAGGCCAGACAATCCGCATCATTTAAAGCGTTGCTGAGTTTCATCAACTCCGAAACCGCCGTATTAAACTGATACTCATCCCGCAAATCCTCGCTGACTTCCCGAATCGCCGTATGGATGGCGCGGCGTAACTCCTTCTCCTCCTTCGAGAGATTCGTCGTCTCCAACGGTTGACGGGGGGGATTTTGGTCTGCAAACTGCGTCACCAGTCGCCAGACACGGTTGAGGAAGCGATATTGTCCCTCCACATCCGCATCATCCCATTCCAAATCCTTCTCTGGTGGCGCTTTGAAGAGAATAAACATCCGCGCGGTGTCGGCGCCATATTTCTGCAACACTTGCAACGGGTCCACTCCATTTAGTTTGGATTTGGACATTTTCTCGTAAAACGCCTCCAACGGTTCCCCAGTTTCTGGGTCCGTGGGATGGTCTAAATCAGGAATCTCCGTGGCTGGGACATATTTCCCCGTTTTGGGGTTTTTGTAGGTCAATCCCTGAACCATTCCCTGAGTTAACAGCCGTTGGAAGGGTTCGTTAAAATTGAGGTCGAGGCGATCGCGCAAAAACTTGGTAAAGAAGCGAGAATAGAGAAGGTGGAGAATCGCGTGTTCAATCCCTCCCACATATTGGTCAACGGGAAGCCAATCGTTCACCGTCTCAATATCAAACGCCGCCGTCTCATTTTGCGCGTCGGGATAGCGCAAGAAATACCACGAGGAATCAATAAACGTATCCATCGTGTCCGTTTCCCGCTTAGCCGGCGTTCCACAGGT
>SMDP01000649.1 GCA_012911965.1 Geitlerinema sp. P-1104
TATGAGACGGTACGGCAAGATACAGGACAAGGCGGACAGACCTCCTCTGGCTGGCCGGCGCTGCAAACGGAGGAGTTCACCGTTGTCACGTTTGAGGTGGAGTCTGATGACGTGGAGTCTGATGACGTGCCGCCAGAGGTAACAGCTACACCAGCCCTAGAATCCTTTGACTTTACCGTTGCGACTCTTCAGCGCCGCCCTAACCAGCAGCAGACTCGCACCCCGCAAGACGCATCAGAATGGGTCATCCACCCCCAGGAGCAGCAGGGCTACCGCTTCCTGGAACTGCTGCCGGGGGACATCACCTTAGAGATGGTTGCTATCCCGGGGGGGACTTTCTTGATGGGTTCTCCAGACGATGAACCTGATCACAGGAAATCTGAATCTCCACAGCATGAGGTGACGGTTCCCTCGTTTCTCATGGGTCGCTATCCCGTCACTCAAGCTCAATGGCGGGCGGTGGCTGCCATGCCCCAAGTGGAGAAGGCATTAGAGCCAGACCCATCCCGCTTTAAAGGCGATAATCGCCCGGTGGAGCGGGTGAGTTGGTACGACGCTATGGAATTTTGTGCTCGGTTGTCAGCTCACACTGGGCGAGAGTACCGTTTGCCCAGTGAAGCCGAGTGGGAATATGCCTGTCGAGCCGGTACAACCACGCCGTTTCATTTTGGGGAGATGATCACAACGGAAGTGGCAAATTACAATGGCAACTCGACCTACAACGGTGGACCTAAGGGAGATGATCGAGGAGAGACCACGCCAGTAGACCACTTTGGCTATGCCAATGCCTGGGGTCTATCAGATATGCATGGCAATGTTTGGGAGTGGTGTTTAGACCATTGGCATAACAATTACGGTAAAGCTCCAAGAGATGGCAGTGCCTGGTTGAGTGAGGATAAAGGCTCAAGACGAGTGCGGCGCGGCGGTTCTTGGATCAACGATCCGAGGGATTGCCGTTCCGCCTATCGCGACGACTACAACCCGCGCAACGGCTACTTCAACTTCGGTTTTCGTGTCGTGAGTGTTGCCCCGAGGACTCTGTAACCCTTTTGCCCTTTTACTCTCTTACCTTCCCCTCGCG
>SMDP01000065.1:0-13652 GCA_012911965.1 Geitlerinema sp. P-1104
ACTGCGATCGCCGGGAGCAACGGTGATCGCAGTTCTGCGTTAGCCCCCCGCTCAATTTGTAAACAAATGTAAATAGCGTTAAGATTGTAGGCGAGTCGGTAAACTATTATTAAATTATGAGTCGCCCCCATCTCCCAGAGCCAAGTTTGCTCAAGAAAGTCCTCGAACCCCTGCTCGAAGACTTCCAGTACTGGTTCGAACGGTCTCGAACGCTTCTGGAAACTGAAACCATTGATTTCCTGGAACCGAAGGAACAGCAGGATCTCCTAGATCGTGTCACCCAGGCTCAGGAAGAGGTTAGTTCAGCCAAGATGATGTTCGATGCGACGGGCTGCCAAGCTGGGGTGGATATGTCAGTGCTGATGCCCTGGCATCAGCTACTCACAGAATGTTGGCAGGTGTCCATGCGATTCCGGGCCCAGCATTCCCAGGCCCTGAACGTGAGAGAATAGCACGAGGTGGGGTGAAGTGCTATTGGCCCCGAGACAGTGACTCAACTTAAAAATCTGTTTTAAAGCTTTGATGGGGAGTTCCTCAGGTTTGACCGTGAACTGCCCGAGACAACCGATTGATCATCCCTGATTTATCTGAGGACAAGTCTATGTTACATCTGCTCTATATTCTCGCCTTTACGTTTCTCGCCTTTGTTGCGGTTGGCAATCTCATTAGAAACCTCTTAGCCTTTAGTTCCGAGTCCCAGAAACCTCGCCCTCTAAACAATTCTGAGTTCAGCCGTCGTCCTCAACCGAGTCCTCACCCAGAACTGCTCGATGATCACGGACGGGTGGTGGAAGAGCCGCTGCTGGTGATGCGATCGATTGGCATCGAAGATGCGCGGGAAAAATTGGATGCTCTCTACAACTCCTCTCCGAGCGCCAAAAACAACCTCAGTGACGATGATGATACGCCCCCACCGGCCCTCATCTAAGTCCGAGATCAACCGTCCCTTGCCTGTAAGATCCCTTGGCCGCGCACTCCCCCACTGTTAACGTACTGTTCGCCCATGACGATCGCCATCGACTTCGGAACCACCAACACCGTGATTGCCCGTTGGAATGCCGCTACGGAACAACCCGATGTGGTGTCTCTACCGGGACTGAGCCGTCAATATAGCAATAATCCCCCTGTGGTTCCCAGTTTGGTTTATGTCGAAGATGCCCAAGTGGGGGCGATCGCCGCCGGGCAACAAGTCCGCGATCGCGGCTTAGATGCCAAGGGAGACTCCCGTTTTTTTCAAAGCTTTAAACGAGGCATTGGTTCCCCAGTTCAAGGCTTTCTGCCCAATCTCGATGGAGTTGCGATCCAATTTGAACAGGTGGGAGAATGGTTTCTCCAGCATCTCCTCTCAACCCTGACCCAGATTCCCCTTCCCCTCGACTCCTTAATCCTCACCGTTCCCGTAGATAGCTTTGAAACCTATCGCCATTGGCTCGGATCAGTGGTGGAATCACCACAACTCCCGCAAAAAATCGAGCAAGTTCGCCTCCTAGACGAACCCACCGCCGCCGCTCTCGGCTATGGTGTCGCCGGTGCGGATTTACTGCTTGTCATTGACTTTGGAGGCGGAACCTTAGATATGTCCTTGGTGGAGTTAGGTCGCCAGGTTACCCCGGATCGTAATCCTCTCGGCTTTATCCTCAAATGGGGTGATAAGTCCTTTCGTGAGGAATCGGGACAGAAACTCGAAACTGCTAAAGTTATCGCCAAGTCCGGTCAAAACCTAGGGGGGGCGGATGTGGATAACTGGCTGCTGGATCACTTTACCACTCGTCAAGGTCTGCCCAAAACTCCCCTAACCCAGCGTTTGATCGAAAAGCTCAAGATTGAGTTATCCTCCCGGCCTCAAGCCAGTGAAGTCTATTTTAATGAAGAGAGTTTTGAGAGTTACGAGTTGAGTTTAACTCGCTCGGACTTTGAGGAGATTCTGCAACAGCAGCAGTTTTTCAAACGCCTCGATGAGTCTCTGACCCAAGTTCTGCAACAGGCCCGACGACAGGGGTTAGAAAGTCCTGATATCGATGCGATCGTTCTGGTGGGGGGAACCTCACAAATTCCTGCGGTGCAAGCTTGGCTCCAAGACTGGTTCCCCAGTCAGAAGATTCGCTGCGATCGCCCCTTGGATGCGATCGCCACGGGAGCCTTACAACTGACCCAGGGCATTCAACTCAAAGATTTTCTCTATCACGGCTATGGGATTCGCTACTGGAACCGCCGCAAAAACGCCCATGATTGGCATCCCATCATCCAGCCTGGACAACCCTATCCCCTAGAGCGTCCCATTGAACTTTCCCTTGGGGCCTCGATTCCCGAGCAGCCCAAATTGGAGTTAGTCTTAGGGGAAATGGGGGCCGAAGCGCCTCAAACCGAAGTCTTCTTTGACGGCGATCGTCTCATCACCCGGCCGGTGAACCAAGAGGCGACAGTGATTCCCCTCAACGATAGCGACCAGGGGCGTACTATTGCTAACCTTGAGCCACCGGGATCTCCGGGGAGCGATCGCGTCAAAATTCAATTTCGCATTGACGAAGAGCGATTTCTACGCATCACCGTTGATGACTTGCTCACCTCGGAGCGACTAATTGAAAATCAGGTGGTGGTGCAATTGAGTTAGGGAACCTTTAAATCTCTTGGCTCAGCAGACCCCGACAGGTATCTAGCACCTGCTCATCCATCGCCGAGAGGGACTCCAGGGGTTGAAAACCAGGGATATTCGCATTCGCCGCCGACTGACCATCGGCCACCAACGTCTCGCGACTGACTGCTAGGTTAAAGGGATAGACCTCGTTGCTGTAGCTATCTTGGATATTGAGAGCCAACCGGTTCTCATCGAGGCGACCATGGAAGCAGTCAAACGAGGATGAAGGCATATAGAACCCTCCAACCACGCGATTTCCCTCCGCTTCAAAGACCATATAGGTTTCACCGACCTGATTCGCCTCAGGTGCTGAACCGTAGACATGTTGACCATCGGTGAGATTCGAGGGAGCCGTTTCCAGCCGAGCCGCCACCGAGACCGACTCCGCCACCGCTATCCCTGTGAAACCTAGCATTAAGAGCAGTCCTAGGATAATCGAGGTGGCTTTACCTTGGCGCAGTAACCACTGTTGGGGCTTAAATGTATGATTTAACATCAGTAATTATCCTAGGTTCCGAACTCAACACCCTTATTGTCTCGGATTAGGGGGAGCCAAGGCAGTGACCCTAGGACAGATTTTCAGCCGATCGCATCACGCCTCTTCAGTGATATCACTGACCCTTGGGTGGTGATATAAATCACAGTGATAACCATCATCAGGATTTTAAAACAGTTGTAACTGGGCGGCCTCATTGAAGAAACGTCGCCCTAAGCCGCTCACCAAGACGCTTGTAGCGATAAAATCCGTCAGAGCGATCGCAAACATAATCAGCATTTGATACGCAGCGGCATCAATGGGATTGGCTCCACTGAGCAACTGGCCCGTGACAATACCGGGTAACGTCACTAACCCCACCACCATCATTGAATTGAGAATGCTAACAGTTCCGGCCCGAATGGCCTGCTGGCGATAGTCTGCCAGAGCCTGTTGGGGAGTGGCCCCAAGACTGAGATGGGTTTCAATCTCTAAGGGGTGATTTTGCACCAAACTCACAAACCGTTCCCCAGCGATCGCCGCTGCATTCATAGCATTCCCCATCATCATCCCCCCCAAGGGAATTAGATATTGGGGATTCGACCAGATTGCCGGCTGACGCAGAACCAAGGTATTGATATAAATTAGAGTGACGGCTGTACTGATGCCGATGGCCAGCCAAACCAAGGGCAACAGGTTTGGCAGTTTCCGGGTAATGCGATTACGAGCCACCACAGCCGCCAAACTCAACATCACCAACAACACCCCCAACAACGGCAGAGGATGTCGCCAGGCAAAGACAAACTGAAGAATGACCCCCAACATCAACAGTTGTAGGGTTGTGCGAGCCGTAGCTAACGACAACTGTAGAGTAATGCCCAACTGTTGCCAGGCGGCAATGGCAATGGCAATGGCAGCCATGCCTAGGGCAATGGCCAAGTCAATTAAATCGAGTTGAATATAGTCCATATCTTCTCAGTGCTCTTAAGGATTGAGTTTTCTTAAAGCACCGACTAATACCGGTTTTCCATAAAAACGAGTCCGGACTCCATAGAGTTCCACTAACACGGCTTTGCCATTTTTGCGTTTTCCCTGAAAAATGCAAGAAACGCAGCTTGTTTGACCGCGTACACATCGATAAACCTGTTCGGAGACGCGATCATAATGTCCTTCACTGACTAAAGAAAACATACTTTTCAAGGCAGCCAGTTCTTGTGTTTTATAGCCAAAAATTTTTGCTAGTCTCGGATTCGCGTAAATAAATTTACCATCCCAAACAATAATGTATAACCCTAACTGGTGTAAACGACTTAAGGGAGATGACTGCCGATGGCGAGGGTAAGAGTTGGGGCGAGTGCCATTTCGCTCTGAGAGACGTGGCGAGGGGGAGGGAGGAGAACTGGCGGGAGGGGGGGGAGAGGGGAGAGGGGAACCCGAGGGAGACTGCGGCCGTTGAGGCGATCGCACCTGAGACAGAGAAGAATTGGGAGGACTTGAGGAGATGCGTAGAGTGGGCGGTGGGGGTGGGGAGGGTAGGGCCTGCCGGGGCCTTAAACAATGGATCACATCCAAGACGAGGGCAATACGAACCGCGATCGCCTCCATTAACTCTGCCATCTGAGCGCGAAAATGACCCGGTTCAGGGTGCATCAGGGTAATAATGGCTAAAACCGAGGTTTTACGCAGTACGGGGACACAGAGAGCTGAACGGACCTGGTAGGGTTCACCTGACAGTTGCAGCCAGCGATCGTCGAGGCTGGTATCACTGATAATGCCGATTTTTTGCTGTTGGTAGACCCACCCCGCTAACCCCCGATGTAACACCTTGCCCACTAAGGAGTCCCGCTCCTGACGGATAATTGCACCTCGGGCTAACACGGACTCAATCACAGTTCCCGTCTCATCGAGTAGAAAGAGACTACTATCGGCCACCGAGGTTAAGCGATTGGCACTGCGTAAAATTTGTTGTGCCAAGGCTCGGAATAGGAGACTAGAAGAGGAGTTCTCACCGCACGCGAGGACTGTCCGTAATAATTCCGTCTGAACCTCATTGGCCTGGTTTTCCAGCCGAGCCTCTTCAAACTCGTGGCGAACCGCCTTGAGTTCTTGCATCAATTGCTCTTTTGTCGGTTCGAGATCGTCCATAAGAGAGTTCAGTGACGGGACAGGATGACCCAAAAAGCTGCCAAGCCGTGACCTAGCCATCTCTTCAAAGGTCTCTGCAGAAGGCTCGCGAGTGAGTTAAGCCTCTAGACCTCGGTGATACACCCAACGCATTTCTCGCTAGAATTGCCATAGATGTTCAGGAGGGATTCAGTTTCTTGGGAAACCTGGTGTTAGTCACCGGAGCCGCCCGCTCTGGAAAAAGTGAGTTTGCTGAACGGCTTGCGAATCAGCACAAGGGTATTGTCACCTATATTGCCACCGCTCGCAGCAATTCCCAAGACCCAGATTGGCAGGCCCGCATTGAACGGCATCGTCAACGTCGTCCCCAGGGTTGGCGGGTGCAGGAAGTACCTTTGGATATCTCAAAAAGCCTGGAAGATTGCAGTCAGCCGCAGGTTTGTGTCTTACTTGATTCCCTAGGAACCTGGGTAGCTAATGGCTTGGAGGAGAGGGAAGAGGACTGGGGCGATCGCCGCGATCGCTGGCTCCAGACAGCGCGAGACTTTACTGGAACTTGTATCGTGGTGGCTGAAGAAACGGGCTGGGGTGTGGTTCCGGCCTATGCCTCGGGTCGTCTGTTTCGTGATCGCTTAGGAGACGTCACCCGTCGCTTAGGGGCGATCGCCGATGAGACCTATCTAATTGTGGCTGGAAGAATCCTAAATTTGAGCGAAATCGCGGATCCCCTCTAAGAAATCTCCCATCGCACTCGATGATGTCAGCCGATCACAACGCCAAAACCTGACGATCCAAATCTTAAGAATGAATACAACATCTAAGAAGAAGCGCCCCTAAAAAATCGTTTAAAATGAAAGTGGCGTTCTCTAACTGATACGTTTTATGGCTTCCGAAACACAAGTCAAAAAGTACTTGGCTGACTGGTTTCAACTGGGTAAAAGACTGGTGATTGATCACAAGGCAAAACTCCCCTCTCCTTTGTTTGAAGGGGGTCGCTATAGCGAGGCCTTTGAAACATGTTGGAGATCCGTGTCTTGTCCCCAACTCAGTCATAAATCCTATTTAGAAGGAACCGAGTTGACCGTGGCTGAACTTCTCGATGATGGCTGGGACATCGCCCCCTGCGCCCGCTGTGCCATGCCCATTCCCCTACCGATTGCTGGGAGTCGAGGGAGTGTTTGTCCCTGTCATGACTTACCCAATTGGCCCAATACCAACCTTCCCAAACCCAGAGCAGCGGTGAATACTCAAGCCAGTTTACGGGAAATTTGCCGCCGCCTCGTCTCCAGTGAAGACTGACGGCTGTAGGCCATTGAGTCGTTATCCAGAAATGGCCATCGCCTTAGCCGGTTTGGGAACCTCATAGGTTAAAAAGTCATAGGCGAGGTCGGTTTGTGGAAAAATCGCCCGCGCCTCATTCAACAAATCTCTCAAATCAAGATCATTTCCGGGAGCATATCGAGGACTAAAGTGAGTCATAAATAGTTGTTTGACCCCCGCCGCCAGTGCTACCTGTGCCGCCATTGTTGACGTTGAATGTAACCGCTGTTGAGCTAAATTGGCATCGCGGTGCGAGAAGGTCGCCTCATGAATCAGAACATCGGCTCCTTGAGATAATCGCACCGCATTTTCGCAATAGATGGTATCCGTGCAATAGACGAACTTTCGTCCCGGTTGGGGATCCCCACAGAGATCCTGACCCTGAATGACTCGTCCATCTGCCAAGGTGACTTGTTGCCCTTGTTTAAGTTGACCATAGATTGGGCCTGGGGGAATCCCGAGGGCTTGGGCCTTGGCCACATCAAAGCGTCCTGGGCGATCGCGCTCCTCAAGCCGGTAGCCATAGGCAGGAATCCGGTGATCGAGGCGATCGCACAGCACCCGATAGTCCTCATCCTCATAAATGACCCCAGGCTTATGTTTATGCACCGTAATCGGATAGTGCAAGTGGGTATGGGAATAGCGCGCACAAGCATCGAGATAGGTTTCGAGTTGTGGTGGACCATATAAATCAATGCGATCGGGCGCTCCCGCTAGGCCAATGCTCGCCAAGAGTCCCATCAAGCCAAACACATGATCCCCGTGCATATGGGTGATAAAAATACGGCGAATCCGCCCCACCTTTAGATCACTCTGGAGGAGTTGATGTTGTGTCCCTTCTCCACAATCAAATAACCAAATTTCACCCCGTTGTTTCAGGCGTACGGCTAGACTTGACACATTTCGCGATCGCGTTGGGACGCCTGAGCTGGTTCCTAAAAAAACGATTTCCACTCGCTTGACTCTCGTTAAGGAAATTTTCAAGGTAAACCGGGTTTGAGCCACCTGTCTTCAGTCTCAGGACAGAATAAACTTCAAGACTCCGAGCTTCCTATGGTATCCTAGCATCGACCTAGGTCTATCTTCGAGTCATCGGTCATTTTAAGGAGAACCACAAGGATGCTGCTACTGAAAATTGCCGCGTCTGTCACGGGCCGATCTAGGACAACGGCTCAACAGGGATCATCAAAAAATACAGAGAAACCTCATCAGTCACCAAAATTGAGTCAGGCAAGAGGTCGCAGTTTTACGCCTCTACTTCGGGGGATGACAACCCTTTGCCTGTGGTTATGTTCCCTCGTGCCTGCCCTAGCTCTCGAACTGCGGGTTGCCGTAGAGAAAAATGTCGGTGAACTCACCGTCGGCAGTTCCACCCCGGCGAAAGTCCGCAGTCGCTCAGGAGATATCCTAGGCAATGTCAACCAGATGAATGCCTTTGTAGCTCGCTCACGGGGAGGAAGCGTCTCCCTCGATCGCTGGCGAGGGGAACAACTCTGGATTGAACCCACCAACGAGGGCTACGTCTATATTGGCGATCGCTGGTACCGGGGCAAAGTCTTAATCGTCCAGGGGCGATCGGGCATTACAGCCGTCAACTATGTGGACATTGAATCCTATCTCTACAGTGTCCTGGGGGCAGAAATGGGGGGGAATTGGCCCCTCGAAGCTCTCAAAGCCCAAGCCGTTGCCGCCCGTTCCTATGTTCTATACCAACGGGAACGCTACGGTAATCGAATTTACGACGTTGGCAATGATACCTTCTGGCAAGTCTATCGAGGAATGCAGGAGGAGTCGAGTCAAACCCACCGTGCCACAGAAGCCACTCGTGGCCAAGTTCTCAGTCATGAGGGTCAAGTGATCGAGGCGGTCTTTCATTCCTCCTCCGGGGGACATACCGAAGATGTAGAACAGGTGTGGGATGAAGCCAAACCCTATCTACGAGGCGTTCCTGACTTTGATCGCAACTCCCCAAGCTTTCATTGGAGAGAATCCTTTTCCCAATGGGAATTAACGCGGCGACTCGGAGGGGTGGGAACCGTCACCGGCATTTTCCCCGAACGAGAGTCTCCCAATGGCCGCCTAGTCACCGCCAAGGTGGTAGGAACCGCTGGCAGTGCCATCGTCAAAGGGGACGATTTACGCTCGGCCTTGGGGTTACGCAGTAGTTTGTTTACCGTTGCCTCGGGTGGGGGCTATTTCACCGTCTCAGGACGCGGATTTGGACATGGCGTTGGCCTGAGCCAATGGGGAGCTAGACATCTGGCCGAACAAGGCTATAGTTATCGTCAAATCCTCTCTCACTACTATCGCAACACCCAACTGGCCCAACTGCGACCCCAGTCTTAAAGGCGGTTATGGGGCGATCGCCTCAACGACACCGGTCATCTTCGCTAAGATGGAGATGAAGATAGACCGCTGGCAAACCAATAGGATATTTATTATGCCCGACAAGAACTACTCCTGGAAAGGAAGCCCCAACGCTGGACTCGTGCTAACGATTCTCGCCGGTTTGGGAGCCGTGGCGATCCTCTTAGTCGGTTTTAGCGGCTAGTCTCGTCTGAGGTTGGCTCCCTCCAAACAATTGGCACACGCTGGGGATCAAGACGCTGCGTTTCTTCTTCGATCAGACGATTCACCTGAGTCGGGTCAAAGTAGCGTGAAAACTTGCCCTGCAACAGACGCACCTGCGATCGCGTTGTTTCCACCTCTTCTTCAAGTCGCTCAAGTTCCTGGTGGCTCACCCGGTAACTCGGAAACAGATGCGTCAGCGCGATAATCGCCCCTAGAGACACCGTCACACTCACCGCCAACTGTAACCCCGTTTCCACCGCCATAGCCCGAGAGACCGCATCCCAACGTCGTCGGGGACTAGAAGAGGGACGACGGCGTGAGCGACGGCGGTCCGAGGCTCGAACTTGGGGAGTGACGGAAGCGCGGGGAAGGCGATCGGGGGCGTTCATAGTCAGTTCTAGAATAAGCTCGCTTATAGTTGACTTACAGTTAATGCAGCCGAATACCGGGACTTTGTCCAAATTGAACCGAAACAGCGGCAATTTGGCAAGCCGAGTCACACACCCCAGGTCTTATCCTAGCTTAGCTGAACTCAAGTCCTTAGACCCTAGCCAGAGATCATCTCATCCTCCCAAGCTCAAAGATATCCGGCCCAAAACAAATGGGAGTTCCGCAGTAACCGAAACTCCCATTCGCAAACTGACAAACAATTGCTCGTCAAATCAAAACGGTTACTTGTAAAGTTCCGTCGATAGGCGGAAGGCCAGGATACCCGGAATAATGGCGACAACTAAAGCGGCCAGGACTTGAACGTCAGACATAAGATCTGAAAACTCCTTTATATTTAGTTCAATCGTTCACCACTTTCGCTCAAAGTCAACGGATTTGAACAAAAGTGTAATGATTTTTCATACTTTAACGACAGACGCACCGTAGTGGCGGCGCGTCTATCCTAGATCACAGTGAAGCAGCTCTACTCCTCTAACCAGGGCCGCATGGCCGGAGTCCAGTTGACCAGTTCAGCCTCTGAGAACCAGAGGTCAATCTCACGATTCGCAGTTTCCACCGCATCGGAACCGTGAATGAGATTACGGCCAATGTTCAAGCCGAAATCACCCCGAATCGTACCGGGATCGGCCGTGAGGGGGTTCGTGGCCCCGATTACCGTCCGGGCCCCGACAACCACTCCGTCACCTTCCCAGACCATGGCCACCACAGGAGAGGAGGTAATAAAGTCCACCAATCCTTTAAAAAAGGGCTTATCCCGGTGAACGTCATAATGTTGTTCCGCTAGTTCCTTACTCACGGACATCAGTTTCAGCCCAACCAGGGTAAAGCCCTTGGCTTCAAAGCGGCGAATCACCTCGCCCACGAGTCCCCGTTGTACACCATCGGGCTTAATCATTAAAAATGTTCGTTCCAAGATAACCTCCTCAAAATTACATCACATTAGACAAACACAGACTTTAGGGTATCGCACCCTGTCCCCCTTGCGGTCCTACGTTACGGGAAAAATTCACCAGAACTGAGGCGATTTAGGGTCGCTTCCATGACATCGCGCGTTTGGCCCGAAACCGCATAGACGAGAGCTTCTCGATACACTCGTTGGGCCGGATGGTTCAAACCGTTGGCCGCCCCTCCCGAAGCCGCTACAGCACTATAGCTACAACGACTGGCTAAATCAATGGCCCAGGCCCGCAGCCTCAGGCGATCGCCGTAGGAGGTAACGCCCTCCCCTTCACTGTCAAAAAAGGCGTGACGACAGGCGTGCAGTTCAGCATCTAGGCGAGTCCAGCTGGTCTTGAGAAAGGGCAGGTCTTTACCCTCGCTCGCCCGATTAAGAATATCCAGACCTGCACGAGCGCAACCCAGGGCAAAAAAGCCATGATGCAGCACATTCGTCTGACTGTTATGGTGCATCCAATTGGGCGGCTTGAGGAATAGCACCTGGTCATCGGCCAAAAACCAGTTTTTCACCTCAGCGGTAACGGTCTGGGTGGAGGTCAGGGCCGCCATCTCTAAGGGGGGACTCAGGCGCAATTCTCCCCCTTGGTCATCGTGAGTTGTCTCAAAGGGCATCATGCCAAAGACCGAGGTTCCGTCCGGCAGCATGGCCCCAAGAATAAAGGACTCAAACAACGTCCAGCCCGTAATCCAGGGAATAAAGCCTTGTAGCTGGTAGCCACCGGGAACCGCATCAGCCTGCATAGGAGGGGTTCCCTGGCGACGTAAATGGGAGAAGCCCACACCCACCCGTCGTTCTCCCCGGGCTAAACCGGGCAGATATGCTTCTTTTAGGGCCCGATTGGCACTACGGGCAATCATCGCCGCCGCGCTTTGATGTTGGGTTTGCAGGAAGGCCAGAGCGCCCGAATAGCGGGAAATAGTTTCCTGAAAGCGACGAAACAGGACTTGGTTATCTGCCCGCAAGGTGAGAAGAGCGCGATCGCCGAGTCCCATAAAGGCCCTCTGTAAGGCTTGGGAATCGTGATCAATCAGATTCGCTTGGGGAGCGACAGATTCGTCTAAATAGCGTTCCGCGATATCAAGGGGAGAGGAGGTGACAGTCATGGGCAAGCCAGCATGAACAAGGAATAGGGGCCAGAGATTGGGGGATTACACCAACGACGACAGGGCCCCGGTCAGAATCTCCAGAGCGCGATCAATCTCAGCTTGGGAGACAATCAAGGGAGGAACAAAACGCACCACCTTCGGCCCAGCGGGAACCAGTAATAAACCGGATTCCATGGCAGCTTTCACCACCATAATTGAGGTTAACTCAATCTCTTGTTTGATTTCCAGACCCCGAATCAAGCCCCAGCCTCGGACATCCACAATGACGTCCGGGAACTGACGGGCGATCGCCCCTAACCCTTGACCCAACTGTTCCCCGCGATCGCAGACATTCTCCAAAAATCCCGATTCATCCAACATCTGACAGACCGAGAGAGCCACGCCACAGGCGAAGGGATTGCCCCCAAAGGTACTGGCATGATCTCCCGGTTCAAAGACATCACATTTCGACTTGCACAACATCGCGCCAATGGGGATTCCGCCGCCTAATCCTTTGGCACTGGTGAAGATATCCGGTTCAATCCCCAGGTTTTCATAGCCCCAGATTTTACCCGTGCGGCCAACCCCCACCTGTACCTCATCGAGAATCAGCAAAATATCCTTCTCATCACAGAGTTGGCGTACCCGTTGGAAAAAGGCCACGTCCCCCGGACGCACTCCACCTTCTCCCTGGAGAGCTTCCAGGAGAATTGCCGCCACCTGTGGAGTTTGAGCATCCAACTCATTGATGGTGGCCTCTAAAGCCTCAATGTCGTTGTAGGCGCTATAGACAAAGCCAGGAACCAAGGGGTTAAAGTTCTTTTGATATTTGGGCTGTCCGGTGGCGGTAATTGTCGCCAGAGTGCGTCCGTGGAAACTGGCTTTAGCTGTAATAATCGTAGGATTCTCAATTCCCCGAACCGTGTGGGCATACTTACGGGCCAGTTTGATTGCCCCTTCATTGGCTTCGGCCCCAGAGTTACAGAAAAAGGCGCGATCGCCACAGGAATGCTCCACCAACCATTGAGCTAAGGCCCCTTGGGGGGGAATATAGTAGAGATTTGAGACATGGTGCAGGGTTTTGATCTGTTGATTGACCGCCTCAATTAGTCTAGGGTGAGCATGGCCGAGGGTACAGGTCGCAATTCCGGCGACAAAGTCTAAATACTCGTTCTCCTGCGCATCCCAAACCCGACAGCCTTCTCCATGAGTGAGCGCAATGGGGAAGCGCCCATAGGTTTTCATCACATAGCGGTCAAAGTCAGCGGGGTCGTAAAATGCTGGAGTGGTTTTAGCAAGGGTCATATCTGGACTCATGAGGGTTAAGGTTTAGGGTGTTCGTCAGGGGTGTTGAGGAGTGGGTCTGGGGTAATCAAAAACTCTGGCCACGCCATGGCCCGCCCAGACCGATAACCTCGATTTTAGATCGCCGCCTCAGAAGATGCGACACCCCTAGATGGAGATTACCTGACAATCCCCAACTAACCGACCCCCAGGGTTAACTGCCAAAAGGTCAGGACTCCTGTATCCCCAACCGCGCGATCGCGAACCTGTAATTGCCAGGTTCCCTCAGCGGAGGCTTTAAACAATCGCTTCAATTGAGGGGTGGTGGTGAAATCATAGCTCCGTGAAAACAGTCCTTGGCCCCGAGTTCCTCGCCCTTGTAACATCACGGGACTCTGTTGTGGGGCCAGCAGGAGAATTTCCAAATCCCCCCAATCAGGATGGTCAAGTTCTAGCTTAATGTCTAACTCCAAGATTGCCAGAGAATCGCGAACCCGAATCGGACTGCTAACCCCCGACTCCTGGTTATCGGGGATAGACATCTGACGATCATTGCTGCCCCGAATGCGTCGTTTAACCGGTGGGGGGGATTGGGCTTTCTGCTGAGCGGCGAGAACGGCTTTATAGGCATTCACTTTGCCATAACCAAACCATTTTGAGTGACCGTCACCGTCATACTGACCAAACTGAGTCCCCAACTGAGGATCTGTCCCCTCATCGACAATTTTATCGGCCGTCTCCTCTAAAATC
>SMDP01000065.1:13807-20177 GCA_012911965.1 Geitlerinema sp. P-1104
GCCTTTCCCGGCTAGGGCTTTGTTAATGACGGGAGCGGTACTGACATAACCAGTTTCCTGAAGCCAAATTCCGGGAGGGGCATTGTTACTCGGGGCACAGACAGAAATATCCTGTCCCCAATTACTATAGGCGGCTTTCTGATTTAAGCTGGTACAGGCAGACACGGCAATGACCTCAGGATGAGCCGCAAATCCACTGAGCCATTTGGTGTTCCCTGAGAGGATATTCTTAGTCCAGCCCTGTTCATTAATCTCACCACGAGTGGGGCGATTGGCATTACCCGCCGCGAACACCACCACACAGCCTTTCCCATGGCGTCCCACCCGAGCAGCGCGGCTGAGGGCCGCCTGTTGCCGCATCGAGAGGCGGAAATAGACCGCACTGGCTCCCCAACTACAGGAGATGACGGAGGCTCCGCGATCAATGGCCCAGTCAAACAATTCATCAATGGAACGGTCATCTAAATAGCCCGTTGTTGCCAAAGGCATCAGGGCGCAACCATGGGCAATTCCCACAATGCCCTCACCGGTTTCCTCCGCCAAACAGACCCCAGCACAAGCGGTTCCATGATTGTCCGTGTCTCGTACGGGTAAGGGCAGGAAATCATTGGTATTACGGAAATCCCGGGGGGCGACAATTTTACCAATTCCCTGAAAGTCGGGGTGGTTTAAATCAATGGCATCATCGGCTATGGCTACCACGATACTGCGATCGCCGCGCGTGATATCCCAGGCCGCTTCAGCGAAAATATGAGATCCCTGGGCCAGTCCCGGGCCGCCACTATGGTTGAGATACCACTGTTGGGGATAATAGCGATCGCTCGGTCGATAACTCGGGGAACTATGAACCACAATATTGGGTTCAGCGGCCAAAATATCATCTCGCTCGATAAGACGGTTGGCAATTTTAATGGGATTTTCTGTAGCCTCTCGGGTGACTCGATAAATAAAGGCATTGTCTAACCCCACTAACACGGTCTCATCGCCGAGTCCTAACGCCTGAGTTAGGGACCGGCGAGCCTCATTACTTACGGAGTCGGCAAACTGAACGGTGAGGTCATCGGCTAAATAGACTAGGGACCCGGGATTATCCACCAGAGCGTACACGTGGCTGACAAAGGCCACATCGGGGCGATCGCGCGTCTGATCCATTGCCGCTGTCAGCTCAGTTGGATCGCTGACCTCAAACTCCAGTAACACCGCCTCCGTGCGTGATCCCACTGGAACTTGATGCAAACACTGCGCTGCCACCCCTTGCACAACAGTTGAAATCACCTCAGGCTGTTGTGGACGAGCGGTAAAGCGAGTTTCAGTTTTCTGGAGGGCGAGGGTTTCGCCTCCCCGTTGCAGTGTTAAATCATCTGCCACTTGGGACACCTCCGGCGGGTATGTAGGTTAGCCAAAATCCACCGCTATCTTAGCTGAGAATCTACCGCCCCCGTCAGGTCATTTCCGGATTGATCCCCTCCGACGGTGAAATGTTAAGATACCTCTGCATAGGTAAACCTCCTCATGGCCGTGGAAAGCTCCGGGGATGGAGCTTGTATCTGCACCGTTATTTCTGCGATTATTCTGCGCTTAACACGTTTCTATCTATTCTTCTAAACGGGTAACTCTGTCCATGTTCCTCCAATCCACCCACCGTTTCTGGCAATTGTCATCTGCGACCGCCCTCTTAGCGGCGATCGCCACATCGATGCTTGGCCCAGCCACAGCGATCGCCCAAACGGACCCGACGAACCCACAAACGGCCATTCGGGTGCCCATGGATAACAGCATTCTCAGTCTACCGGGCATTGAGTCTCTGATTGCCGAGGCCACCGCCGCCGTCTCGGAGCAAGACTACAGCCTTGCTATTCGCAAGCTGCAAGAGGCCCGGGAAGTCAGCAATCAACTCTCGAACTTCTATCAGCAACTATCAACCAACTTTTCGGGGATTGATAACCGTATCTTCCAGCGTCAACGCAGTCAGGCCCTAGAAGCGGCTCAACTCCGGGATACGGCGACCTATCAACTGGCCCGCTTACATCGCACTCAAAACAACCCAGAACTAGCGGTTCCTCTCCTAGTGCAAGTGGTTCGTTCGCAAAACCCCACTCGTCCTCTGGGGAATCAGGCCTATCAGCAACTTTACCAATTAGGCTTTGTCACCTCAGAATTTTCCCTGGATGCTGACCAATTCGCACCCGAACCCCAGGAGGAGGAACGGGTTGAGTCTGATAATGGTAACGAACTCGCAGAAGCACGAGAAGACTTAGAAGCCTCCACAGAGCTTTTAGACCAACAGGAACAGGAACAGGGCGATCCCTTGGCGGTTTTGGCCTCGGACTCCCTTCTGACCTTTGCCGGAATTGAGCGGTTGATGGATGATGCCAGTGCCGCAATTTCTAATGAGGACTACAGCGGAGCTGCTGCTACCCTGCAAGAGGCCCGAGAGTTAGGGAATCAACTCTCGAATCTTTACCAAGATCTAGCCGGAGCCTTCTCAGGCCTCGATGGTCCCATTTTTGAAGAACAGCGCAATTTAGCCTTAACGGCGGCACAACGACGGGATGAGGCGACCTATCAGTTAGCTCTCTTACACCGCTCTCAGGATAACCCGGAGTTAGCCATTCCTCTGTTGGTGCAAATTGTCGAATCTCAGAACCCAACCCGAGAGTTAGGCAAGGACGCCTATCGGCAACTATTTGAGTTAGGCTTTGTCAGCGATGCCTATCCTCGCAGTCGCAATTAGAGGCAGTAGTAGTAGGGGCGTACCCTTGTGGTCGCCCTGGGCAGTAGTAGTAGGGGCGTACCCTTGTGGTCGCCCTGGGCAGTAGGCAATAGGCAATAGGCAGTAAGGAATCTATCGTCAGCGATGATGGGAATCCCCGCCTTCAACCAAGTAAGGCGGGGAGGATGTCAACTCTCTTCCTTCCTCTGTGGCTCTGTGGTGACCCCATTCTGCCCGTTGCCTCTTGCCTTATTTATACCCCCGAATAATCTGTAAACTGCCGCCCGCATGAAGTTGACGATCGCACCGCTGAAAGCCGACAGCCGATAATAAACCCAAGAGATCCGTCTCCACAAATCGCCAAGCTGTTTCTGTTTCAAACAGCCAGAAAAAGGGGGCCAGTCCTAGCCAAAATGCCGGATTCGTCGGTTTATGAAAGTCGGCAATGGCAAAAATACCCCCAGGTTTAAGCACTCGAAAGACCTCCCAAATAATCCGATTGAGGACATCTGGGGTCATTTCATGTAAGGCGGCACTGGTATGAACGAGATCAAAGTGGTTATCCTCAAAAGGCAAGTCTTGGGCAAAAGCCTCAACATACTGAGCCTGAGGAACATTAGCTTGGGCCCGTTCAATGGAGCGAGGGGAAGCATCCAACCCAATCACGGCATCAGAAGCCTGAACTAAATACTGAGTGGTTTGTCCGCTGCCACAACAGAGATCTAAAATGGCGGTGTCGGAGTGAAGGTCTAGGTCTTTAAAGGCTAAGGTTCGGAAGCGATCTTCTCCGCCCACACTTAAGGCGGCCGTTCGGGAAATACTATCATAGAGCCATTGATGTCGGTAGCTCAGCTCACGAAGAAAAGTTGCCATATACTTGCCATACAGTTGCAAAATGACGGATGAATCTCAACAAAATGTTTCCACAGGGATTCAGTGGGGATCGGCGTTTTTAGTGGTGTTTTTACTCTTAGGGTATGATACGCTACCTAGCCTCTTGCTTGCTAGCTCAGCCGGGGTCGCGGCTGGAACGGTTACCTCTGCTTGGCGCGATCGCACTCTCCCAGAAGTCCCTCTTCCGGAATATCCAGCGAATTCTTTCCGTCGCTTTGGCACCGAGGAACCTCCCCATCACCTTAAGGAGTTGTCCCAACGCCAGGCTCGCTACCAGCATCAGCGACAGGTCATCCGTCGGGGTCGACCCTCCCCCATCTGGGAGGTAATCTTGGCTCGACTCGGGCTGACTCAACTGTTGGAGTCAGATGACGAGTTAGACTCAGACGAGGAGGATGAGGCTTCTAGTAACTGACAAACTTCCTCATCAGAGGTCGGGGCAAACTGTTCGTACCAGAGTCCTAAATATCGGAAGGGATGCGGAGTCGCAACACAAATCACCTCATCAACCCGCTCACCCAGGGCCTCAACAATGGAGGCTGAGGCCAGGGGAACTGCCACAATAACCTGGCTAGGAGCTTGAGACTCCAGACTGGCGATCGCCGCCAGCATGGTCGCTCCCGTCGCCACGCCATCATCCACGAGAATAACCGTGCGCTCTCTGACGTGGGGCCGAGGGCGATCGCCCCGGTACCGCTGGGCCCGACGCTGTAACTCTTGACGTTCTCGGGCAACAACAGCCTCGAAGGCCTCTGGGCTGATCCGCGATGACTCTAAGACCTGAGTATTCCGGGTAATGCCCCCTCCCCAACCAATGGCTCCCATGGCTAACTCAGGATTATTGGGAACCCCCAATTTACGAACGAGACAAAGGTCTAACTCAACTTGGAGAACGTCAGCCACCACCGCCGCCACAGGAACCCCCCCTCGGGGTAATCCCAAGACGAGAACATCAGGGCGTTGACGATAGGCGCTTAACCGCTCAGCTAAATGCTGTCCGGCATCTAGGCGATCGCGAAAGATGGGAGTACTCATCGACAAATCCTCGGCGATACCAACATGAAAACACTGACCTCTTGCGTCCAACTTTGGGTCATCCCCAAGAGACAGCTCAAGAGACAGCCTAAGAGAGAATTGTTGGGGAATGCTGATATTGCCAATTTTCTCACATGGAAGGGATAGGGAAGCGGTACAGTAGTGCTAGCCCAAAGACCCCCATTCAACCGGGCCACATTCCGTTCCCCGAGAGTTTGCAACCGGAGCCTAGGAACCTTGACACCATCAACTCCCCACCATCAACTCCTCGATGCTGCTAAACATGGCGATCTTGAGAAGGTAGAACAGTGCCTGAAACAGCAACTGGACCCCAATTGCTGCGATCTCCATGGCACAACCCCTCTGATGTTTGCCGCCTCCCGAGGGGCTGCTGACCTAATTGAGACATTGCTCCAGGCGGGAGCTAGCGTGAATCAACAGCGAGAAACCTTTGGGGTAACGGCCTTAATGTTAGCAGCAGCCAACCACCAACGAGAAGCTGTCGCCGCTCTCCTCGACGCTAAGGCCGATGTTAATCTCTGTAATGAAGACGGGAGTACCGCCCTTATGGCAGCGGTGATGAAAGGCGACACGGCGATCACCCATCTGTTGTTAGAGGCCGGGGCTGATGTCAACCACCGGGATCAGCAGGGCGATACACCTCTGCATTTAGCCTTTCAGCAGAACTATCCCCCCCTAGTAGAAACCCTCTTGAAAGTCGGGGCAGATCCTAGCACCCTAGCCCCCGACGGAACTCCCCTTTTAGTCAGGGCAGCCGAACAAGGTCATGGGGCGATTGTTGAGCTATTGATTCATGCCGGGGCCCCTGTAGACGCCTCGAATCCTGATGGGGCAACTGCTTTAACCCTAGCGGTGGAAGCAGGTCATACGTCCATTGTCCAACAACTTCTCCAGGCTGGGGCCAACCCCAATCATCGCAACCAGGATGGCAGTACCCCATTAATGGTGGCCGCCGCCACGAACGATCGCACTATGGCTGAACAGCTCCTGAATGCCGGTGCTCTCTTAGAAGCCGAGGATGCCGAAGGAGAAACCCCCCTCAACTGGGCCGTGGTAGAGGGGCAGACGGCCATGGTGAAGCTCTTGTTACAACGAGGGGCGATCGCCCAGCGAACCAACCGGCTGGGGGATACACCGTTATTTGTGGCGGTTTTGCAACAGCAGCCTGAGACGGTGCATCTGCTCCTGGATGCCGGTGCCGATATCAACGCTGGTCCCCAAGAGGATTCGCCCCTATTAGTGGCCACCGCTCAACAAAACTTAGCCATGGTGCGTTTGCTCCTGAAGGCAGGAGCTGATTGCTCAGCTCAAGACAGCCATGGACAAACCGCCCTCCATCTCGCGGCCCGTCACAATAACAGTGATTTGCTGGCCCTACTGCTAGCGGATGAGAGTCCCTGCGATTCCCAGGACGAAACTGGCTCGACCCCCTTAATGTGGGCGGCCCATTTTGGTCACCTGGCGGCCCTGCGATCGCTCTTGGCGGCCGGGGCTAATCCTGACCTAAAAAATAACGGTGGTCACACAGCCCTCTCCATTGCCGAGTACAATCACAATCACGGGGCAGTTGAGATTCTCAAACAGCACCCATCGACCAACTAAACTGATTTCCCTCCTCCCCCCTACTGCCGGAAGAGGGCGACCACAAGGGTACGCCCCTACCTTCTGCTTACTGGAAGAGGGCGACCACAAGGGTACGCCCCTACC
>SMDP01000650.1 GCA_012911965.1 Geitlerinema sp. P-1104
ATCACTCACTAAAGGCGACCCACAGACATTGCTCCCAAGTCATCCCATTCCCTATTCACTGCCTACTGCCTTCTTCCCCCTACTGCCTACTGCCTACTGCCTTCTCCCCTATGATCCTTCACCTTCTCCTAGACCCATTACAATACGGATTCATGCAGCGATCGCTCATGATTGCCATTTGTGTCGGTCTAGCCTGCGCCCTCGTTGGCAGCTACCTAATGGTACAGCGGCTTGCACTCCTCGGAGATGCCATCAGTCATGCCGTCTTACCCGGAGTTGCCATCGCCTTTTTCTTCGGCGTTAACATCCTCATTGGAGCCTTTATCGCCGGAATTCTCAGCACCGTTTTAATTGCCTGGATTCATACGCGATCACCCATCAAAGAAGATGCCGCCATGGGCATTGTTCTCTCTAGCTTCTTCGCCCTAGGAATCACCCTAATCACCCTTATTCAAAAAGATACCAAAGTCGATTTAATGCACTTTTTATTCGGCAACATCCTAGGAGTCAGCGCCCAAGATGTTCGAGAAACCTTTGTCATTACAATCATCATTAGTTTAACCATTATCGCCCTCTACAAAGAACTCCTCTTTTATAGCTTTGACCCCCAGGGGGCCCAAGCCGCCGGATTACCCACCAACGCCCTCAACTTTGGCTTGATGGTTCTCATTGCCCTAACCGTCGTCGCCAGCCTCAAAGCCGTGGGAGTCATCCTGGTGATTTCCTTGCTCATCACCCCAGGAGCCAGCGCCTATCTCCTCGTTCCCCGACTGCACCAAGTCATGCTTCTCGGTTCCGCGTTGAGTATTCTCTCCAGCATGAGTGGTATGTATCTGAGCTATTACTATAACCTTCCCTCCGGTCCGGCGATCGTCCTCGTCGCCACTGGCATATTTAGCCTCAGCCTCCTCCTCAGTCCCCGCCACGGCATCCTCACTCAAACCTCCAAACCCTAATCCTGTTGATCGAGACGCTTGTTCTCCATTTGATACCAATTTTCAGAAGTCGTGCCATAGATGTCCGTAGGGGCGTACCCTTGTGGTCGCCCTCCTCGGTGTCGGATGT
>SMDP01000651.1 GCA_012911965.1 Geitlerinema sp. P-1104
CGCGAGGGGAAGGTAAGAGAGTAAAAGGGCAAAAGGGTTACAGAGTCCTCGGGGCAACACTCACGACACGAAAACCGCGGCTGTAGTTGACGTCGCGCGGGTAGCCGTCGCCGCGACAGGCGGAACGGCAATCCCTCGGATCGTTGAGCCAAGAACCGCCGCGTAGCACTCGTGTTGAACCTTCATCCTCGCTCAACCAGGCGCTACCATCGGTTGGAGCTTTACCGTAATTGTTATGCCAATGGTCTAAACACCACTCCCAAACATTGCCATGCATATCTGATAAACCCCAGGCGTTAGCGATGCCAAAGTGGCCGACTGGGGTGGTCTCCTCTCGATAATCTCCCTTGGGTCCGCCGTTGTAGGTATAGTTACCATCGTAATTTGCCACCTCCGTTGTAATCATCTTCCCAAAATGAAACGGCGTGGTTGTACCGGCTCGACAGGCATATTCCCACTCGGCTTCACTGGGCAAACGGTACTCTCGCCCAGTGTGAGCGGACAACCGAGCACAAAATTCCATAGCCTCGTACCAACTCACAGACTCTACCGGGCGATTATCGCCTTTGAAGTGGGAGGGATCTGCCTTTAACTCCTTCTCCACTTGGGGCATGGCAGCCACTGTCCGCCATTGGGCTTGAGTGACCGGATAGCGACCCATGAAAAACGAGGGAACCGTCACCTCATGCTGGGGAGATTCATTATCACGGCGCTCAGGTTCATCGTCTGGGGAACCCATCACAAAACTCCCCTCCGGGATAGCAACCATCTCTAAGGTGATGTCCCCCGGCAGCAGTTCCAGGAAACGGTAGCCCTGCTGCTCCTGGCGGTGGATGACCCATTTTTTCCCAAGACCGAACCATGTCTGTCTCGATTGCATAGTCGCAACGGTAAAGTCAAAGGACTCTAGGGCTGGCGTGGGTGCAACCTCGGGCGGCACGTTATCAGACTCCACGTCATCAGACTCCACCTCAAACGTGACAACGGTAAACTCCTCCGTTTGCAGCGCCGGCCAGCCAGAGGAGGTCTGTCCGCCTTGTCCTGTATCTTGCCGTACCGTCTCATA
>SMDP01000652.1 GCA_012911965.1 Geitlerinema sp. P-1104
GGGGGCAATAATCTCCTGTTTGGCAATTTAGGAGATGATACGATTTCCGCTGGGTTGGGCAATGATACGATTTTCGGTGGCCAGGGAAATGATGTGTTATTTGGCAATGCTGGGGACGATTTCCTCAGTGGCGATTTAGGGGATGACACCCTGAATGGGATTGGTGGCCGTAATACCCTGGTGGGGGGAAGTGGGGATAATGTCCTCAATGGGGGTGATGGCGATGATTGGTTGATTGGCGGCCCGGGGGCCAATGATATGCGGGGCAATGGGGGACAGAACACCTTTGTTTTCCGCAGTCGGGATCTGACGGGGGATTTGTTTCAGAGTGATGTGGTGATTGACTTTGACCCCTGGAGCGATCGCATTCTGGTGGATAGTTTTAATATCGTCCTGGATGATGGGATTGATTTATCCAATCTGTTGAGTTTCGATGGGGCCAATCGACCGGATGAGGTGGACACCATTATTCGCGTTGGCGAACAAGGCCCGATTTTGGGGGTTGTCCTGGATATTACGGCCCGTGATTTGCAACAACGGATTCAGAATGTCTCACCCGGTTCGTTGGATAGTTTGTTTTAGGCTAATGGTCGGCCTGCCAAATTGCTTCAATGGCCCCGGCTACCGCTTCCGCCTCTTGCACATCCTCCAATAAGACGGTGACATGACCTAATTTGCGTCCCGGACGAGATTGGCGTTTGCCATACCAATACAGATGGGCCTGGGGAAAGGCTAAGAGGCGATCGCGTTTTTCCTGATAGTCCGATTCTGCTGTCTCAAATCCCAACAAATTGACCATTACCGCCGCCGGAGATGTCATCGCTGTTGACCCCAGGGGTAAGTCACAGACCGCCCGTAAAATTTGGGCAAATTGCGAGGTTTCACAGGCATCTAGGGAAAAATGTCCTGAATTATGGGTGCGTGGGGCAATTTCATTGACTAAGACTTGCTCATCTTGCGTTAAAAAGAGTTCAATGCCAAAGAGTCCTACCACATCGAGATGGGTGAGGAGCGATCGCGCGATCGCCTGACAGTCTTCCACCACTCCATCCGACACCGCCGCCGG
>SMDP01000653.1 GCA_012911965.1 Geitlerinema sp. P-1104
CCCAAACGGGATTAAAGCAGTTGGCTAACACAAATAGATTAAGCGAGAAATAAGACACCGAGTTTCTCCAAGAAACCGGGTGCATCTCAGTTAGGAGACTGAGTAAATATACTCAGGATAAATGTACCGGGAGTGATTAAGCCACCAAGTCCCCATTCAGGTACGCACAGCGATGCCTCAACACCTTCGGCACATTCTCCCCTCGCCATTGTGCCCCCGGCAATTTCACCCTGAGTCCAATTTGTTTGACCAAGGACTCGACCCGACCCGAACCAATCGAATGTCCCGCTTCCTGCCAAGCCTGGTAGTCAATGAGGCGCTGATAATGATGCTTCAAATAGTTGATAAATCCTGAGCTTCCCCGACATCGCTCTTGGCGTAGATAGCGAATCACCTGACGGGTCTCCCCTCGCCACAACCCGGCTCGTATCCGCGATAGCTCAGCGGCTGTGGCTTGTACCTTATGAGCATTCTCCATCAGATGATACCAATCGAGGACTTCGATACGTTGCTCTGGGGTCCCGATACCGTCAAAGATGTTCCAGACCCCATCATGACCATCTCCGAGACAGGTCAATAGCTCAGCTAGCCACCGCCGATTCACCCAGCTAATTAGTCCCTGATTGTCTTTAAAAAAGGCTACACCTCCATGGCCGTGGACATTTAAGGCTTTGTATTCTCGCCACTGACCCGGTTGACCCTCCTCAGTCCTCAGGCGAATCATCCCACCATCGAGGCTGAGTTCCTCTATCGCTTCAGTGACCTCGACCTCACACCAGTCCTCTCGCTGAACCAAGCGTTGGAGCGTACTGTGGGAGATACTTACCCCAGTCAGCATAGCAATATCTTCTTCGGCTCTTTGGTAAGAGGCATTAGCACTGACGAGTGCACAACACTTGGAAAAATAAGGACTCCAACGAGTTCGCGATTTCACTTGTAGTTGTTGGGCTTGAGCTGTGGTAAGGGTTAGTTTCCCCAGGATGCTAGTTAGGGTGCGTTGTTTTCCGCTGTGCCGGTCTGTCGCCGCGTTGATAAAAAAACTCCCAGTTGAGGCAAGACATGT
>SMDP01000654.1 GCA_012911965.1 Geitlerinema sp. P-1104
GTGGGACGCGCCCTACACCAAGTCTCCCTCGATACCCTCTATTGTAGTCCCCTAGCCCGAGCCAGAGAGACCGCCGAGATCGTCTGTAGCGAACATTCCAGCGACCTACAACCCAACCCCTCTGACCTCCTCCTAGAAGTCGATTTACCCCTCTGGGAAGACCTGCGACGAGATGAAGTCAAAGAACGCTTCGCCGACGACTATCGCTGCTGGAAACAGGACCCCAAAAACTTCTCCATGGAGATTCCCACAGACGACGGGGGAACGCGATCGCACTTTCCCGTCCGGTCCCTGCGCGAGCAAGCCCAACAATTCTGGCAATTCCTCCTCAGCCAACATTCCGGGGAAACCGTCGCCGTCGTCGCCCATAATGGCATCAACCGCTGTCTCATCTCCACCGCCCTAGGAATTGGGGCCGAACACTATCAAGTCATCCAACAGTCGAATTGCAACATCTCTGTCCTACGCTTCGCCGGTGGCTTAGACGACATCGTGCAACTCGAGTCCATGAACCAAGTGGGACATCTTGGCGGTGACCCCTTCCCCGATGTGCGTCCCGGTCATCAAGGAGCGCGGATTCTCCTAGTTCGTCACGGGGAAACCCAATGGAACCGGGAATCTCGCTTCCAAGGACAAATCGATGTCCCCCTCAACGACAACGGTCGGGCCCAAGGTCAACGAGTCGCCGAGTTCCTTAAATCAACCCCCATCGGATTCGCCGTCACCAGTCCCATGTTGCGGCCCAAGGAAACGGCCCAACTGATTCTGAAACATCACCCCCATGTGACCCTGGATGAAAACGAGCAACTGCGAGAAATTAGCCATGGCCGCTGGGAAGGGAAACTCGAAGCCGAAATCCAAGCCGAATATGGCGACCTCCTCGACCAATGGAAAGTTACCCCAGAAACCGTGCAAATGCCCGATGGAGAAAACCTAGACCAAGTTTGGCAACGAGCTAAAACCGCCTGGGATGCCATTGTCGAGACCTATGCTGACCGACAAGAAACGGGGATTGTTGTGGCCCATGACGCGGTCAATAAAGCGATTCTCTGCAACCTGTT
>SMDP01000655.1 GCA_012911965.1 Geitlerinema sp. P-1104
TCGCTTGATTAAGGAACGTCATCCGGTTGAGGATGCGTAGGGGCAATCCCTTGTGGTTGCCCTCCCTAGGGGCAATCTCTTGTGATTGCCCTCTTGTGGTTGCTCAGACTGGGGGTGCGATGCCCCCAGTTTTTGTGTCTGATTTCTGTACGGTAATCGAAAATAAAATTGCCCTGCTTAGATGTTTGGCTTTGCGCGGCCCGCACCGGGGCCGCGAAGCCTTGCCAACCTCAATCAAAATTTTGGTGCGCTTTGTATTGAGGGGTGAAGCTTTATTTATGGTTTTATTATAGCAAAATGGATTTTTCATGTCAAGGGGGAGGGAAAACCATGTAGGGGCAATCCCTTGTGGTTGCCCGAGGTCACAGAGGTTGGAGGAGGGGGTGGGAGGCAAAAAAACACCCCACAGGGGGGTGTTAAGACGAAGTTGAAATTGAGGATGTAGCCAGAATCGTTAGAGGATATTGACCTCTACAGTAGGGAATTCACCAAGACTGAGCTCCTCATTAGTCTGGAGGACAACCTCCATAAAGCTATTTTGCCCATCAAAGAACGCTGGGACGTCGAACGTCCGCGAAGTCTCGCCGATGCCAAATTCAATGGGTTCATTTTCTAAAAGTAGAAAATCGCCTTGGCCTAATTCCTCGATACTTGTGACACCAGTCGCGGGGGGGAAATCTCCCGTGCTCGCACGGGTGCTTACATTAACAGTGGCAGTGACATTGGACTCGGTACGGGTAATTGTAAACCGGATGGCATTGGGGTCCTGGTTGAGGAAGATTGCACTTCCATCTTTCTTGTTCTCGTCGTTTGTACCAATAGTTTTCTGTGATTGACTAAAGGTAAAGCCACCCCCGTCACCGTCGCTTTCGCCCTCGTCTTGGCTGAATGTAGAGAGAGAGAAGATGTCGCCGATGTCGCCGATGTCGCCGATGTCGCCGATGTCGCCGGTGTCGCCGGTGTCGCCGTTATCGCCGTTATCGCCGGTGTCGCCGTTATCGCCGGTGTCGCCGTTATCGCCGTTATCGCCGGTGTCGCCGTTATCGCCGGTGTCGCCGTTA
>SMDP01000656.1 GCA_012911965.1 Geitlerinema sp. P-1104
CTTAATATTGCTGCCCGAGGTATTCTTCAGCTCACTCGCCGAAAGGACAGTGAGGAACGTTCGAGCCAACGTTCTCGGCGTTCGCCTAGAAGCTGGGCTTGTTTGTGTGACCTGTGGACTCATACTGTCTCAGGTTAGCACCGACACCCCCATCTCGCCTAAGGCAGGTGGGGTGAGCTTCATACAAACTCGCTTTTATAAAGAGGCCTTTTTGGAAGGTTGGGAAAAAGGTTGGCAAGAAGGTCTGGAAGAGGCCCGCCAAGAATTCCGTCAAGAGGAACGACGGCTCCTAATTCGACGGATGCGCGATCGCAACCATTCCCTAGAAGACATCGCACAACTGCTTGATGTATCCGTTGAGGAGGTGCAACGGTTGCTGACGTGACATTAAGGACAATCGGGATGAATCGCCCCCCGATCGCACAAAAACGCCACCGCCTCTCGGTCTAAATTACGCGCTCGACTGAAGTTAACCCCCTCCACAAAACTGAGAGGTTGAGCCTCAGGAGAGCGAACCACAAACTCACTCTCCTCCTCTGATGCAGCGGCCTCCCAGGTCACTCCCTGAAAATCAGCCCCCGAGACATTGGCCCCCCGCAAATCGGCCCAACTTAAATCACTGCCATGAAAACTGGCATATTCCAAATTGGCGCGGCGGAGGTTGGCCCCAGATAAATTGGCATCGCGGAAATTGCTGTTACTTAAATTCCCTCGGGAGAAATCTGCCCCCGCTAAATCCGCTCCCTGCCAATTGGCTTGACTGACGTTGGCTGAACTCCAAAGACTGCCCCCAGCACGAACTTGGGTCAGACTCGCTCCCTGTAAATCGCCGTTGGTGAAGTCAGCGGCGTTCAAATCCGCTCCTGTGAAACTACTTTGACGTAACGAGGCGCCCTCCAAATTTGTCCCCACCAGTTGCGCGGAACTGAAATTAGAACCCGTTGCACTAACAAAACGGAGATCGGCGTGATTAAAATTTGCTTGCATGAAGTTGCTGCGGTACATCCAGACTTGAGTTAGGGTGGCCCCGGCAAAGTTGCCATAACTCAAATCCGCTCC
>SMDP01000657.1 GCA_012911965.1 Geitlerinema sp. P-1104
TTCGCCCTGTTGATGCTCAGCACTGCCCTCAGCTATGCCTCCCATTCCCAAATTTGGGTTCTGCAACAGGAAAATACTCTCTATCTGGGAGGACGGACGAATCGGGCCCAGGTGAGTTTTGAACGGGAGTTTCTGGAGTGGGTGGCCCAGATGGAACCCAAAATCTCCGAAGGGGCGATCGCCTCCTCGGTTGGGGTTTAAGTGCAAGGGACGATTGCGTTAAACTGAAAGTCATCTAACATCTGGGGTTGCACAACGTCTGGGCGAGTTCAGGGATTGAGCCTGACCCGTTTCCCCCACACCTACAACTGTCATCGATTACCTGTCACCTGTTATGCAAACTGCTGATCACGCTAAAACTGCCATGGAAGCCCCGAAACTGGGACTTCCAGTGACGATTATCACGGGATTTCTCGGAAGCGGAAAAACCACCCTCCTCAATCATATCCTCACCAATCAGGATGGCGTTAAAACGGCTGTTCTTGTCAATGAATTTGGCGAAATTGGTATTGATAATGAACTCATCATCTCCGGGGATGATGATATGGTGGAACTGACCAATGGCTGCATTTGTTGCACCATTAATGATGACCTCCTCAATGCTGTCTATAAGGTCTTGGAACGGGAGGAGAAAGTCGATTATCTCGTGGTGGAAACAACGGGATTAGCAGACCCGCTGCCGGTGGCCTTGACGTTTTTAGGCACGGAATTACGGGATTTAACCCGTCTGGATTCCATTATTACCCTAGTTGACTGCGAAAACTTCAGTCTGGACTTGTTTAATAGTGAAGCCGCCTATGGGCAAATTGCCTATGGAGATACAATTATTCTGAACAAGATTGACCTCGTGGATGAAGCTGATGTGGATGCCCTAGAAGTGCGGATTCGGGATATTAAAAAAGATGCCCGCATCCTACGCACCAACCATGGTTCAGTCCCGCTTCCGCTACTGTTAAGTGTGGGCTTATTTGAGTCCGATCGCTATTTTGATGAGGGATCAGAGGGTCACGATCATGACCATCATGACCATCATGACCATCATGACCATCATGACCA
>SMDP01000658.1 GCA_012911965.1 Geitlerinema sp. P-1104
GTTGGGTTTCTGATAGCGTCTGGAAATCATCTTAAAGATAAATCCAGAAATAATGATACAAGATACAGTCCAGAATACTTGGGAATATAGGGGGGTTTTTAGCAGGCTTAGATTAAACCAAATTCCCTGGTCTGTTGGACGGTTAAACTGATTGAGGGGAAATAGGTGATATAGGGCGAATAGGCTCAAATAGGAGAGAAAACTGCCAAGGACAAGGGAAAAGACAAGAGGCTGTTTTCCACCACTCATGCCGTAGAGCATTGTCAGGCTATAGATGGCAAAGAGTCCAGCGGCGACTAAGCTATAAAATCGTAGAATGTCGCCAATCAAATAGCCGGCATGGCTGGCGGCAAACGCATGGAGGGGAAGCGCCGCCGCAATTCCTAGATAGAGAAGACAGGGAACTCCGAGGAGTTTCCCAAAAACGATGTTAGAGCCGGGTTGAGGGGTAAGTCGAATGAAGTTTAGGGTCCCCTTATCTTGCTCTTCAATGAGGTTATTGATCAAGAGAAATAGTCCCACAATGAGCAAGGCAGTGACCCCAACTGCGGACAAGACTAAACCAACATTAAACCACCAAAGATCCCAGTTAATGATAATATTTTCGGCGGCATCCTTAAGACACTCTGATCTAGAAGGCTTGAACTGAATAGGTGCCGAAAGGGTAGAGGCGGACTCTGAGTAGCAATAACGATTATAAACTTGAATCCCTGGGCGGGGAAGTCGTATCCAATAGAGAAGTAAGACGATTCCTTGTAGCATCAGGGAAAGACTGAGGGCGAGAAGAATTTTGGGCTTCTTGAAACGCCCTTTGATTTCTCGCATCAATTGTGGGTTGGTGTCACAAATTCGGTTATACATGATAAAAACTTTGCTAAATTAGGGGGTAAGGTTATGAGGTTTGTTGATGACCGAGTTTTAGGAAAATGTCTTCTAGGTTATCGTTTTCAATCTGGAATTGGTAGAGGTTGACTTGAGCCTGGATAAGTTGTCGTAGCAGGTTGGCACTGTCGGTTTCATTGCCGTTAAAGTGGACGGTAATTTGTCGATCGCC
>SMDP01000659.1 GCA_012911965.1 Geitlerinema sp. P-1104
GTTGGGTTTCTGATAGCGTCTGGAAATCATCTTAAAGATAAATCCAGAAATAATGATACAAGATACAGTCCAGAATATTTGGGAATATAGGGGAGTTTTTAGCAGGCTTAGATTAAACCAAACTCCCTGGTCTGTTGGACGGTTAAACTGATTGAGAGGAAATAGGTAATATAGGGCAACTAGGCTCAACCAGGAGAGGAAGCTACCTATGAGAAGAGAAAACGCAAGGGCCTGTTTTCCACCACTCATGGCGTAGAGCATTGTTAGGCTGTAGATGCCAAAGATGCCAGCAGCGACTAAACTATAAAATCGCAGAATGTCGCCAGTAAAATAGCCAGCATGGGTGGCGGCAAAGACATGGAGAGGGATAGCGGCTGCAATTCCTAGGTAGAGAATACTGGGGACTCCGAGCAGTTTTCCCAAAATTATATTAGAGCCGGATTGAGGGCTAAGTCGAATGAAGTTTAGGGTTCCCTTATCTTGCTCTTCAATGAGGTTATTAATTAAGAGAAATAGTCCCACAATGAGCAAAGCAATGACCCCGACGGCAGCCAGGACTAACGTAACATGAAACCACCAAAGGTCCCAGCCAATGATGAAATTACCATCGGCATCTTTTAAACACTCGGACGTGGTATTTCTGAACTTGTTATGGGCTAAAAAAATATGGGCAGTCTCTGGGTAGCAATAACGATTATAGCGCTGGAGTCCAGGGCTTGGAAGTCGCAGCCAATAGAGAAGTAAGACGATTCCTTGTAGCATCAGGGAAAGACTGAGGGCGAGAAGCACTTTGGGAATCTTGAAACGCCCTTTAATTTCTCGCATGAATTGCGGGTTAATGTCAGAAATCTGGTTATACATGATAAAAAATTCACTAAATTAGGGGTTTAGGTTATGAGGTTTGTTGATGACCGAGTTGTAGGAAAATGTCTTCTAGGTTATCGTTTTCAATCTGGAATTGGTAGAGGTTGACTTGGGCCTGGATAAGTTGTCGTAGCAGGTTGGCACTGTCGGTTTCATTGCCGTTAAAGTGAACGGTCAGTTGTCGATCGCC
>SMDP01000066.1:0-2916 GCA_012911965.1 Geitlerinema sp. P-1104
GAGGCGATCGCACTTCCACCAGGACTATTAACTCGTAATACAACGGCCTGAACATCATCATCAAGCCGTAAATCCCGCAGTTTCTGGGCAAAGCGATCGCCGCCAATTTGACGAACTTCACCTTCGCCATCGACAATCGGCCCTTCAGCATAGACTAGGGCAATTTGGCGATCGCTCCCCGGGGCCCCGCGTCGGGTTTGGGTGGGATTGAGATGTTCAATATAGGTGGCGACGCTCAGCCCTTCAAACGATTTATCCTCCTCGGTGATGTTACTCAGTTCCCGCAGGCGATCGCGAATCTCGGTATCCTGGGCAATGCGATCGACAAAGCCCTGACTGGCCGCCTCATCGGGCAACAACACCCCCTGGGTATTGGCAATGGTTTGAAAGTCCTGGGAACTTAAGGGACGATGTTCACTCACCGTCTCAACAATCTCAGACCATAAATCGGTCAGATAGGCCTGGAGTTGTTCGCGATTCTCATCACTATAGTCACTGCGAACTAAGGCTTCTCCCGCCGCTTTATAATCCCCTCGACGCACCACCTGAATCCCAATCCCCAATTGGTCTAGCGTTCCTGAAATGAAGGGGGTTTCAGCACTTAAGCCATTAAAGACTGCTGCCCCGAGAGGGGCCATAGACAGTTCCGTAGCCACCGAGGCCAAGTAGTATTCCCGTTGATTCCAATCGCGATCGTGGGCAATAATCGGCTTACCCGTTTCCCGAAATTCCAGCAACGCCTCCCGCACTTCCCGCAGATTGGCGTAATTGGTGGGCATATCGCCTGAACGCCCTTTGAGATAGATCCCAACAATGCGATCGTCGTTCCTGGCTTGTTCTAACGCATCCAAGACATCCAACAGGGGCAGTGTTTTATCCGTAGCCCCATCTAAGGCTCGTTGTAGGGCTTGGCCCGGGGTTACTAGGGCGCGGCTGTCCTGGATATTCAGGTTCAAATCCAAGACGAGAACGGAATCCTCCTTCACCTCAGGCCCACGAGGTGCTTGCAGGGAAGCGGTAATGATTAAGATAGCTAACCCTCCAACGCCGATCGCGGAAAAGAGAATCAGTCCAGCGACTGTAGCAACAACATTTTTGAGGAAATCACGCATGACGTTGGTGGTCGGAGTTAAACGGCTGTCCCTATTTTAGAGCGTCCAAGCTATTGCTGCCCTTTAATTCTTTAATGTTGCGGTTACCGGTGCAAAACAAGACGGTGGCCAGTTCACTGTTGAGCAAGTCTACCAGTTGATTGAGGGTCTCGGGAGAGTCGGCGGCGGCTTTGAGGAAGGGGGTCGCCAGTCCCGCTAAGTCAGCCCCCAGGGCTAGGGTTTTGGCGACATCTAAGCCGTTGCGCAAGCCCCCCGAGGCAATCAGGGGAATATCGGGGGCCTGCGATCGCACCTGCACCAGACAGTCCGCTGTAGGAATGCCCCAATCGGAGAACAGCGCCCCTAAACGACGTTGGCGAATATCTTGGGCCCGTTTTCCCTCGACGTTGGCCCAGGAGGTTCCCCCCGCCCCAGCCACATCAATGGCCTGAACCCCAACCTCAATTAAGCGTCGCGCCATCTCCCCAGAAATGCCATTGCCCACTTCCTTGGCAATTACCGGAATGGGAAGCAGATAGCATAATCTCTGTATTTTGTCAAGCAATCCTTTAAAATTCTGGTCGCCCCGACTTTGAACCGCCTCCTGGAGAGGGTTAATATGCAAAATCAAGGCATCAGCTTCGAGCATGGCGATCGCCCGCTGACATTGGTCTACCCCATAGCCATAATTCAACTGCACGGCCCCGAGATTGGCAAATAGGAGAATATCGGGGGCCTGCGATCGCACATCAAAGGTATGACTGAGATCCGGGTTTTCCACCGCCACCCGTTGCGATCCTACCCCCATGGCTAACCCTTGCGCTTGGGCCACGGCAGCTAACCGTTGATTAATCAGTTTGGCCCGTTCCGTCCCCCCCGTCATCGAGGAAATCAGCAATGGGGAAGCCAGGGACTTTCCTAAAAACGAGGTACTTAGGTCAATCTCCGCTAAATCCAGTTCCGGTAAACAGCAATGACGGAAGCGATAGCGTTCTAACCCAGTACGAGTCTCTTGAAAGTTCACATCATCCTCCAGACAAATACGAAGATGATCGGCTTTACGGCTCTGGGTTTGTTCAGACTCTGTAGGGTTGACAGTCATTGCGATCGCAATTAGCTAACAAAAGGTGTCTAAATTAGGATAACGTATAGATTTGTAACCTCAACCTCTTTTTATAACCGCGTAATAACCGATGATTATCATTGACGAAAAAAGCATTGTTAAGGAATATTTCAATACGACGGGTTTTGACCGCTGGCGACGAATTTATGGTAAGGACGAGGTCAATAAAGTCCAACTGGATATCCGAGAAGGACACCAGCAGACCATTGATAAAGTCGTCGGTTGGCTGTCGGCCGATGGCAATCTGGGTCAACTGAGCATCTGCGACGCGGGGTGTGGTGTAGGCAGTCTGAGTTTGCCCCTGGCCGAAGCAGGAGCAACGGTTTACGGCAGCGACATCTCGGAGATGATGGTGACGGAAGCCCAGGAACGCGCTCAGGCTCAACTGAGTGATAGCTCCCGCGTCAGGTTTGAGACTCGGGATCTCGAAGAAATTTCTGGCAACTTCCACACCGTCATCTGCCTCGATGTCCTCATCCACTATCCTGATGACAAGATGGATGAGATGCTCTCCCACCTCTGTTCTTTGGCTGAATCACGAGTGATTTTGAGTTTTGCACCCAAAACCCCCTGGCTCACGGTTTTGAAGAAAGTCGGCGAACTCTTCCCGGGACCGAGTAAGACGACTCGCGCCTATCAGCATCGTGAAGCGGATATTCTGGCCATCTTTGCCAAAAATGGCTTCCAACCCGCTCGCACAGA
>SMDP01000066.1:3263-5188 GCA_012911965.1 Geitlerinema sp. P-1104
TAGGATAGGCGAACTCGATGCCTTCGGCTTCAAAGCGACGCTTGAGTTCTAGGTTGATTTGCTGTTGAGCATCCATGTACTGGGCAAAATCACTGCTGTTGACGTTGTAGACCACTTCGTAGTCGAGGCTGAAATCGCCGTAGGCTAGGAAATGAGCGCGATCGAAGGTGATGGTTTCGATGGGTTCGATAATGTCTTGGATGATTTGGGGAATTTTTTCGAGCTGTTCGACGCGGGTTTCGTAGGTGACACCGAGTTTAAAGACGATACGGCGAGTTTGCATATGCTTGTAATTGCGGATGCGAGAGCCGGTAAGATCGGTGTTGGAGATGACCAGTCGTTCACCGCTTAAACTCTTGAGACGAGTGGTTTTAATGCCGATGTATTCCACGGTTCCGATGAAGTCGCCCACGATGATGAAGTCTCCTAACTCAAAGGGGCGATCGAAGACGATGGAAAAGTAGCTAAAGAGGTCTTGTAGAAGTCCTTGGGAAGCCAGGGCGATCGCAATCCCCCCAATCCCCAGACTAGCAATCATGGCTGAGACATTAAATTGCAGATTGTCCAGCAGGAAAATAAAGCCGATCGCCCAAACGACCACTCGAATTGCAGGGACGAGAGAATTGAGAGTGGGCTGGATATTAGGGTTGTTAGCCTTGATCCCATATAGGATTAAGCCATATTGAATCACCGAGACCACAAAACGGATGGCAATGACTGTAAAGGCGATCGCCCAGACTCCATCTAAGAGGCGATCCAGAATTGGGTGTAAGTTTAAGCCATTGAGCGCCACATAAAATAGCCCCAAATAAAAGATTGGAATCAAGGCTCGCTCGACAATTTTAATGAGGCTATTATCTAAACTCGCATCCGTTTGCCGTAGCCATTTCTTAATCCTGCCAAGAATAACATTGGCTAGAATTTTGATCACAATCAATCCAAGAATAATAATCCCTAGAGCAATCAGATAGTCTAAGACTTGGTTGCCGAGGATTTCTTGTTCGATGAACTGAGTTAAAACGTCAGGAAATTCTGTTGGCATAAGTTGGGCTTCTGTAGATGTCAGCGTTTGTTAACATTGTAATTTTCCCCTCGAATCCGGTTCAGGGGCGATCGCGTGATTGATGCCCTTGACAAAATCCTCAAATGCCTATCCCGAGAGATTTAGAGGCTTTCAGGACTTGTCGCCTCACCGATCCGGGGAACGGATGTTGTACATTGTTAGTACAACATACCGATGGTGTATAATACACTAGACCACACAAAGCGTGCTTGTCACTCAGTAAAAACCTCACATTATGGATACAACACAGGAACGGAAGCTAGCATCTTATCTCGCAGTCGGCGAGAAGTCTGTTGAGTTTTCTATGTCCCTATCGCTACGGATGAAGCGGTATCTCTCGGGATCTGTTGATCTCCTTTTTGATGTCTTGCACCAAATTGAACGGAATTTAGAAACGCGGTAATCGGCAATTTCCAGGCGCTCCTAGCCCCGTCCTCCGGTCAGGGAAGCTTGGAGTCAGTCCCGGTTCCTATCATCGTGTCATCGGCCCGTCTGGCTTGGGTGATGCCGGGGTCTATATTGGGCGATCGCGCCTCCTGAACCTCCCACCCTTGGGAACGCGATCTACATTGTCCTCTTAAGCTCTATGCTGCGTGCGATCGCCTCTCTGACACCCATCTGTGACCTTAAATCTCCCCTCCGGACAACTGATTGCCGGTTAGGGGTCCCCCGTTTAACCTTTGCCAACAAAAACCCCCCAGCACTAGACCAGGGGGAGATATGAATCGGACGTAGCGACCCTAAATTGGGGCCCAAATTTGGCTTAGAAGAGCTTAATGGCCAATTCCCACATAGCGGAAGCCGACAGACTCTAACTGCTTGCGATCCAAGAAGTTACGACCATCAACCATGATGGGACTGT
>SMDP01000066.1:5932-9684 GCA_012911965.1 Geitlerinema sp. P-1104
AGGGTTGAAGGTATCATAAACCGCCGATCCCTCCCGCAGAAACTCAGGATTACTGACCACATCAAATTCCACTTCAATATGCTCAACCAGGTCTTCCCCAGTCTTTCCAGACCCCACCAGGGATTTTTCCCGTTCCGCAATCCCATCCAGAACAATGGTACGCACCCAATCTCCAGAACCAATGGGAACCGTAGATTTATTGACAATCACCTTATAGCCTTGCTTCAGGTGAGCGCCAATTCCCCGGGCCACCGCCTCCACATAGCGGGTATCACTTTCGCCGGTGGGTAACGGTGGAGTTCCCACAGCAATAAACAGGATATCCCCATGATTCACGCCGGCCTCTAAATCCGTCGTGAACTCAATCTTGCCACTTTCGATAGCACCGGTCATAATTTCCGACAATCCCGGCTCATAAATCGGCGATCGCCCCGCCTTCATGGTTTTGACCTTTTCCTCGTTGTTATCGACGCAGATCACCTCATGACCCGTATGAGCCAAACAGGCCCCCGTCACCAAACCCACGTACCCTGTACCAATCACACAAACACGCATAGCTGTTTCGTCCTTAAACCTTAAAAAACTGTAAAAAACGCCGCTACGACCGAGCGTTAGCAAGCTGTCGTCCACTAGCTTAATCGCAAACTTCAGCTATCCCCAATCTGCGGCTTTTATGTCAACACACCCGGACAGTCCTAATTTACTTCAAGCTCAGGCGATCGCGGAAATCGGCAATAGTTTCCTTCAATCCCTCTTCCAACTCAATACTCGGCGTCCATCCCAGCCAATCTTTAGCACGAGTGATATCTGGTTGTCGCTGTTGCGGGTCATCCTGGGGAAGCGGCTCAAACTGAATCTCCACATCAGGGTTAATCAGCCGCTGAATGGTCTCGGCCAGTTGCAGAATCGTGTACTCGTTGGGATTGCCGATATTCACCGGCCCGATATGCTCCTCATGGTTCATCAATCGCATCATGCCATCAATGAGGTCTGAGACATAGCAAAAACTGCGAGTTTGCTGGCCATCCCCATACACCGTCAGGGGAATCCCGCGCAGGGCCTGAACAATAAAGTTACTCACCACCCGTCCATCATTTTCCTGCATTCGTGGCCCATAGGTATTGAAAATCCGCATCACCCGGATATCGACGTTATTCTGACGGTGGTAGTCAAAACAGAGCGTTTCGGCGATACGCTTCCCCTCGTCGTAACAGGCACGAATCCCAATTGGGTTCACATTGCCCCGATAGGCTTCCGTTTGTGGGTGAACATCGGGGTCTCCATACACTTCTGAAGTTGAGGCCAACAACAACCGAGCCTTAATGCGCTTGGCGAGTCCTAACATATGTAGGGTTCCCAAGACGCTGGTCTTCACCGTTTTCACCGGATTGTACTGGTAATGAACCGGCGAAGCTGGACAGGCTAGATGATAAATCTGATCCACTTCGACGCGGATGGGTTCCGTTATATCGTGGCGAATCACCTCAAAATACGGGGAATCCATCCATTTGAGGATGTTGTGCTTGCTCCCGGTGAAAAAGTTATCAAGACAAAGGACCTCATGTCCTTGTTCCATTAGGCGATCAACGAGGTGGGAACCCAGGAATCCCGCACCACCGGTAACTAATATTCTCATGAACCACATTGTAGGGAAAACCTGACCTCTACCGTAGCCTGCGATCGCCAAACTGTCTAGTTTCTACCTATTGCCCCAACCTGAGTTACCGAGTCTCTTGGCAGTCGTCTTTATGCCATACCTGATAATGCAGAAACACCTCATCCTGCACCTGCCGCACATCCAGTAAACGTAAACGAGGCGCGCGATCGCGAGTAAACCCCAAACCATCTACCGGAGTTGGCGCCTGACTCCCACCAAAAATATAAGCACAGACCGTCAACCACACCTCATCCACCAGTCCCAACTCAAACAAGCTGGCAATCAGAGTGCCTCCCCCCAACACCGCCAGGCGTTCTATCCCTAACCCTCTCAACTCACGAAAGGCCGCCGTAAAATCCACCCCCTCCTCAGCGGTTCCCAAGGTCAAAACCCGTTCAAAACCAGACCCCCTCTGCCATCGCTGACCCCCCTTCGAGGTCGTCAAAAGCCAACGAGGAATGGGTTGACGAAAAAAGCGCAAATCCGGATCAATCTCCCCCGAAGCTGAACAGACAATTTGAACAGGTTGCGGTGTTTTCCCAGCTTCGGTGCGAGCCGTCAGCCACTCAGAAGACTGAACACGCATCGCCGTTTCCCCAGAGCGTAACGTCGTCCCCCCCATCAACACCCCATCGGCCTCAGCCACCCGTTCTTCCAAATGTTGATAATCAACGGAAGAGCCAAAGGTAACCCCTGAGCGGCTCACATCAGAAATTTTGCCATCAGCAGTCATCGCCAGAATCACGCTTGTGTGAGGACGAACTGTGGGAAGATTTAGCATAGCCTATGATCATCAGACCTCAAATTAGGGGACATCCTGGTTTAAAATGAGCCTACCGTAAAAGTTTCCTAAATCGCCATTTCCGGTTTCCAGCTCCACCCCATATCTGCATAACCTTTCGCAGACTTAAATAACCGACTCTCACGTTAGGATTTCTCTCGTCCGTAGTTTCAACCAGGGACTTCTGCCGTTTCTATCAGAAGACCCGCTATCCTAGAAGGGGGAATCCTCTTGTCTCAAGCTCAGGTGTCATGATCGTCTCCCCAAGGTTAAGCTGACACTGTGCATCCTGAGTGCCAGTCCAAGCCTGTACGGTTGAGCTAGCTCCGAAAGCGCCTAGTCCTCCGTCTCCTCTAGGTTAGGGTCTTTACCTCCCAGCTCTCGGGATCCCCTGTCCCTGTACTTTGCCCCTGCTCCCCCCCTGTCGTTATGCGTCAACTGATGCGTCAACTTAAAGGTCGTCGCTTACCCATCGCCGCCAAGCTGACGGCTACTATCGCCCTGTCGGCGGTCATCACTGTTAGTAGTGTGACCCTGTTGTCACTTCAGCGCAAACGACAGGTTTACCAAGAAGAACTCGAAAGCCAAGCCACCCTAGTTCTGAATATGGTCTCGCGCTTGGCCGCCGCTCCCCTAGCTGCCGGTACGGAGGAGCAGCTCGAAGAACTACGGCAGATGCTGGGAGTTCTGGCCGTTGAAGATGGCCTCATGACGGTTGCCATTTACGACGAAAATGGTCAACTGGTCTTAACATTAACCCCAGAAGAGGTGGCGAATGGTGACACTGAATTTGGCCCAGCGATTCTAGCTAGCGGAACTCCCATCTTTGACTGGGAGCGCGATCGCCTCCGTTCTGGACAAACCATCGCCTCAGGAGCCGAAACCGTCGGAGCCATCCAGTTAGACTTCCCCATTGGCAGTTTTCGCCAACGGCTGGACAATACACGCAATAGTGCCATTTTGATCGGAGTCTTGTTTACGGCCGCTGGTGTGGGTGTGGCCCTATGGGTGGGCCGTTCCCTGGGCCGTCCCCTCCATGAGCTGGCTGAGGCGACTCAGTGGGTGGCAGAAGGGGAATTTGATCGCGCCATGGCCGATGAAAGTGCCATCCAAAAATATCGCAGTCGTCCCGATGAAATTGGTGGTTTGGCTCTAGCCTTTGCCCGCATGACCTCGCAAATCCGCGATATGGTGCTGTATCTCGAACAACGGGCCGACCAAGTTCAAAAAAGTGAACTAAAAAATCAAGCACTTCTCGAAGCCATCCCGGATACCATGTTTCGTCTACGCACCGATGGAACCTATCTGGATGTA
>SMDP01000066.1:10110-20142 GCA_012911965.1 Geitlerinema sp. P-1104
GGTAAATGCCATTATGAGGTCTTTTCAGACTTGCCTGAACGCTGGCGACTGTTGTATGACCGGGCGTTACAGGGTGAAATTGTTAGTACTCCTGAGGATATTTGGGAACGAGATAATGGGGTGCAACTGTATTTACGCTGGGCCATTCATCCCTGGTACACCTCAGACGGTCAAGTGGGTGGGGTGGTCATTGCCAGTACGCAAATTAATGAACTGGTCCAAGCTCGGGAAGCTGCCTTAGAAACGGCTCGCTTAAAGTCTGATTTCTTGGCCAATATGAGTCACGAAATTCGTACCCCGATGAATGGGGTATTGGGCATGACGGACTTGTTGATGACCACTGAGTTAGATGAGGAACAATTAGAATTTACGGAGGCATTACGAACCAGTGGTGAGCATCTTTTAAATCTCATTAATGACATTTTAGACTTCTCAAAATTAGAGGCAGAAAAACTACGATTAGACCGCCATCCGTTTGAATTGAGAGCTTGCTTAAATGATGTTTTAAATCTATTTTTAATGCAGTCCAAAGAGAAGGGATTATCTCTGAAACTGCATATTAATCCCAACCTACCGGAGCATCTCTCAGGTGATTCCCGTCGCCTGCGACAAGTGTTAATGAATTTAGTAGGCAATGCTATTAAGTTCACTGATCGCGGCTGCGTTGCCATTGGCGTTCGAGGAATTGGCTCTAAGCAAGGGGTTCTTGGAGATCCCGGAACAGAGGACGGCATCTGTGAAACCATCCTAACTCTACAATTTGCTGTACGGGATACTGGGATCGGCATTGCGGACGGCGATCGCAAATACCTCTTTCAGGCCTTTTCTCAGGTGGACGCATCCAGTACCCGTCGCTATGGGGGGACGGGTTTGGGGTTAGCCATCTGTCGCCAGTTAGTGCAGAAAATGGGGGGACAAATTTGGGTAGAAAGCGAACCCAACCAAGGCTCAACCTTTGTCTTTACGGCTCAGTTTGTTGAGTTACCCACTCCCACCGTTGAACCCAGTCCAGCCGAGGAGTCTCCGGCAGAGTCTACTGAACCTAGTGAGTCCCCTCCTGTGGCGACATCCGCCCTGGATGCTCTCGGTTCCCCAACTCCAGAAACCTCTACGGTTCCCTCAGCCTCCACCTCAGCCTCAAAAGACGGCTCGGCAGCTAACCCAGCCAAGGGGGCGGCTACTTCAGTCTTGGGTAAAGTCTTAGTGGTGGAAGATACCCACATTAACCAAAAAGTGGTGATGAACCAGCTCAAGTTACTCGGGTACAAGGCAGCCTGTGTTAATAATGGCCAAGAAGCCTTAGACCAGCTTCAGCAAGAGCCGTTCGATATGGTGTTAATGGACTGTCAAATGCCGGTACTCGATGGCTACCAGGCAACCCAACGCTTACGATTGCGCGAGGGAGACAGCGATCGCCATACGGTTATTGTTGGGCTGACGGCTCACGCGATGCAAGGCGATCGCGAAAAGTGTCTAGATGCGGGAATGGATGATTATCTAGCCAAACCCGTCACCATGGAAAAACTTAAATCTGTTTTGGAACATTGGATGTCAAGAATCGAGTCATCAACCTCAAATCGGTCATCTGCGCTCTCTGAGAATGGAGCCCGGCCTAACTCTAACCTTTCAACATCAGCGTCTATGGCAGACTCTACCCCTGCAAAGTCCGACATTTACATTGACTGGGATCGTCTTCATGAGGTTTCCGGCGATGATCTCGAATTTGAATTAGAACTTCTCGATTCCTTTATGACATCGGCCCGAGAGTATGTCGCCGGTGCGGAAACGGCCATGACCGAGGGCGATATCGAGACCTTTTCACGGCTGATTCATCAGATTAAGGGGGCCAGCGGTAATGTGGGGATTCCCGCCATGATGAAATTAGCGGGAACCTTGAACGAACAGGTGAAACATCAACCGATGAACTCAGACCTTTTACAAGATGCCCAGGCTGGCGTGAAGCGTTTGAGTCAGATGTTGGATGAGGTCGCCGCGATTATGGCCAGCCTGGCTCAAGACATCGAGTCCTGATGGCCCCGCCGTCAGTTAAGGGGTCTCGAATAACTCAGGGGCCCGCTGTTTAAGGGCTTCATTGAGTTCGGGGAGGCGATCGCGCATCTGGAAATACCATTTGGCTCGATCTTGAGCGTGATGTTCCAAGAGACGATTTTGAGCAACCCACTGATAGGCCGCTTGTCCGAGTTGCTGCCGCAGGCTGGGGCTGATCAGCAATTCCCGGAATTTGGCGGCGAAGTCCTCCACAGACCGATAGAGTAAACCAGTTTTGCCATCTTGGAGACTGCGCTCATAGACCGTCGGACTGGCTAATACAGCGACCCCCTGACCGGCACATTCGACAAATTTGAGGTCGGACTTCATTGTATTGAAGCGAGTGGGTTCTAGGGGCAGCAAGGCGACGGTACTCGAACGAATTACCTGCTGATAGTTGGCATAGGCACAGAAGGGGGCGAAGGCTTTATGAGGAGTGTTGAGGGCATCGAAAAATTGGCGATCGTGCAGCACCTTTACGGAAACGCGATCGCCGAGTTCATCGAGGACCTGGTTAATTGTTCCCATGAGGGGTTGCCAGTCCTCTTCCCGGTTTAAGGCTCCGAAGAAGACCGTGGCGGTCTCATAGTCGCTCTCAAGGCGAGGTTTGGGCAGTTTGGCTAACTGGTTGGGAAACACCTTGACATAGGGGTTATACTGCCGCAAAAACTCTGCCAGGGGTTCGGTGGAGGTTTGCACACAATGACAACTGCGATAGGAGAAGAAGCCATTGTCAGAGGGTTGTTCCCAGCGGAGGGGGTCATCGTCGATTTCCGAGACAATCAGATAGCCTCGTTGCAGTAAGTTTTTCTGTTGGGTTAGGGCAGTTTCGGGTTTCAGGAGGGCCCGTTGCCAGATGAAGACTTTTTCCTCATCGGCTTCGGCTAAGCTGAGGGTGGCACTTTGAACCGAGGAGACGGCCCGAACTCCGGTGATGCGGTTGCTGAACTCGTCAGGTTCTAAGATGCGGATGCGATCGCAGGCCAACGGGGCCATCATCAAGGTTTGGATAAATAGCCGACGTTGGGTTTTGACCCCTGTGAGGATATATTGATGGGTTTCACTCAGCAACTTGAGGCGATTGCGGTCTACCTTGAGATGTGCACCGAGGGAGTCTATATGGGGATAGAAGGTCTCAAACTCTTTGGGGTTATGGGCCAGAATCCGACCAATCCCTTTGACGATTAACCCAGCGTTTGTAAACAGCTTTTGCATACTGTCGAGGGTAAAGAAGCGCAGATGGGTGCGATCGAGCAGTCCTTCCTCCTGATAGTCCCATTTGCCTTGAATGAGATCCCGCAGAATTGTCCAATGTTGGATATTGGGGATAGAGGCTAAGACGTAGCCACCGGGTTTGAGCCAGGAGACATGGTGGTTGAGAATTGTCCAGGGATCCTGTAGATGTTCTAAAACATCCCCATAGACGAGAGCATCACAGCTTTGTGGCGGGATGCCGAGTTGACTCTCATCGGAGGTCTCTACATTGAAACACAAGGCGCGATCGAGCCGGTCTTCAGCGACTTTGACCGCCTCTGGATTCATCTCTAAGCCAATGTATTCACTGTTAGGGTTATTCTTTTTATAGGCGGCTCCTAGGGCCCCGGTTCCGCAACCCACTTCGATGATGCGGCCGAGGTTTTTGGGGATACTCTCAAGCAGTTGATGGTTAATGCGATCGTAGTAAGCGGGAACCGTCATAAGTGTAAGTCTTAGAGAAAATTCAAGAAAACGCTGGATGAGACCCCCTGACAAGCGCCCGGAAGCCGGCGATGAAAGGGTCTTAGGTTACTATCAGGGAGAGCCAAACTTGAGCAACGACAAATCCCGCCGCCAGGAGTAATATGGCCCCGAGGGCGATCGCATCCTGTTGTAGCATTGGGGACTCGGCCCGCTGCACGGTTTTCTGACCATAGCCTCGCAGACGCATCGCCTGATACACCTGTTCCGACTGTTCATAACTGGTCACCAGCAGGGTTCCCGTTAGGGCTGCCAGTAGCCGCAGAGTTCGCCAACTCAACCGTTTGGAGTTGAAGCCTCGCAGTCTCATCGCGGTTTGTACCTGTCGCAGGCGATCGAGGAGATCATAGAGGTAGCGATAGAACAAGAGCATCATATCCGTGAGTAGGCTAGGAACCCCGAGCGATCGCATGGTTCGTAACGTCGTTGCCAGAGGACTGGTGCCAAAGAGAACCAGAGTTAGGGTCACAATACAGACGAACCGCACCACAATCGGTATAGCCGCCAAGATTCCTTCCCACCGAACCTGAAGCCATCCTAAGTCTAGCAAGATGGTTTCTCCTGTAGTCAAGGGCAATAGGACAACTGCCCCAAGTAGGAAATACCCAGGATAATGCAGTCGCTGACGTAAGTAAGATCCCGGTAAGCGGGAGAGTTTATAGAGACTCCCCGTCACCAGGAGCATGAGTGGCAATAGTCCTAGCACATCCACAGCCGAAAAGGCAAAAATCAGGGCCATTAGCCCGATAAATTTACAGCGGGGGTCCCAACGATGAATCGGAGACTCCAGACCAGCATAGCTATCGAGTCCATGTTGCATCAGCGATCGCTATCGAATAAATCAGAATCAGGATCATAACCGTTTAATCTGTTCTTCATGCTCACGGCTTTAGAATTGCTAAATAAGAACCAAATAGAACGATCAGATAGTTTTGATTGCTTTAGCCTAAAAGCCTTCAATCAAATTAGGCTTAACCTGACGCAAAAACAAAACCAACATGGAGGTAAATGCTCCCTCAATCAACATCACCGGAATTTGTGAAACAACTAAGATCAATGTAGCAGATCGTTCCAGGTTGGCATCGAAATTAGCAGGAATTGTCATCACAATTAATCCAAAGAAAATTAGAGTTGACAAAGCGACCGCTAATGCCCCGGCTGCAAAGGCAAATAGACCCAGTCGACCTCGCGTGTCCTCACCCAAGGAGAGGCGAAGTTTAAAGAGATAGCCGGAGAGGAGTGCCGGAAACCCTAACATTGCGGCATTGACACCGAGGGTACTCATCCCACCATGTTGAAACATCACAGCCTGAAAAAACAAGCCCACAACAATAGCCGGAAAGGCATAATACCCTAACAGAACTCCTAGCATCCCATTTAATAATAAGTGAACACTAGAAGGAGGGACGGGAATATTGATTAAGGAGCCAACAAAAAAGGCGGCCGTGAGCAATGATGCTTTAGGGATATGCTCCTGAGGATCATCATAGGTTTTCTTGATTTTTCGTAAAGAAAACCACAGCCCACCTCCAGTCATCCCATAACCCAGTAAGGAGACTGGAGCGGGAAGAAATCCATCTGCAATGTGCATGAGTTACCTAGGAATCAGAAGACGACGATTTGGGGCCACGACTAAAATACAGAGCTGTACCAATACAGCCCCAAATCACAGAAGCCCCCGTTAAGAGGCGTTGTGGCAAGGAGATATCTGTTAACCCGGCAAACAACGAAGACCCATCTGAGGCTTCTGTCGAGTCTTGTCTGGGGTCATCTGCCTGAGCTGCTGAGTCATTTAGGTTAATCGTAATCATATCTCCATGTCCAGCCTGGCGGACAGTCACCGTCCAACTCCCAGGCTCATCAGACTGGGGACGAAACGTATAGCGTCCGGCCTCATCAGTTGTCCCCGTCATCCAAGGTTCTCGGGGATCATCGGGGGAGTAGATCAAGATTTGAGCGTTCCTCATTGGCTCACCGGTGTCATAGGTCGCCGTAACGGAGACCGTGGACTCAATCTCATAGTTTAGTTGGGTGGCATGAGCTAGGGCTACTTCAGTTGTCCCGATGACTCCCAGTCCAACCAGAGGCAGAATCCAGTTCCACTTGAGTGATTTCATAAGCGCAACTCGTGATGGGTGACAGCAAAAAACGGCATCTTGCTCTTCATTGTGTCGCAAGATGCCGCCGGATGCAGCGTTGAGTTGACTGAGTTGAGAACAAACCTTGGGGCCTAGCCATGTGAGATTAGGCCCTGAGGAGGAATCAGACGTTAGGCACTGGTGCCGAGAAGATAGTCGGCCTCGGGGACTTCGTACATGGCTTCCTCGACCTCTTCGAGGTTGCCCGTTCCCATCACGACACCTAAGTAAGCGCCGCTTTCGAGGCGAATAACCACATCGCTCACACCGTCACCGTTGAAGTCTTGTACCTCTAATTCAATAGAGGACATGGTGGAACCGGCGATCGCGATCCCATCACCCGGTTTGAAGTCCATGATGAAGTCAGCGGCTTCTGCACCCGTGAGTTCCAGAGTAGTGTCAGCCCGGAGGACGAACTGGTTGGTTCCACCGCCACCGATGAGGGTATCCGATCCCATATCACCGGAGAGAACGTCATCACCGTCACCACCGATGAGCAGGTCATCGCCTTGACCGCCATAGAGGACGTTGTTGCCGCCACCACCCATGATAGTGTCATTTCCAGCGTTACCGGCGAGAACATCGTCGCCGTCACCACCCATGACCATATCTTCATCATCACCACCGGCCAGGAGGTTGTTGCCATCTTCACCGGAGAGAGTGTCAGCACCGTCAGCACCGGCAATAATGTCATTGTCAACGGTGCCGACAATTTCATCATCACCGTCACTACCGAGCACCGCTTGGTTACCGATGTTGAGGGTGTTGAGTTCAGTCACACCCATGATGTTGGTGATTTGGAAGAAGCTTTCGCTTTGGAACTTGATGCTGGCAGAGGTGGTAATGCCCCAGACTACGCTCAAGCGAGTTTCACTCCGGATGATGACCGAACCGGCGATCGCTCCTTCTCCGGTTCCATCACCCCCGATGACAACACCACCGGCATCGAGGATTTCCTCAGCGTCCTCAGTGGGCATGGGATCGAAGGCCTCAGCGGTCACATCATCGAGTTCAACGATGGAACCGTAGAGGTTGGCAATTTCGAAGCTTTGTTCAGGGGAGTCAAAGCCCGAGGTCATGGTTTCACCGCCATCGGTGGAGAAGCCATCGAGAGCGACGGTGTAGGTTGACCCGTTGAAGGCAAAGCTTTGAGGAGTCAGTCCACCCGTCGAGAAGCGTAGGCGATCGCCATCTTCTACGGGATCTCCGGTGACGTTGGGGGTGTTGAGAATGTTGAACAGGAAGTCAAAGGAGTCGAGTTCCTCAACACCTTTGATATCCAGGTCGAGACTAAAGCCAAAGTCCCCATCAAAGTTATTGAAGGTAGACCCGTTTTGGTAGAACAGTTGCCCAAGTTTGAACTGGCTACCGACTTCAGTCCCAAAGTCCGCACCATCAAACTGAACTAAGTTGTCAACGCTACCTTCTGCTGGAACTCCCCATTGGAAGCGATTGTTGGTCCCACCATTCTCGCTGGTGATGTTGACCACAGCATCGGGAGTATCTTCGACGGGATCAGAGAAGCTACCGGCGGAGGTTCCAATGAGAACGTTCTCATTTTCACATTCACAGTCGTCGGACACGGCATCGCCACCGTCATCACCGACCATCTCATCATCACCGTTGCCATCACCGACGAGATCATCATCCATATCGTCGTCGTCACTGACATCACCACCGGATCCTAAGTCCGAGGGAGCAGAACCCGCCAATTTACGACTTTGGGTGCGAATGCCGAAGTTCTCACCGGCAAACAGATCTAGACTCAGGCTTTCGGATTCATGGCTAATGAGGAACGTGGCCGATTCACCGCCACCGACAAAAACCCCGGCATCAAAGGCACGGGGGGCAATGGAACTGCCGCCACCGACATTGTTGACGCTTCCGGCATTAAACCTGGCGTTAGAGACGTTGTCTCCGCTAATGGACAGTCCTGAGAGGAGACTATTATCTTTGAGGTTGAAGAAGAAGCCCCTCAGACCCTTACGAGCACTGGCACCACCGCCGGTATCTTCACTGACAACCGTGACTTCAATACCTTCACTGGTTTGCTTAAGGGTGATTTCAGCCGTTGCGGTTCCGGCGGGTCCTGTGAAGTTGGTGAGGCTGAAAGAGGCGCTGCCATCACCACTCAGGTCATCGCCATTCATACCACCGTCAACGACATCATCGAGAGCATCCTCGCCGTTGAGATCACCGTTGATCACATCACCATCGTCAACGTCATTAACGTCATCATCAGCATCATCGACTTCATCATCGACGCCATCTTCTATATCGTCATCGACTTCATCATCGACGCCATCTTCTATATCGTCATCGACTTCATCATCGACGCCATTTTCCATATCGTCATCGGCGTCGCCACCATTGATGAGTTCATCATCTTCATCGTCAACACTGGTTGTTGTGACCTGATCCTCGGTGGTCTCAGCGTCAGTCATCATCATCTCTTCATCCATGTCTAGGTTCCTCTGAATAGGGGGTATTTTTTCAGCGACACACCCGCAGCGAGGTGAGCAACTGGCTCGCTGTTAAGACTTAAACTCCCTAGATGCACCAGGCTTCTAGAAAGTTCCCGGAATTTTGGATAATTTCTCAAAACCCAGTTTTTTGAATAGCTTTGTGCAGCTAAAGTCTCGCTGTCAAGTTTTTACGACGTTTAGGTTTACTTTACAGACTCTGGCAGCTTTTTCCAGCCTTCCCAGTTTTGATGGAATTGAAAACGGTGAAATTACGGAAATCTACCAGATTTGGAAAATTTCAGTAGAAATACGGTAAAAACGGAAGTATTTTTACTGATCTATCCTCGCTAACAGACGAATCCCGCCTTAGATAGGTTTCCAAAATTGCTAATTTTTTTTCCTGATTCCTGAAATCCTCGCAAACCCGTTGCATCATCTGGGTTATGCCGTGCTTTTATGCAAAAACCCGTCGGGCGATCGCACCCGACGGGTCTGCAAGGAGTCAGCGGGATAGCCAATCCTCTCTAATTGCTCATCATGCTCTCGAAACAGTGACCCTCGCCAACATGACCCAGAGCGGGGAGAATTTGAGTAAGTTTCTCTTGTTCCTCAGTTGACAAGTCCGTCATCAGGGTTTCCCAGGTCACCTCAACGGTCCCATTATCTGCCAGAGCGGCGATCGGCTCAAAACCCAAGGCCTCTTGGTTTAACTGAGAGTCAGCGGGACGCTCACCATTGCCGAAGAGGTGGTCAATATGGAAGGTCGCTTCTAGATCAGCCGTTTCTCCTTGATCGAGAATCCCCTTGCGTTCATCGCCAACAAACTCACCACAAGTAAAGGCGAGAGGCTGATCAAAGGCAATGGAAAACTCAATTGTCTCTCCATCCCGTTCCGCAGTTCCTTTAAGGAGCATCACATAGCCTTCAGCGGGGCCATCGGGAGCAGGAAGCATTCTCCAGGATAAGGCATTGTAGTGGCCGGACTCGGCGTCAGCTTCTCCTAGGAAAACAGGGCCATCACCCTGAGCCAAGTCAACAGTGGTTGACTCCACTAGCATCAAGGATTTGCGGGCCGAGATTTCGGCATTCTCTGCCTGGTAGGGGGGATCAGTTTGGTAAGCAGTAACATCACTCAGATGCACATAAAGATGGTCAAAGGTGAGGTTCCAGCCTTCCTTGCTGGTAATCCCCTCCCAAGCGTACTCCTCGCCGTTAGCATGAACGGTCAGGGTTCCGGTTCCCTCTCCTGGAGTCAAGGCCGTGGTATCTGTATCCGTCTCGGTGGCTACATCAGAGCAGCCGACTAACAGAAAACCGCTGAGGGCCAGGGCGCTCACTATCGATTTAGGGGTCATTTTCATAAGTTGGATGCTTTTAGACGTCTGCTAACGTTAAGTTTTATTGCAGTTGCGGGTAGTTTAACATTAAAACTCATGGCAGGGTGGGTGATGCCGGAAGACGACGAGGGCTATGACAAGGGTACCTCTACGTCTTCCTCTCTCTTTCTCCTTCTCCGTGTCCTCTGTGTCTCTGTGGTTCCGCCTGTTTCCCTAAGACAGCAAGGTTTTGACATACTCCCCACTAAGCAAGAGATGGGGATTCTCCGGCTAATCAAACAGATAATCGCTGCTCAACTGACGGTT
>SMDP01000660.1 GCA_012911965.1 Geitlerinema sp. P-1104
ACGCTCGTCACCGCTGACTACTCGCAAATTGAGTTACGGATTTTGGCCCATTTGAGCCAAGAACCGATTTTGTTGGACGCCTATAATACGGGTCAGGATGTCCATCGCCTGACGGCGCAACTGCTGTTTGAGAAGTCCGAGATTTCCTCTGAGGAGCGACGTTTAGGGAAAACTATCAATTTTGGCGTGATTTACGGCATGGGGGCACAACGCTTCGCTCGCGAGGCTGGGGTGAGTACGTTAGAGGGGCGGGAGTTTATTGACCGCTATAATACTCGCTATTCCCGTGTCTTTGAGTATTTGCAGCAGATGAAACGGCAGGCGATCGCCCGAGGCTATGTCGAAACTCTCTGTGGCCGCCGTCGTTACTTTAATTTTGAGTCCCCCAGTCTGCGGAAACTTAAGGGAAACTCCCCCGATAGCATTAACTTGGATACTCTCAATAAACTCACCCTAGCCGACTCCCAAGCCCTACGAGGGGCGGCGAATGCTCCGATTCAGGGGTCCAGTGCTGACATTATTAAAATCGCCATGGTCAAGTTACATCAGGCTCTGGGCGATCGCGCCGCACGAATTTTGCTGCAAGTCCATGATGAACTCGTCTTGGAAATGCCCCAAGAGGAATGGCCGTCCCTGGAATTTACCATCCGAGACACCATGGAATCGGCTCTAAAACTGAGTATCCCCCTTCAAGTTGATATTCACGCTGGAGAGAACTGGATGGAGGCTAAATAAGAGAAAATACCTAGAGTTCCCCCATCCTGATTAGTAAAGCTGACCTCAGAGGTTCAGTTTTCAAATCAGAATTTGCTGACTTTTTCAGTCACTTTTCCTAAACATTGTTACAATAAGTAAACTTCTAGACATTAATTGCTTATGCTTGTCTATCAGACCCATCTGGCGACATCCGATAGACCTGCCGCACAAGACACGCGGACGCTCTGTAACCTATTCAATCAGCTCACGGCTGACAGTTGTCCGCGCCATTACAACTTCCACATGCACTCGGTCTATTCCGATGGTCGTTTACGCCCCGAAGCCATCATGGAGCA
>SMDP01000661.1 GCA_012911965.1 Geitlerinema sp. P-1104
GAATTTCGGGACGAACTGACCCCCGAAAGTGACATTACCGCCAGCTCAGACCTTGGGGCTGAATTCAGTGGTTCCGTAGAACTGAATACCCCAGACGTGGATACAGCAACGGGATTGGTGGACCTCTCAGCTAATCCCATCGATGTGGCGGCTATCCTGGATACTAACCCCTGCACTGGGGGACGGGAGAGCGAGTTTTATGTCACGGGACGGGGGGGATTGCCCCCAAATCCTGATGGGTCCTTAGCGACTGAAGCCACTTGGCTCGATTGGCGCTCTCTGGAGGAAACCTCCTCAGAAACTGCCCTGAGCCACGGCGAGGAAACCGCCCCCTTAGTGGAAGCTCAGGGCTGGCACGTCAATGGGGATGGGGCGGTGGTTCTCTCGGCTGAGACGGCTGATGGCTCACCCACTCCTCCCCAAGCGACATCGGCTCACTGTTCTCCTACTCATCCCAGCCGTTGAGGTTCCTATGTCCCATCGCACCTCGATTCCCCTCGCTCTACTCAGCCTCTGTCTCTGGACGGCTCCCGCTCAGGGGGCATTACCTTCCCTAGAGGGGTTCCCAACCCTTGCCCTCAACCGGGAAACGGCAACCGGCAACGATTCCCGGAGCAGGTCGGGGCCTCAGATGCTGCAACAGGGACGAGGGTTCTATCAGGCGCAACGCTATCAGGAAGCGGTGCAGGCCTGGCAACAAGCGGCCCGTGAGTTCGATCGCCAGGAGAACCGCCCCCAGCAAGCCCTGGCCCTGAGTTATCTCAGCTTGGGATATCAACAGCTTGGGCAGATGGGGTTAGCCCATGAGGTCAATGAACGCATCGGGGACCTCCTCTCAGCTGACCCCATCGCCTCCCCAGGGCGATTAGCGCAAATTCTGAATATCCGAGGCCATCTGTTTCTTACCTCAGGACAGCCACAACGGGCCTTTGACATTTGGCAACAGGCCAGCGACGCCTATCGGCAAGCCGACGATGCTGAAGGGGCGATCGCCAGTCAAATCAACGAAGCCCAAGCCCTACAAGCCCTGGGACTCTACGCCCGTTCCCGC
>SMDP01000662.1 GCA_012911965.1 Geitlerinema sp. P-1104
CGCCGTTATCGCCGGTGTCGCCGTTATCGCCGGTGTCGCCGTTATCGCCGGTGTCGCCGTTATCGCCGGTGTCGCCGGTGTCGCCGGTGTCGCCGGTATCGCCGTTATCGCCGGTGTCGCCGTTATCGCCGGTGTCGCCGGTGTCGCCGTTATCAGGAGAAAGGGTGATATTCGTTTTACCAAATTCACCTAACTGGGCGTTGGGATCCAAGAAGGCTTTAAAGATAACATCCTCATCACCAAAGGCAATCGGGACATCAAACGTCGTAGTCGCTTGGTTTTCTGCAAAACTGACGATACCACTAAACTCTCGGAAATTACCCTGCGCCGAACCAAATTGACCCAACTCCGTGGGAGTCGCAGCGGTGTCGGCAACGGTTCCCACAGCGGTTGTGATACCCACTTCGGCGGGAACAGAGGCATCGGCACGTTCAACGGTCAACCGTAGAGTTTTCTGTCCGCTGGCTGTGAATTTCAATAAACCAAGTTCCTCAGGATCGGCACCGACGCCTGACGTGACGGTATAGGCATTGCTGCCAAAGGTAAAGCCACCGCCGAGAGGTTCTGGTGCCGGTTGACGATTAATCAGGAAGTTGACGTTATCGACAACAACGGTGTCTTTCTTCAGTTGTAAGGAGAAGAACCGATCGCCGCCTTCAGCATCGGTGTCCAAGACTTCGTTAATGAGATTGATGTCAAAGGCGACGGTTCCTTGGCCATCGGCAAAGCTAATAAGACGTTGTCCATTTAATAAGTCCACTTCAGAACCGGGACTCTGATAGTCTACGCCTTCAAAGGCAGTGGCAGGAATTTTGTTGAACAGGAGATTGTCTTCCCCAGTGGTTCCACTCCGTTTGACGAAGATGCTGCGGGACACTAAGTCACCAGCGGTACTTCCTCCTTCAGCTTGATTAAACTGATAGAGGTTAACTGGTTCCCCGTTTTCATCCACAAACTCAAAGGTGCGCGGGGGTTCAGGATCGGCAATCTCACTGGAGAAGTCTGTCGCATCAAGGTCAGACACCCCTTCAACCACCGCGAGGAACTG
>SMDP01000663.1 GCA_012911965.1 Geitlerinema sp. P-1104
GGCAAGAACCGCACAATAGGCGCTCAGTTCATACCGTCCAACTCCTTTGTTGTCCATCCAGTATCTCAGGCAACTGTTACGAACAAACCGAGCCGTCCGAATCGCCTCGTCCAGCCGTTCGTACTGCTCTTTGGCTCCTTCTAGCTTGGCTTCAAATACCAGCATGATTCCGTTCCGCCACTTGACGGGATTGTACCACAGGTGTTGCCGCGATTCATCTCAACGTTGAATCAAAGATTACAACGTGAGCTTTCTCGCGGATTAAGGTAAAGCCTCGCCAAATGGGGTGACAGAGGCAAATGGACTTGGTTAGGGTGTATCCATCCTAGATATGTCCCGAGTCCAACCAAGAGAGAAATCTCATGAATCGTCAAGTCCTCGCCCTAAGTCTATCTCTACCCCTGTTTGGAATCGCCCTCACAGCACCTCAAGCCAACGCCTTTAGCATTGCCGGACATTTAGACGGTGAGCAAGCCTTCAAAGACTTGGGCGTGGAAACTCCCTGGGCCGCTGAGAGCCGAATTGGTGGCAGCAGCACTTACGAAGTTGACATTCATGATTCGGACTTTAATGTTACTCATAAGGACTTTGAATGGGAGAATGGAGAGGCCTATGACTTCTCCTTGAGTTTTGATGGCAGTGAACTGGTTTATGATGTTGCGGGTGTCATCGTTACCCAAGCCGTGAGTCAAAATAGCTTTTCTGACCTGCTGATTCGTACCACTGCTCGTCAGACTGGCAACAGTGCCGAAGTTAAAAACCTGTTCCTCAACGGGGTTGAGATTAGCGAAACCTCCTTTTTCCAATGCCAAGACGCGAGTGGTTGTAATTTTTGGAACTCCTCCCAATATCTCCATATTACTGATGTCTCAGGTCCCTTCACCTTAACCGGAACCTCCGTCTTCTCTTGGGAAGGCGATCGCCCCACCCGGTCTAACCTTGCCTATCAAATCAAACTGGTGGAAGGGGGTGACTCCCAACCCGTTCCCGAACCCGCCTCAATTCTCGGTTTGGGCCTAATCGCCGCCGGTGCAACTCAACTCAAAC
>SMDP01000664.1 GCA_012911965.1 Geitlerinema sp. P-1104
TGAGAGTATTGAGTCATAATGGCAACGATTAACGAGAATTATCTAAAACTAAAAGCGGGCTATTTATTCCCAGAAATTGCCCGTCGTGTGGCCGCCTTTACCGAGGCCAACCCCGATTCCCCGATTATTAAATTGGGCATCGGTGATGTCACCGAACCCCTGCCCCAAGCCTGTTTAGAGGCGATGTCCAAGGCAATTTCCGAGATGGGCGATCGCGCTACCTTCAAAGGCTACGGTCCCGAACAGGGCTATGGTTGGCTGCGGGAAAAAATCGCCGCCCAGGACTTCCAATCCCGCAATTGTGACATCGATGCTTCCGAAATTTTTGTCTCCGACGGAGCAAAATGTGACACGGGTAATATCCTGGATATTTTTGGCAAAGACAACCGCATTGCCGTCACCGATCCCGTCTATCCCGTCTATGTGGATACCAACGTCATGGCCGGACATACCGGCCCCGCTAACGAGGATGGGAAGTACGAGGGCTTAGTCTATATGCCCGTTTCTGCGGACAACAATTTCACCGCCGAAATCCCCTCGGAAAAGGTTGATTTAGTCTATCTCTGTTTCCCCAACAACCCCACGGGGGCAACGGCGACCAAAGACCATTTAAAAGCCTGGGTCGATTACGCACGGGAACATCAGGCCATCATCTTGTTTGATGCCGCCTATGAAGCCTTTATTACGGACCCCAGTCTACCCCATTCTATCTATGAAATTGAAGGGGCCAAAGACTGTGCGATCGAGTTTCGGTCTTTCTCCAAAAATGCCGGGTTCACCGGGACTCGTTGCGCCTACACCGTAGTTCCCAAAACCCTAACCGCCACCACCTCCAGCGGCGAAACCGTCCAACTCCATCAACTCTGGAATCGTCGCCAATCCACCAAGTTCAACGGTGTTTCCTACATTGTGCAACGGGGTGCAGAAGCGGTCTATTCCGAGGCAGGACAGGCGCAAATCAAGGACTTAGTGGGCTTCTACTTGGAAAACGCTAAAATCATCTGCGATCGCCTCAGCAACGCCGGTTTAACGGTCTATGGCGG
>SMDP01000665.1 GCA_012911965.1 Geitlerinema sp. P-1104
TGAGAGTATTGAGTCATAATGGCAACGATTAACGAGAATTATCTAAAACTAAAAGCGGGCTATTTATTCCCAGAAATAGCCCGTCGTGTGGCCGCCTTTACTGAAGCCAATCCTGATGCCCCGGTTATTAAATTGGGCATTGGTGATGTCACCGAACCCCTGCCCCAAGCCTGTTTAGAGGCGATGTCGAAGGCAATTTCCGAGATGGGCGATCGCGCCACCTTCAAAGGCTATGGTCCTGAACAGGGCTATGGTTGGCTGCGGGAAAAAATTGCCGTCCAGGACTTCCAAGCCCGCAATTGTGACATTGACGCTTCCGAGATTTTTGTCTCCGATGGCGCTAAATGTGATACCGGTAATATCCTAGACATTTTTGGCAAAGATAACCGTATTGCCGTCACCGATCCTGTCTATCCCGTCTATGTGGATACCAACGTCATGGCTGGACATACCGGCCCCGCTAACGACGATGGTAAATATGAGGGGTTAGTCTATATGCCCATCTCGGCGGACAACAATTTCACCGCTGAAATTCCCTCGGAAAAGGTTGATTTAGTCTATCTCTGTTTCCCCAACAACCCCACCGGGGCAACGGCGACCAAAGAGCATTTGAAAGCCTGGGTCGATTACGCGCGAGAACATCAAGCGATTATCTTGTTTGATGCCGCCTATGAAGCCTTCATTACCGATGAGAGTTTGCCCCATTCGATTTATGAAATTGAAGGGGCTAAAGACTGTGCGATCGAGTTTCGGTCTTTCTCCAAAAATGCCGGATTCACTGGAACTCGTTGCGCCTACACCGTAGTTCCCAAAACTCTAACCGCCACCACATCCAGCGGCGAAACCGTCCAACTCCATCAACTCTGGAATCGTCGCCAATCCACCAAATTTAATGGTGTTTCCTACATTGTGCAACGGGGAGCAGAAGCGGTCTATTCCGAGGCAGGACAGGCGCAAATCAAGGCGTTAGTGGGCTTCTACTTGGAAAACGCTAAAATCATCTGCGATCGCCTCAGCAACGCCGGTTTAACAGTCTATGGCGG
>SMDP01000666.1 GCA_012911965.1 Geitlerinema sp. P-1104
CGAATCCGCTGCGAGGCATCATCTACATCCATGTTGCGGGTGGAATCGCCATCAATCGCCAAAATGCGATCGCCCTCACGAATCCCCTCACGACTAGCGGGAGAATTAGGAATCGGCTCCACAATCGAGAGCGTTTGCTGTTGGTTGTCTCGTTCGAGGCGTAAACCCACCCCCGAGAGTTCCCCCGAGGTTTGCTCATTGAGCGCCTCAAAGGCTTCAGGGTCTAAAAAACGGGTATAGGGGTCATCCAAGCGGGCCAAGGCACGCCGAAGGGCCGCATAAGCCTGTTCTCGGGAACTGTAATCCTGTCCGAGCAGTTCCTGGCGCACCTGTTGCCAATCGGTTTCACGGAAGGTGTCATCGACATAATCACGATTGACAATCTGCCAGGCTTCATCCAGAACAGCCTTGGGACTATCTTCAAACGTCGCCGCCTGACTGCTGCGACTAGAGAGGGGACTCAGAAAGGAAACGGCAGTGGTTAGAACAACCGTGCTAACCAGGGTCAGGGATTTCAAGATGGGAGGCTGAGGACGATTCATGCGCTTCGAGGATGGGAGAAGAACGATAAAGGAGGCTTGGGCGGGATTTTAAATATTCATTTATCAACTACTCTAGCCATTTTCAAGAGGTTTTAACGGTGTTTGCGATCACAATCTCGCCTTGATCTATCCTAAGGAAGAGAGTTTGGGAGCAAGATAAAGGCTATGACGGTTCAAACGGTGTCTGCTGGGAAAGCCACCCGAGTGAGTTTAATCACCGCCACTTTGGGGGCCATGGTCGCCGTCGGTCTACAATGGGGGCGCTTTGAAAAAGTAATGTACGAGCAGCCGGAGCCGATTCAGGAAGAACAACGCCTGGAACTGCAACTCGCCGTTCTAGAGCAGTTGCCCAGTTTTGGCTTTGACAACGCCATCGCTAGCTGGACGTTCCTACAATATCTACAATACTTTGGCGATCAAGAGGCCCGAGATATCACCGGCTGTCGTCTCAACTCCGTCTACCTTGACCAAATCACACAACGAGATCCCCGCTTTTTTAC
>SMDP01000667.1 GCA_012911965.1 Geitlerinema sp. P-1104
TTGTTTGAACTCGATTTACCCGCCTGTCGCCTGGTGATTCTCTCGGCCTGTGAAACGGGGTTAACGGACTTTTCGCCCAACTTAGAGGAATATATCAGTTTGGGGTTAGGCTTTCTCTATGCGGGGGCAACGAATGTGATTTGTAGCCTCTGGGCGGTGAATGATGTCTCGACGGCGATTTTGATGGTAAAATTCTATGAGGAAATGCAGGCTCAGCCCTCGGTGGCTCTGGCGTTGAAGCAGGCGCAACAGTGGATGAGAACCGTCACGAAGCAGAAGTTAACGGCCTGGCTGAATGAGTCGGAGTCGGCGTTAACCCCTCATCCGAAGGCGAAGCTGCGAGAGACGTTGAAGTTAGGCTTTAAACCCGCTAGTTACCGACCCTATGAACATCCGATTCATTGGGCGGCTTTTTGTGCGATCGGGGTTTAGTAATTTAAGTTTAGATTTAAGTTTAGTTTAATATCACCTAGAAACCCGGTTTCTGACCCTCATCATCTCCCCCACTCATTGCAAACTAGATCATCATGAAAGACTCAACCGAAACCTTGCTAATGTTAGCCGAACTCCTGGAAGCGGAACCGCCCATTTTACCGCCAGAGGCTTTGCAACAAGTTCAAACATTAGCAGCGGAATTAGAGACTCTATCTGAAGCCAATCTAAACCAGGTGGCAGATTTGATTATAACCTGGATAGGACAATTTCCGCGAGAACAAGCAATTTTTGAACAGGCTAAAAAAAGAGAACTCACAGGAATCCCCGAACCGATTGAACAGGCTAAAAAAAGAGAACTCACAGGAATCCCCGAACCGAGTGAAATCCAACGGACGTTTCCGAATTTCCAAGTCATCGAAGAAACAGAAACAACGGTGCTAATTACTCCCACTCCTCAGGCGGAGAAAACCTCCTTAGTTCGCCACATTAAGCAAAGTTTAAAGCAATGGACTCAGAACAACAGATAACCCCGCCAGTTTATGCCCCAAATTTACATTTATTCGCCTTTCATCTCCGGCGAGGATTAACGGGAGAACCCGACTCCCT
>SMDP01000668.1 GCA_012911965.1 Geitlerinema sp. P-1104
CGAATCCGCTGCGAGGCATCATCTACATCCATGTTGCGGGTGGAATCGCCATCAATCGCCAAAATGCGATCGCCCTCGCGAATCCCCTCACGACTGGCAGGAGAATTAGGAATCGGCTCCACAATCGAGAGCGTTTGCTGTTGGTTATCTCGTTCGAGGCGTAAACCCACCCCCGAGAGTTCCCCCGAAGTTTGCTCATTGAGCGCCTCAAAGGCTTCAGGGTCTAAAAAACGAGTATAGGGGTCATCCAAGCGGGCCAAGGCACGCCGAAGGGCCGCATAAGCCTGTTCTCGGGAACTGTAATCCTGTCCGAGCAGTTCCTGGCGCACCTGTTGCCAATCCGTTTGGCGGAAGGTGTCATCGACATAATCACGATTGACAATCTGCCAGGCTTCATCCAGAACAGCCTTAGGACTATCTTCAAACGTCGCCGCCTGACTACTGCGACTAGAAAGGGGACTCAAGAACGAAACGGCAGTGGTTAGAACAACCGTGCTAACCAGGGTGAGGGATTTTAAGATGGGAGGCTGAGGACGATTCATGCGCTTCGGGGATGGGAGAAGGACGATAAAAGAGGCGTGGGCGGAGTCTAAATATTCATTTATAAACTACTCTAGCCATTTTCAAGAGGTTGTAACGGTGTTTGCGATCACAATCTAGCCTTGATCTATCCTAAGGAAGAGAGTTTGGGAGCAAGACAAAAGCTATGACGGTTCAAACGGTGTCTGCTGGAAACGCCACCCGAGTGAGTTTAATCACCGCCACGTTGGGGGCCATGGTCGCCGTCGGTCTACAATGGGGGCGCTTTGAACAAGTAATGTACGAGCAGCCGGAGCCGATTCAGGAAGAACAACGCCTGGAACTGCAACTCGCTGTTCTAGAGCAGTTGCCCAGTTTTGGCTTTGACAATGCCATCGCCAGCTGGACCTTCCTACAATATTTACAATATTTTGGCGATCAATCTGCCCGAGATATCACCGGCTGTCGTCTCAACTCCGTCTACCTTGACCAAATCACGCAACGAGATCCCCGCTTTTTTAC
>SMDP01000669.1 GCA_012911965.1 Geitlerinema sp. P-1104
TTCTTTGAACTAGCCGGAATTTGGGAAGATAAAGATATCACTGCCGAATCCCTCCGCGCCAAAGCCTGGAGAGAAACTAAGTCATGATTCTGTGCGACACGAACGTGCTGATAGAATTCTACAAAGGTAATCCCGCAATCGTTCAGGAGCTACGACAGATCGGAATCGCGCAACTAACTATCAGCGTCATTTCCCAGGCCGAACTCTACTACGGTGCGCTCAACAAAGCTGAATTACTTAGAATCCAAAAACACCTAAACTTACTGCATAACCTGCCTATCAATCAGCAAGTCTCTAGTCAGTTTATTCAACTCATGACACAATATTCTCTCAGTCATAAACTCTCCATTCCTGATGCTCTAATCGCCGCTACCGCCCTAGTCAACGACCTAGAACTCTATACACTCAACACCAAAGACTTTCGCTTTATTGAAAGCCTCAAGTTATATCGTTTTTAAACCATGATTTAAGCCGAACAAGAACTCGAACAGAACCTAATTCAATGCACCACGGGAATCAGCTACGAACCCGTCGCCATCCGCAACGCCGAAGATTTACGAATAAACCTTATTGATGAATTCATCAGCTAACTATCCATTATCCATCAACACCTGCTGAAGAAACACCCACTTATCTGCCACCTCCTCAATACGTTTACTCGTGGGTTTGCCGGCTCCATGGCCCGCCTTAGTTTCAATACGGATGAGCAGCGGCTTCTCCCCCGCATCGGCCGCTTGTAGGGCCGCCGCAAACTTGAAACTATGGCCCGGAACCACGCGATCGTCATGGTCTCCCGTAATAATCAGGGTCGCCGGGTAAGCTGTCCCCGGCTGGACTCGATGCAAGGGAGAATAGCCATGGAGGGCCTTAAACTCCTCCGCATCATCAGGAGACCCATAATCCGAACACCAGGCCCAGCCGATGGTGAACTTGTGGAAACGCAACATATCCAAGACTCCGACTTCGGGAATGGCCGCCGCGAACAAGTCAGGCCGTTGCGTCATACAGGCCCCCACCAACAAGCCGCCGTTACTTCCGCC
>SMDP01000067.1 GCA_012911965.1 Geitlerinema sp. P-1104
GTCCAAGGCCATCGCGCCGAACTCTTCGCCCTGCGTGTCGCCCAAGCCGCCGCCGCCCTCGAAGGTCGCACCGACGTTAACGCCGACGACCTGCGCCGAGCCGTGGAACTCGTCATCGTACCGCGCTCTACCGTGGTGCAAACGCCCCCGGAAGAAGAAGAACAACCCCCCCCGCCTCCGCCCCCGGAATCGCCCCAGGATGAGGACGACAACGACCCCCAGGACAACGATGAGAACGAGGAGGACAACGACGAAGACGAAGAAGACCTCGAACAGCCCGAAGACCAAACCCCCGATATCCCCGAAGAATTTGTCTTCGACCCCGAAGGCGTCATCCTCGACCCCGAAGTGATGAACTTCGCCCAAACCATGCAACGGGCCGGCAACTCCGGTAGTCGCAGTCTCATCATCTCCGACGATCGCGGCCGCTATATCAAACCCATTCTGCCCCAGGGCAAAGTCCGACGAGTGGCCGTCGATGCCACCCTGCGGGCCGCCGCTCCTTACCAAAAAGCCCGCCGTCTCCGAGACCCCAACCGTACCGTCATCGTCGAACAAAGCGACCTCCGAGCCAAACGCCTAGCCCGCAAAGCCGGGGCCTTAGTGGTGTTCCTCGTCGATGCGTCGGGGTCCATGGCCTTAAACCGGATGCAGTCGGCCAAAGGGGCGGTCATTCAACTCTTAACCGAAGCCTATCAGAGTCGCGATCAAGTGTCCCTGATTCCCTTCCGGGGCGAACAAGCGGAAGTCTTGCTTCCCCCCACCCGCTCCATCACCCAGGCCCGCCGTCGCCTCGAACGGATGCCCTGCGGTGGTGGGTCGCCCTTAGCCCATGGCTTAACCCAAGCGGTGCGCGTCTGTCTCAACGCCCAGCAATCGGGAGATGTGGGACAAACGGCGATTGTTGCTATCACCGACGGCCGGGGGAACATTCCTCTGGCGCGATCGCTCGGCGAAGACATCGACCCCAACGAAAAACCCGACATCAAAGCCGAATTACTGGACATCGCCGGACGGATTCGCGCCTTGGGGATTCAGTTATTAGTCGTCAATACCGAAAGTCGCTTCGTCTCCACGGGATTTGCCAAAGAACTCGCCGAAACCGCCGGTGGAACCTACTATCATCTGCCCAAAGCCAGCGATCAGGCGATCGCCTCGATGACCCAAAATGCTCTCAAAGACGCAATGGGATAACGCCATGGTTCAAGGGCAACGAATCGCGAGACTGGGGGGGATTCTCCTAACTTGGGGGCTACTGGCCACCCCAGTTCAAGGCTGTCCCACCGCCCTCGAACCCTTAATTGAGGAGATGTTGCCCGAGTTACCCGGTTATGTGAATCGGGTGTTGCGGCGATCGCAAACCGTGCAAGCCCCCCGCAACCACCGCACCACCGTCTTAGTGGCCGGGAACCCAGAATTTGAGCCACTTCCCCTCAATCAGCCCATTCCCGAAGGCGTTGAACAAGTCTTTCTCACCACCTTAGAACGAACTCCCCAGGAGGGAGGAACGGTGAAACTGCAACATTTCCATTGGCTTTTTCTCAGCCAAAACGAAGAAGGCTGGTGGTTAGTTTCCCTATTTTCCAGTCTCGGCGACTATCCCGAACCCGGAATCGTCAGTCCTCCCCGCGAGGGCAGTCAAGGAGCAGTTGGACAAGCCGTTCAAACCTGGTTAAGAGACTGTCGATTCCGCCGTTAACCCCATTCCCATAGCTCTGTTCCTCTGTTGTTCCTCGTGACGTTTCCTCTCCTCGTGACTTGGCTCGATGCCAAGTCATGCACTTGGGGAGGACTTTTGCTTGCTATAATGGTTGGACCTGGACCCCTGAACATCGACCATCATGGCAGCCAAATATAAAAAACCGCCCGTTTTTCACACAAACGATGGAACATCTTATGTTCGCGCCGCTGATATTTTTAACAGCGAAGCCGGTCAAGCACAAATCAAAAAAGCGCTTAACTCAAAACTGTTTAAGCGGCTGAACGAAAAAAAACAAAAGCGTCAAGAAGAATCGAGTTTAGATGAGTAATGCCTTTTAACTTATTTCTCCTCCCTCTTTTGGGAGGATACATTTTTATCATAAATTGGAATCAGACTAAATATAAAGCTGCAAGATACTCAGGAAATCGTTTAACCCTCACTGCTTCAATTGCTGGAACAGTCTTCTTGCTACTTGCCATTAGTCTTGTGGGTATTGGTCAATTCTACGGATTTTCACTCAATCAACTCTGGCAATCCTGGATTGAAATTGAGTACTTTGATATTTCGATTATTGCCTTTTTGCTGGGTGGATTAACCTGGCTACCTTTTAACTTAGTGACCGATGCTGAATATCATAGAATCAAAGCAATAAAAAGTCAGAATGATGTCTTTGAGATACTATGTGACCAAGCGATTCGAGAGACAAAACTCCTCTTGTTCACCCTAAAAAGCGGCAAAGTTTATATTGGTATCACAACGGTTGCCTACAACCCCGGAGTGGATAGAAAGTACATCCAGCTACTGCCATTTTTCAGTGGCTATCGCAAAGAAGAGGACAAAACCTTAGTCTTAACCACCTCATACCTCCAAGCCGATGAAGCCATGACTCAGGAGCGTAGTCAGCCAAACAGTCCCTCAGGCGATCGCCCAGTCGAACCCGTCGAAATAGGCGACGATGCCGAAACCTTCGAGGTCGTCTTACCCGTCGTAGAAATCCAATCTGCAAGTCGATTTGACATCACCCGCTACGATCAACTCAACCCCTAGCCGGCCAAAACCACCAGACTAGCCCAACCCCCCCACACCCAGGAGAGGACGCAACCCCAAACTGTCTGTTAGAGTCGAGATCTAATCATATACTCTGACGATCGCGTTCCTCATCGTACAATGTCCCCCCAGTCTAGTTCCTCCCCTGCGTTCCCCAACGTTCCTGGCTACACCCTCCTCGAACAGCTATATCTCGGCTCTCGTACCGTCACCTATCGGGGCATCCAGCAACGAGATCAGCAGCCTGTCGTCATCAAACTCTTGCGTCAGGAACGCCCCAGCTTTGCCGAACTCGCCCAATTTCATAACCAATATGCGATCGCCAAATCCCTAGCCCTTCCCGCGATCGTTCAACCCCTGAGTTTAGAACCCGCCGGCCATCGCTACGCCCTCATCATGGAGGACTGGGGGGGAGTCTCCCTCAAAGACTATAGCCAGGAACACCCCTTAGACCTCGCCCAAATCCTCGCCATCGCCATCCAGGTGGCCCAGATTCTCCATGACGTACACCAACAGCGCGTCATTCATAAAGACATCAAACCCGCCAACCTCCTCATCCACCCCCAGACTCAGCAAATCAAACTCATCGACTTCAGCATCGCCTCCCAACTCCCCCAAGAAGTCCAAACCCTCCAACCCCCCAACCACCTCGAAGGAACCCTCGCCTATCTCGCCCCCGAACAAACCGGGCGCATGAATCGCGGCATCGACTACCGCGCCGACTACTACGCCTTAGGAGTCAGCCTCTACCAACTCCTCAGTGGCCGCCTCCCCTTCAACGCCGACGATCCCCTAGAGGTGATCCACAGTCACATCGCCAAGATCGCCACCCCCCTGCATCAGGTGAATCCCAGCATCCCGGAACCCATCGCGGCCCTGGTGGCCAAACTGATGGCCAAAAACGCCGAAGATCGCTATCAAAGCGCCCTGGGCCTCAAACATGACTTGCAATACTGTTTAGAACAATGGCAGCAACAGGGTGCGATCGCCCCCCGAGAACTAGCTCAACAAGATATCAGCGATCGCTTCCTCATCCCCGAAAAACTCTATGGCCGCCAGGCCCAAGTCCAAACCCTCCTCAACGCCTTCGATCGCGTCAGCCAAGGTTCCTCAGAAATCATGCTCGTGGCCGGCTTCTCCGGTATCGGTAAAACCGCCGTCGTCCGCGAAGTCCACAAACCCATACTCGAAAAACGGGGCTACTTCATCCAGGGTAAATTTGACCAATTTAAGCGCAACATCCCCTTAGAAGCCCTCATCCAAGCCGTCGAAGACCTCATCGAACAACTGCTCTGTGAACCCGATGAGCGCCTAAACCGCTTAAACGCAACCCTAACCGAAGTCCTGGGCGACAACGGACAACTTCTCATCGACATCATCCCCACACTCGAACAGATTATCGGTCCCCAACCCCCCAGACCAGACCTCTCAGGAACCGCCGCTCAAAATCGCTTTAACCGCCTTTTTCAGAAGTTTATCGAATGCTTTGCCCAACCCGAACATCCCCTCGTCATCTTCCTCGATGACCTGCAATGGGCCGATTCCGCCTCCCTACAACTCCTGCAATTACTCATCAAAGGACAAGGTTCCCTGCTGCTATTGGGGGCCTATCGAGACAACGAAGTTTCCGGGGGTCATCCCTTACGGCTGGCCCTCGAAGACTTGCAACAGGCTGAAGTTCCCGTCAACACCATTTACCTAGAGCCACTCCAGTTCCAGGATATCAACCAGCTCATCGCCGACAGCCTCAACTGTTCCCCGGAACTCGCCCAGCCCCTAACAGAGTTCACCGCCCGCAAAACCCAAGGAAACCCCTTTTTCATCAGCCAATTTCTCAAAACCCTACATCGGGAAGGCTACATCCGCTTTAACCCCCAGGAGCGTTACTGGGACTGCGACATCCGCCAAATTGGAACCCTCGCCCTCACCGATGACGTGGTGGAATTTCTGGCCCAGCAATTGCAGAAACTCCCTCCCACCAGCCAAACCCTCCTCAAATTAGCCGCCTGCATCGGGAACGAGTTTAAGCTAAGCACCCTCAGCATCGTCTCTGAGCAGCCACCCCGTGACGTAGCCAGTCGCCTCTGGCCGGCCTTACAAGAGGGGCTAATTTTCCCCACCAGCCCCCTCTACAAGTTCTTTCAAGAGCGTGACACCTCCCCCTCAAGCGAGGAGATCAACCCCAGCTATCGCTTTCTCCACGATCGCGTCCAACAAGCGGCCTATCTCCTCATCCCCGACGACGACAAACCCGCCACCCATTGGCAGATTGGGCAACTTCTCCTACAAAGCGGCGATGAGCAAGATCAAGGCGAGCAACTCTTTGAAATCGTCAATCAACTCAACGCCGGAAGCGCCCTCATCACCACCCCGGCCCAGCAGCAACAGGTAGCAGAACTGAACCTCGAAGCTGGACGCAAAGCCATGGCCGCCGCCGCCTATGCCAATGCGGCCGCCTACTTACTCGCGGGAATCGAGCAACTCCCTCCCCAGTCTTGGCAACACCTCTATCCTCTGACCCTGAATCTCTATCGCAACGCCGTTGAAGCCACCTACCTGACGGGGGAATTTCCGGCTATGGAACAGCTTTCCAAGGAGGGTTTAGAGCAAGCTCAAAGCTTCCTAGACCAGATCCCTATTCATGACATCAATATCCAAGCCGATATTGCTCAAAACCGCTTACCCGAAGCCTTAGCCCTCGCTAAATCCGTTTTAGCCCAATTGGGGATTCATCTACCCGACCACCCCACCCCCCAGGATACAACGATCGCTCTGGCAGAAGTTGAGAGGAAAATTGCCGGGCGATCGCGGTCTGAACTTCTGAATTTACCTGAGATGGAAGACCCAGAAAAACAGGCGGCTCTACGAATTTTAGTGACTTTAGTTTCCATTACCTTTGTTGCCTATCCGGCTCTATTACCCCTAGTAATTTGTGAGCAGGTTACCTTATCGTTAGACCATGGCAACGCACCAGGATCGGCGTTTTCCTATGCGGGCTATGGGTTAATTCTCTCGAACTCGGGGCAATTCACCCAAGGGGTTGAGTTTGGCAATTTAGCCCTGGAACTACAGGAAAAACTTCAGGTTAAAAGCCTCAAGGCTAAAATTTTGAATCAGGTCTATAGCATGATTTTTCCTTGGCAAAAGCCTTTGAGAGAGTGCCTTCCCATGTTGCAGCAAGGCTATGAAGTAGGCTTAGAAACTGGGGATGTTGAATATGCAGCCTATTCTATCCTACATCACAACGAATATGAGTATTTTTGTGGTAAGAACCTCAATAAATTCGCAGAAAAACTAATTCATTATCGTCAAGCCTTAGAAAATATCAATCAACGGAATACTCAGACCTATCAAGATATTTATTATCAAGCCGTATTAAACCTAATTGAAGCCCCCGAAAAGCCAACGGAGTTAGTGGGAACTGCCTATGATGAACAGCAGTCATTACCCCTCCACTATCAGGTGGACGATCGCTATGCCATCTATCAGGTCTATCTCCACAAACTGATTTTAAGCTATCTCTTCGGGGAGATTGACGCAGGACGGCAATGGGCAGATTTGGCTAAACCTTATATTAACGGAGTTCCCGGGCTTTATTTTGGCGCTGTCTTTTATTTCTATGATTCCTTGGTGCAGTTAGCGGACTATCACCAACTCCCCCAAGAAGAACAACTGGGAATCTTAGAGAGAGTTGAGCAGAATCAGCGCAACTGCAAACGCTGGGCTGACTCTGCACCCGTGAACTTCCAGCATAAGTTGGAGTTAGTAGCGGCGGAACGGTATCGGGTGTTGGGAGAGATGACGGCGGCCATGGAAGCCTACGAACGGGCGATCGCCGCAGCCAAGGCGGCCGGGTACCCCCAGGAGGAAGCCCTCGCCTGTGAACGGGCCGCCCTGTTTTATCGAGATTGGGGCAAAGAGAAAATCGCCCAGGTGTATCTAACCGATGCCTATTATGGCTATATCTATTGGGGGGCGAAGACGAAGGTGGTGGATTTAGAACGCCGTTATCCTCGCTTGCTGGCCCCGATTCTCAATCCTCAGCGGCTGATATCGCCAATGACGGATACGGTTTTAGGCACTCAGTCAATCAGTATTACCCAAACCCCAGCCGGCCCCTCCTCCGGTTCCGACAGTAGGAGTCTCTCGGCCAGTCTGGACTTGGCCAGTGTCTTGAAGGCTTCTCAAACCTTATCAGGTGAAATGGATATCCAGTCACTACTGGCGAAGCTACTGGAGATTGTACTGAAGAATGCTGGGGCGGATAAGGTGTTGTTATTGATGCCCCAGAAGAGTCAAGGGGAGAGTCAATGGTGCATTGAGGCCATAGCGACTCTGGAGGGGGTTCCCCAGGTGGAGTCGATTCCTCTGTCTCAGTATCCTGATCTGGCTGAAACTCTGGTTTATACGGTGCGCCGGACTCTTAAACCGATGGTGGTGGGTAATGCCATCCTGCATCCTCGGTTGAGGGGCGATCGCTATGTGCGGGAACGACAACCAAAGAGTTTACTAGGGATTCCAATTCTGCAACAGGGACGTGTAATGGCACTGTTATATTTGGAGAATCAGAAAACGATTGGCGCCTTTACGAGCGATCGCGTGCAAACCTTACAGATGTTAGCCACGCAAGCAGCCATCTCTATCCAAAATGCTCGCCTCTATCAACAAGTTGCCGACTATTCCCATAGCTTAGAAGCAGAAGTTGAACGCAAAACCCAAGCCCTGCGGCAAAAGGCCCTCGATTTAGAAGCCACCCTCACAAATTTACAACAAACCCAGGCCCAACTGATTCAAAGTGAAAAAATGTCCGCCCTGGGTCAATTGGTGGGGGGAATTGCCCATGAAATCAACAACCCCATTAACTTTATTCATGGCAATTTGGGCTATGCGGCACAATATGTCACAGATTTATTGCGCTTGGTGGCCTGTTATCAACAGGAATATCCCCAAGAGAATGCTGTCGTGCAAGAGATGATGGATGCAATTGAGTTCAGTTTTCTCTCAGACGACTATGAGAATTTATTTCGGTCCATGCAAGGGGGAAGTGAACGCATTAAAACCATTATTCTCAACCTGCGGAATTTCTCGCGTCTGGATGAGTCGGATATCAAGACGGTAGACTTGCATGAAGGACTCGAAAGCACCCTGATGATTTTACAGCGACGGTTGGCCCGAGACTCGAACAGCCCTGGCATTGAGGTGGTGAAGGAGTACGGAACGCTGCCGCTGGTGTCCTGTTATGCCAGTCAAATCAATCAAGTGTTTTTAAGTCTTTTAAGCAATGCCATTGATGCGTTGGAGACCGCCCAGAAAGGGGAGGGCGCTAATCCTCGAGGGAATCATCCAACCATTCGCATTCAAACCCAAGCTGTAACGTCTCAGAGGGTTGAGGTGACCATTTCTGATAATGGGAATGGCATTGCTGAAGAGATTCAAGAGCATATTTTTGAGCCATTTTTTACCACGAAAGCAGTGGGACAGGGAACGGGGTTAGGACTCTCTGTCAGTTATGCCATTATCTCCCGTCATGGTGGTTCCCTCACCTATCAGTCTCAGGTGGGAGTGGGAACGGACATGACCCTTCAGCTTCCGGTGTAACGCTACCTTGAGGGCTTATGTGGGCTGAATTCCCGATTCAGTCGCCCCTTGAAATTGGGCCATTAACCAAGCCCCCACCTGGGATTGATCCTGATGACGGCTGCGTTGTAGCGTTTCATTGAGGAGGGCGATGTCCAGTCCCGGAAAGATGAGGGAACTGTCAATTTTCAGGCTACCGCGATCGCTCATTTGATAGGCCAAAACTTGGGCGCTTTCCACATCCACAATCCAATACTCGGCAACTCCCACGTCTTCATAGAGAACTCGCTTGATGGTGCGGTCATCAAGGAGGGATGATTTGGCGACTTCTACGACTAAATTGGGAACTGGATAGGTTTCGAGATGGATAATTCCGGTTCCACTGGGGATGGCGGTGGCTTGAGACCCCACATAATAGGCTAAATCCGGCTGAAATTCTACTTCTGCGGTTTTGCGGAAGGAACAGTTATCTAATTCTCGAAAGGGAATGCCTTTCAAAATGCTGTATAAGTTAACAGCGAGGGAAATGATACTTTGGTCGCTACTATGATCGAAGCTGACAGGGAGTTGCATATCGACTTGCATTCGTCCATGAGTATAATAGCCCTTGGACTTGACCTGGGCGGAGTTTTTTAAGGCACGCAGGTACTCATCCCAGGTGGCCGGAACCCAGGTTTCATCGAGACTCGGGATAGGATTTAGACTGAGGCTCATCATGATTAATCGATGGGAATTTCAATGATAAATTCCGTTCCTTCGCCAGGAGAGGAGAGACAACTTAAGCGTCCTTGATGTTTTTCGACCACAATTTGATGAGAAATTGATAAGCCTAAACCGGTTCCTTTGCCCACTGCTTTGGTGGTAAAGAGATGGTTGAAAATGTTGTTGCGAACATCATCGGGCATTCCTGGACCATTATCGCGAATGCGAATAATAACCCAGTCCGGCTCTTTCTCTGTACCCTCGTCATCTAGAGCTAGGGGACGTTCCACTAACTCAGTGCAGATTGTAATTCGATTAGGATGTTTCTCAATTTCTTCAAAGGTTAAGCCAACATTGGCTTCATCAAAAGCATCAATAGCATTGGCGATAATGTTCATAAACACCTGATTGAGTTGACCAGCATAACATTTGATTTCGGGAATATCTCCATATTCTTTAACCACTTCAATGGCGGGTCGGGCTTGAGTGAACTTTAAGCGTGGTTTGAGAATCATCAGGGTGCTATCAATACCTTCGTGGATATTGACGGCAACTTTCGAGGAGGTATCGGCTCGGGAGAAAGTACGCAGGGAGCGACTAATTTGGCGGATGCGTTCTGTCCCGACACTCATAGAACTGAGGATTTGCGGGAGGTCTTTGAGGATAAAGTCGAGGTCAATTTCTTCCATTTCCTCTTCAATGTCTTCTCCGGGTTCGGGGAAGTTTTCTTGATAGAGTTCTAATAAGCCGAGGAGGTCTTCAATATAGCCAGCGGCGTGACTGAGATTGGCATCGACAAACCCGACGGGATTGTTGATTTCATGGGCAACCCCAGCCACCAGTTGACCGAGGGTGGCCATTTTTTCACTTTGTACCAGTTGCAGTTGCGCTTGTTGGAGTTCTTCTAGGGAATCTCGCAATTGTTGGGCCCGATCGCGCTCCCGTAATTCAGACTGTTTGAGGTTCTCATAGAGGCGCGCGTTTTCCAGGGCGATCGCCGCCTGGGCGCAGAGTAACATTAAGACATCGAGGCGATCGCGGGTAAAAGCCCCGGCGGTGAGATTGTTCTCTAGATACAACAGGCCAATTAACTTACCTTTCCCCTGAATCGGGGCGCAGAGGAGGGATTTGGGTTGAAACTTCTGGATATAGAGGTCATTGACAAATGCCGACTCAGCGGTGGCATCATTGAGAACAACACTCTCATTGGTGCGGGCCACATAATGAATCGCGGAGCGAGGTAAACTCTCACAGGCCTCAATCGCAATCCCCGGCCGTAACCCTGACGTGCGGGGGCGATTATCATCCTCCGCGCCTTCTCCCGACTCATCCTCACTGTCTTCATCGAGATCGCCCACAGTTTGCACAATTTCTAAGGTCAGTTGGCCCATGCGATCGAGGATAATCGCCCCCCGTGTCGCCCCTGCATTGGCGATGGCCAACTTCATCAATTTCCCCAAGAGGCGATCGAGAACAATCTCCCCAGACAAGGAGCGGGCCGCCTTCATCACCGTGGTCACATCCAACACCGCCGCCCGCGATCGCGTATAATCCAGACTCATATTGACGCGACGATTGAACGAGTCAGAGTCCTCCTCATTCTGTAAGGCCAGAGTCGCCACCGACAGCAAGGAACCATAGGTTTGGCCCAACTGTTCCACCTTATACCGGGCCCCCCAGCGTTGGTAGGCGGTATAAGCTTCTGCCAAATAAACTCGGGCAATTTTGGGTTTCTGCCGCCCGAGCCAAAACTGAGCTGCCAATTCATGGGCCAAGGTCACCGCATAAGGACAATGGCTCTCCAAGGCCTGTTCAATGGCCGCATCATAGGCATCGATCGCCTCTCCCTCATTGCCCTCTAAGCGTTGCCGTTCTCCCTCAAGCATCGCCGCCAAACTGGCAAAATTCTCAGGCCCATCGTGACTCCAAGACTCCAACTCCGCCGCAACTGTCAGAAATGGCTCAGGAAGCGGCTCACCCATCTGGGTCAACGCACTCCAACATAGAGCCATGACCACACGACCCAGGCCCCACGTCAGGGGGTTCACATCCCCAGGGGTGATGGCGATCGCTGGGGTCATCACCCCCTCCAACCGGCTCAATGCCAGCTCATACTGCCGTTCCAAATAAAGCACCCAGGCGTGATGAATTTCCGTACAGGCCCAAACACGCCGCTGACTCGGAGCCAGTTGTGTCCCAGGAGTCACCCCCTTAAGGATCTCTTCAGCCGCCAGGCCAAAGCGCAAATATCGCAGCGGCATCTGCAACGCCTTAAGCGCATCCATGGCCCAATGATGTTGATACTTGCGGCACCATTCGAGAGCTTGAGCAATATCCCCAGCCAGGATATTTAAGGCTTTTCCCCCATAAAACTCCAAATACAACCGCTCCACATTAATCACTCCCAGGGCCAGCCAATCCCCCACCTTACGGCTATGACGTTCTGCGGCATCCAGGAGCGATAAGCTTTTAGGAATCCCATATCGCCGAGGATAGATCTGGCTGGCCAGTTGTAAATCACTCCAAGCGGGATAAGGATTGGGCTGGCCGGGTCCAGAGCCGAAGTCAGTGCGGCTAGAGCCTTTGCTGGCGTCTGTCTTCTGAGCCGTTCCCTCTGCCGCAGTCCCGCCAGGGCTAGTATCAATCCCCTCGGGGTGTGGGAGCCAGGCTTCAACGGCCTGGGCCCAGGTTTGGGCTAGCTCTTTATCCCCCTGATTCAGGAGCATGACGCTGTAGACAGCTGCCGCGAGAGGAGTCGCGGCAGTGGGGCCGAGTTGTTGCGATCGCAGCAACAGCCGCCGCACAATCTCCCGACAGCAGTCACTCTGGGGCGCATAGGTGAGATAGAAAGTCAGGGTTTGACCGAGAAGCTGATCCAGAGCCGAGACCGCCTCAGAGGGGCTTGGGCTGAGTTGTTCCGGATACCAATGGGGCAAGGACGACTGCTGCGAGGGGGAGGCCCAGAGCAGCGGCGGCAGTTCTGGGCGGAGTCCCAAGCGGTCTAGGGTGGTTCGGGCCAGCTTGTCAGCGGCTTCGACTTCACCCCGCAAGCTTAAGCAAGCCAGAGTCAGGCTATCCAATTCCGTCCGTAGGGGCAATCCCTTGTGGTTGCCCTCCTGGGATCCCTTGTGGTTGCCCTCCTGGGATCCCTTGTGGTTGCCCTCCTGGGATCCCTGGTTGCCCTCCTGGGGCTGCTGCTGGTAGAGAATCTTCAGTAAGTCTTGGCTGCGATCGAGATTTCCCTGAAGAAAATTAGCCCGCGCTCGTTCCAAATGCAGATTAAAGGACAATTGCGGCGTAGCTGACCAGGCCGTTGGTCCGAGAGCATCAATTCCCGCCAAACTATAGGCGATCGCCGCTGTATAATCCCCCATCAGCCGGGCCTGTTGGGCGGCGAGGTGATTGAGTTGGGCCCGTTGGATGCTCTCCTGGGTTTCGGCGATCGCCCCTTGACCCAAATTCCAGTGATAGACAATCTCGAAAATATCACGGTCCGTAATGGCTGCCTCAGCCATCTCTGGGGACTCCGGTGAGGACAGGGATCGGGTCATCGGAGGATGTTGGGCCCGCTGCAAGAGTCGTTGGCCAATTTGTAGATGTAACTTGGCGGTATCAGTTGAGATTTTCGGGGCCCCCTCGCGGTTGGCTAGGGGAGCGGTCTGAGTCATCCGATAGGCGGCCTGTTGCACTTGTTCGTGCAGGAATTGATATTGTCGTAATAACAGGATCTCTTGAGGGTCACTTGAGCGCACGGCGGATAGGCTCAGCGGCTCTCCCAGACTTGAATCCTTCGCTTGCGGTTGGACTAAACCTTCCACCAACGCCGGAATCAGGTTCTGAAACAACTGCTCAGGAGAGCCATTCACTAGATCGGCAATCAGATCCAAATCAAACTCCATACCCACGACAGAACCAAGATGGAGCAGATATTGGGTTCGTGGCGGTAGGGTTTTGAATTGATCCAACAAAAATTCCAAGACATTATCGGTAATATCCAAGGCTCTAATGCGCTCAATATCCCATTGCCAACTCATGGACTCGTCATCGAACCGTAAGAGTTGTTCGCGATCGAGGGTTTTGAGAAATTCCCGCACGAAGAAGGGGTTACCGTTGGTTTTTTGGCTAATCAGAGCTGCCAGGGGCATCACCGTTTTGAGGCTATTTTGCAGAGTATCGGTCACGAGAGCAGCGATCGCTTCGAGTTCCAAGCCTTGCAAATGAATCTGTCCCACGGGGCAGCCGATCTCCCCGAGTCGCTCTTGCAGCGAGAGAATGGAATTGAGGGCAAAGGGGGATGGAGAGGTGGGGGGGTGGGCCAGGGGCTGACGTAACAGACGGGTTTGATTATCCCGATAGGCAGCAATAATCAGGAAGGATTGGGATTTAGGATCGCTCAGCAGGGTTTCAATCAGGGCTAAACTGTCTAAATCTGCCCATTGCAGGTTATCCAGAAAGACCACAAAGGGATCACGACTGTGGGCAAACACTTGTAGAAGTTGTTGCAGCTGTTCCGGGGGACAGGTGGGGTGATTGCCCAGCCGGCGCTCCTGTCTCTGAAGAGTCGGGGGTAAGTTCGGCCCTAGCACCAATTGCAATTCTGGGATCAGAGCCAGCAAATTGGCAAAATCCGCGTTATCGTCCTCGTTAGCTTGCCCTTCCCGAAGCAGTGCCTGGAGAAGGCGATCGCGCCATCGGCCCAGGGAGGTTTCCGTTTCCGTCAACAGTTGCCGAATCAGCTCACTCAGGGCGCTAATCCAGCCCCGATAGGCCCGAGTCCTGGCCGAGGGTCGTTCCCCGGCTCCCCGGCCCTCAGCGCCAGCCGAGGAACTTTCTGATCGCGAACGCTCAAAGGTCCCAGAGACAAAATAGCCACAATGACGGGTCAGGGGTTTATAACTTTCCGCCACCAGGGCCGTTTTACCGATCCCCGACTCTCCCATAATAAAAATGGCCGAGGTGGAGCCAGTGCGGTTGACGGCTGGGGAAGCACCTGGGTCGGACTGAGGAACCGCACCAATGACTTCGAAGGCGCGATGGAGTTGTTCGAGTTGGCGATCGCGCCCGTAAATGGTTTGAGGAATGCGAAACTTATTGACCACATCATTTTCGCCGGGGGTCACATCCTCAATGGTTCCCGTGGCTTCCAACTGCATCAAACACAGCACCAAATCCGTCTGAATCCCCCAAGCACTTTGATAGCGTTCATCGGCCGTCTTGGCCAGCAGTTTTAGGAGAATCCCAGACAGGGCCTCGGGAATACTCGGATCAATCTCATGGGGTGGGGGAGGATTTTGGGCAATATGACAATGCACCAACTCCATGGTGTCGGTGCTTTCAAAGGGTAAGCGTCCTAACAACAGCTCATAAAACGTCACCCCCAGGGAGTAGAAGTCACTGCGATAGTCCAGGGAACAGTTCATGCGTCCCGTTTGTTCCGGGGACATATAGGGTAGGGTTCCCTCTAAGATGCTGGGATTCGGGAGAACCGTATAAGGCGGTGTGACTTGACTGGAAATGCCAAAATCAATCACCTTGACGCAGTTGAGTTCAGGATTGTAGAGAAGATTGGCGGGGTTAATATCCTTGTGAATGACATTAGCCCCATGAATTTGCCCGAGGATTTCCACGATTTGGATAGCTAAATCCAAAAATTCGGGCAATCTTAAGCGATGAGAGGGGCGTTGAGCCAAATATTGCTTGAGAGACAGTCCGCCAAAATCCTCTAGAACAATAGCAAGGGTATTTTGATAGGTTTCGAGAGCTAACGCCCGCACCACCCCATCGAGGTCAAGTTGTTGGGTGATGTGATATTCCTGGTGATAGCGGGCAATTTCCGTAGCCGTAGCGCGATCGCTCTTGAGAATTTTCAGAATGACCGGCAATCCATCCCGTTCGCGTTGTCCTTGATACACTAAGGAGTTCACGCTTTCGTAGATGGGTGAACTAAGCTGATAACCGGGAAGAAGAATGCTCAGCACAGTTGACAGTTTACCGTTGATAGTTGACAGATTCCGAGACCCGTTGAGGGGCATCAACCCTCAGAGATGGATGTTGAGGGGGAAGGATGGGCAAGCCGGAAGGGTCTCGCAAATCAATGATGATAGTTCCTATTTTGACGCACTCTGGGGCAAGCGCGATCGCACCGAGGTCAAAATATAGTAAAAAGTCCCCAATGTTGTCATTGGGGACTCGTGTCAGTCTGAGTTCAGGAGGAGTCCCCTCGTCTCAGACGGGTTAGGTTTAAGAGCGGCTCGACTCAAACTCAGCAATGTCGAGAATGGTTTTGAGAACCGAGTCGGGGTTCAAGCTAATCGAGTCAATGCCTTGTTCGACCAAGAAGCGGGCAAACTCAGGATAGTCGCTCGGGGCTTGACCACAGATGCCAATCTTACGATTGTTGGCTTTAGCCCGTTCAATGACCATCCGCACCATGGTTTTCACCCCTTCGTTGCGTTCATCGAAGATATGAGCGACCAAGCCGGAGTCACGGTCTAAACCGAGGGTCAACTGAGTCAAGTCATTGGAGCCGATGGAGAAGCCATCAAAGACTTTGCTGTACTCATCAGCCAGAATCACGTTGCTGGGAATCTCGCACATAACATAGACTTCCAAGCCATTTTCGCCCCGTTTCAGACCATGTTTTTCCATTTCGGCCAGAACTTTACGGCCTTCTTCAGGGGTACGGCAGAAGGGAATCATGGGGATCACGTTCGTCAAGCCCATCTCATCGCGAACCCGTTTCAAGGCTTTGCATTCCAAGCCATAGGCGGCGGCATAGTTGGGATCGTAGTAGCGAGACGCACCGCGCCAGCCAATCATCGGGTTTTCTTCATGGGGTTCAAATTGCCGTCCTCCGAGCAGGTTGGCATATTCGTTGCTCTTGAAGTCGGACATCCGCACCACCACGGGTTTGGGGTAGAAGGCGGCGGCGATGGTGCCGATGCCGTAGGCCAGCTTATCGACGAAGAATTGGGGTTTATCCTCGTATTCGGCGGTCAAGGTGGCGATTTCCCGTTTGACGGCGGCATCTTCGAGTTCGTCAAAGTGCAGTAGGGCCAAGGGGTGAGCTTTGATGTGGTTGGCGATGATGAACTCGAAACGAGCCAAGCCAACACCATCACAGGGAATGGCGGAGAGGCCGAAGGCTTCTTCGGGGTTACCCACGTTCATCAAGATTTTGGTCTGGGTGGTGGGGAGGTTATCTAAGACGGTTTCCTCAATCTCGAAGGGAACTAACCCGGCATAGACTTTTCCTTCTTCCCCTTCACTACAGGAGACGGTCACCTCTTCTCCGGTTTTCAGGACTCCCGTGGCGTTTCCACAGCCGACAATGGCAGGGATGCCCATTTCCCGGGCAATAATGGCGGCGTGGCAGGTCCGTCCTCCTTGGTTGGTGACGATGGCGCTGGCTTTCTTCATAATCGGTTCCCAGTCGGGATCCGTTTTGTTGGTAATCAGCACATCACCGGCTTCAAATTCGTCGATTTGTTGCACGTCACGAATCACTCGGGCCAATCCTTGGCCAATGGCTTCACCCACGGCTCGTCCGGTGACGCGAATGTCACTGGTGCCTTGGAGACGATAGTGTTTGAGGATGTTGCCAGATTTCTGAGATTGGACGGTTTCCGGGCGAGCTTGGACGATAAACATTTCCCCGGTTTGTCCGTCTTTGGCCCATTCAATGTCCATGGGGGTGTATTGGCCCCGGACTTCGCTGTAGTGGTCTTCGATGATGGCGGCCCATTTGGCTAGGGTGAGGACTTCATCATCGGTGATGGCGAATTTGAGCCGTTCGGGTTCGGCAACGGGGACGTTTTTGGTCAGTTTGCCACCGCCCACGTCATAGATCATCTTGATCTCTTTGCTGCCGAGGCGTTTTTCGAGAATTGGACGGAAGCCTTGTTTGAGGGTGGGTTTGAAGACGAAGTATTCGTCCGGGTTGACGGCGCCTTGAACCACGTTTTCACCTAAGCCATAGGCGGCGGTGATGAGCGCCGCGTCTTTGAAACCGGTTTCGGTGTCGATGGAGAACATGACCCCCGATGAGGCTAGGTCAGACCGGACCATTTTTTGCACGCCAACGGAGAGGGCAACGTCAAAGTGATCAAAGCCCTTGATGGTGCGATAGGAGATGGCGCGATCGGTGAAAATGGAGGCGAAGCATCGGTGACAGGCTTCGAGAACCGATTTGGCTCCATGAACGTTGAGATAGGTTTCTTGCTGTCCGGCAAAACTAGCATCGGGCAAGTCTTCGGCGGTGGCACTCGATCGCACCGCTACGTCAGTATCATAGCTGTATTCTTTACAGGCTTGGCGATACTCGGGATCGAAGCGTTCACAAAATTCGGTGTCTGCTCCGTAGCGTTCACAAAGCTTGAAATAGGCGGTGGCGATCGCCACTTCTAATTCTTTTGGGAAAGGGGTATTCAAAACCAAGGCACGGGCTTGTTTACCGCGATCGCGCAGGTTTTTCAGGTTCTCAACATCCAGGTCAGAAAACAGTTGCCGTAACTTGCTCTCTAGTCCGGCTTGTTTGACAAAATAGCGATAAGCATAGGCGGTTGTGGCAAAGCCCGTCGGGACGGTCACCCCTTTGGCGGACAGTTGTTGAATCATCTCTCCCAAGGAGGCGTTCTTTCCCCCCACCAGGGGAACGTCAGCAATTCCAACATCCTCAAACCATAAAATAAGGCTTTCGGTTTTAGAGGATCCAGAGGCAGATTGAGGTGCGCTAGTAACCATGATTTATCTATCCCGCGTGGCTAAGCTTCATTTATTATGGTATCGAGGTAACTCCCGGAAAGGACGACTTTTTAATGATTATTTATAATTGCTTTTTTAGGGGCTAATGGTGAAGCTTTTTGAAGGGATAAAAAGATTATTAAAATAATCATTCATTTTGAGGGAGAAGGCGTATAATGAGGGAGCTTGTTGTTTTTCTGATTTTTTGTCGAGTCCTCTGGCCGCCGCCGGGAGCTGGCTATCCCGCCAGTGAGCGAGATCAGAGCCTGTGGGGCCAAAGAAAAGACGGTGAAGGAATGTCCCTCACCGCCCATCTGACAAGCGTTGGTATTGTGATTATTATCTCTAGTCGTCGTATACTCGGCATTCGGCCGCGTCGGGGTTGTTGTCGCAGTACGTCTCGAAGGACGTTTTTTCGGGCTTGTTCTTTTTGTGAGCGGCTTCTGCTTGTAACTCTTCGACGGCATCCCAGGCGGCAGCACATTCTTTAGAATTAGCTCCACTGGTGTCACAGGCGTCACGTGCAGCTTGGCGCTCTTGGTCAATTTGGCTTTGGATGTTGTTCTCGCTCATAATCTCGTCCGTTTGGATAGTTACCTGTTCTTAGTTTAGACATCTTCTGGGAGCTAGGGGAACCTGACTCTGAGACAATGTCCAAATTGGTCGGTGGTTGGCTCCTGTTTCAAGAACGGGGATTAGAGCCAGAAAGCAGGGCGATCGCCCCCTCAGGGCTGACTCTACCGCCGAGGCCCTCACCAGAGGGTCTCTCATGCACAGTTGCCGGATTGATCTTAACAAGAAAGTCAAATCCCGGTTATCTCTGGGGAGGGATGATGGGGATACCACCGCCTCCCCGAAGAGACTCCCCAAGTCTGGCTTGAGTTCGGGTCGCTTCTTGATAGGATCACTCATACCGAAAAATAAGGCAAGAGTGCCAAAACCCTATTGTTCTTTTTAGATTTGCCGGCGATCGCCCTTGTTTTCGGCATCCGTCCTGTCCCCCCTATCATTGGGAGAGAAACACCTATGGAGTGGGTTAATTCCCTATCAACTCGTCCGTCTCTGGAAGCCGCCATTGCTGAGGTGGTGGATACGGCCCTAGCTGGTTTGGCCCATCCACCGGATCTAGGCTTAGTGTTCATCTCCTCGGCGTTTGCCAGTGACTATCCCCGTGTGTTGCCCCTGTTACGGGAGCGACTCCCGGATATTCCCCTAATTGGTTGTGGCGGGGGAGGTGTCATCGGTCAGGATCACACGGGGGTAGAGTCCAGCGAGACGGTAGAAATTGAGAGGGATATCGGCCTGAGCCTCACCCTGGCTTACCTACCAGGGGTGACCATTGAGGACTTTTATCTCTCCCTAGAGGATTTACCGGATTTGGATAGTCCTCCTGATCGCTGGGTGGAGAAGTTGGGCGTCAATCCCGCCGATGATCCCCAATTCATTCTCTTGGCCGATCCCTTAATGACCGGCATTACGGATTGTCTTCAGGGCCTCGATTATGCCTATCCCAGCGCCCCCAAAGTGGGGGGACTCTCCAGTGGTACGGTGCTTAACGGGAGTAGTTTGTTTTGTGGCGATCGCACGGTGAGCCAGGGGGTAGTGGGCCTGGCCCTATCGGGCAATATCCAACTCGATACCATCGTCGCCCAGGGATGCCGTCCCATTGGTAAACCCTATCGCGTGGCCTCAGGGGAACGTAATATCATTCTGGCTCTAGATGATTTAGGACAAACGGAAACACCCCGGCCACCCCTGGAGTTATTGCGGGAGTTGATTACGGAATTAAGCCAGAGCGATCGCGAATTGGCCCAACAGTCCTTATTTATTGGCGTGGTGCGCGATGAGTTTACCCAACAGCTCCAGGCCGGAGATTTTCTGATTCGTAATCTTGTCGGGGTTGATCCCGAAGCGGGAGCCATCGCCATTGGCGATCGCGTGCGTCCCGGACAGCGGGTTCAGTTTCACCTACGGGATGGCCAAACCTCCGCTGATGACCTAGAAACCCTCTTACAACGCTACACCCAATCGACCTCAGGTTCTTCCCAACCCTTTGGGGCCCTGATGTTTGCCTGTCTCGGGCGCGGACGTGGCCTCTACAATCAAGTCAATTTTGACTCTCAGTTGTTCCATCGTTATCTGCCCCATCTGCCCTTGAGTGGCTTCTTCTGCAACGGAGAAATTGGGTGCATCTCAGTTAAGAGAGTGAGTAAATATACTCAATGACAGTTCCCCTCGAAACAGCCCCTCAATTGCGATTA
>SMDP01000670.1 GCA_012911965.1 Geitlerinema sp. P-1104
AACTCTGATAATGGCTATCAGGAACTTGAGCCAAATGAGAATGGCTGGCTCTGGTGTTCTCAACTGCAACATTGGCTAGGACTTTGGTCAGGACGCATTCACCGGGAACGGGCAATTTGGCTACGGTTCTATACGCCAGAGGGAGAGTTAGTCCAGCTTCCCCGAGAGGTGGAACGTCAACGAGCGGAAGCTGAACGTCAACGAGCGGAAGCTGAACGTCAACGAGCGGAAGCTGAACGCCAACGAGCGGAACGTCTGGCTGCGAAACTGCAAGAACTCGGGGTGAATCCCGAGGAACTCTAGTCCAAGCCTAACTCTCGTTTCAGCAGTTCGATGGATTTGCTGCTGATGTAGTTCTCGAAGCAGGTCACTTGCGGCGGACGAATGAGGTCGTCTCGGGCCGCTTGGATGGCAGTTTTGACTGCATCTAGGCTGGCGCGATCGCAGATAATTGTCCGCGCACTGCGAACCATGGCATTGAGTTTGTAGGTATTCCCTAACTCGGTGGTAATCACCAACAACTCATCGCCACGCAGACTATGAACAATCACTTCAGCGGCTCGTAACAGCCCAGAACTGATGCTAACGAGTCCTAAACAGCTATCTTTGGCCAAGTCTTTCACCAGCTCGGTTTCCTTGGCGTAATCATAAATATCGATGGGAATCACCCGCACGGCCTTCGGGGCTGCAACGGATTCAGCCTCGCCAATGAAATAGCGACTGGTGACGACGGTTCCGGAATGGGCCTTGTCGAGCACTTCCGACAACTCTTCCATGGGGACGAGTTGCACCGGGATTTTTAGGGCCTGTTCGAGTTCTTGGGACATCAACTCACCCACACCAATGTCTTGCAGGGGGGCCGTCACTAAGACTCGGGCGCTACAGCGCAACCGCCAGTCAATCTCCCCGAGGAATAATTCCCGCGCTTCGTTGAGGGAACAGCCTTTGTTGAGAAGTTCATCCAGGCTGCGTTTGATAACATCGTGGGCCTCGGGATATTGGGCCCAGATGGGAGAACTCAGATGTGTCCCCCCGCCTTC
>SMDP01000671.1 GCA_012911965.1 Geitlerinema sp. P-1104
GACGACATCATCTATGGAGGCAAAGCCAGCTTCAGCAACAACAAATACAACGGCTTCGACCTCAACGCCGCCGACGCCGCCAAAATCGCCAAAAACTTCAAATTTGTCAGTGACGGCGACCTCATCAACCTCAGCAAAGGCGGTCACAACAAAATCGTCTTCCAATCCAAAGTCGAGACCGGCTTCGAACTCCAAGCCGCCTTCAACCGCACCAACTTCATCACCCTAGGAACCGACGGAACCCAGGACTTGAACCTTTCCCAAGACCTCAGCGACAGCAATCTCTTAGTCGGAACCAGCGGTCAATTCCTAACCAGCACCAGTGGCACCACCGTCACCCAAGGGGTCTTCTCGGGAGCGATTGGCGTGGACACCCTAACCAACTTCAACATCACCCGCGACCAAATCGTCCTGGACGAAACCGCCTTCAACCTAAACGCCGCCGGCAGCATCCAACTCTTCCAGAGTCGCGGGGCCCTCTACGGAGTCATCGCCAACGGGTCTGGCGCCGGATTCAACTACAGCGACTTCAGCAACGTCATCAACGGCAGCGGCTACTTCCACGAATCCTTCGTCATCGGAGCCACCAGCGCCGCCGACACCACCCTAATCAACTTCAACACTCCGGGTCAACTCTACTTCGACACCCGAGCACGAGGCCTATACCTCGGCTTCGACCAAGGAGCGAAACTCATCGCCCACCTTCCCCAAGTAAACCTCCAAGGAGCCATCGGCGCAACCGTCGAAAACACCTTCGTCGTCTCCCAACAAATCAGCCAACTCAACGACCAAGGAGCCGTCAACCTCTTCTAACCCATCCACCCAAACCGACACCCGGTGTTACCAAAACACCGAGTGTCTGGCCGTAACAGTGATGTCTGTAGGGGCGAACCCTTGTGGTCGCCCTCCTCAACACCGAGTGTCTGACCGTAACAGTGATGTCCGTAGGGGCGAACCCTTGTGGTCGCCCTCCTCGCTATTGTATGTCTGGCAAAGATTTCAAAAAATGGTATTAAAGACCCTCAATTTCCCAGAAGT
>SMDP01000672.1 GCA_012911965.1 Geitlerinema sp. P-1104
TGTCCTCTCGTTACCGGAGGATGTGGAGGATTTAGTGCCGGGCCATCGACGGTCTCAGCCTCGTCAGGAGGTCGCGGCTGGCGATCGCGATGCGACAATGCCTTGGCTGTCTTCGGAACAGGTGGCTCGTATCCGTGGTGGCTCGAATGGTGGTCGCTAGGGGATGATGACGCAAGATTCTGTGACGATTAAACTGGACCAATTTCTCAAATGGGTGGGTGCGGTGAGTACTGGGGGGGAGGCCAAGCTGTTAATTCAGGATGGCGAGGTGCTGGTGAATGACCAGGTAGAAACTCGTCGGGGTCGTAAGTTGGTTCCTGGGGATGTGGTTCGGGTTAGCGGACAATCCTATGAGGTGGCTGAGGATGAGGAGGGTTGAAGGGGCGATCGCACGATGGCGGCGAGTTGAGAACTGTCGCGATCGAGACTGCTACTGGGATTGACCTCGGTGGGGGGCATCAGCACCACGGGGATACAGGCGGCTTGGCAGAGGTTGAGAATGCGTTGATAGGCTCGGCTACGATCGGATAGATGCCCGTTGGGGGTTAAGGCGGGCGGGATGGCAATACCAAAGGGATAGCGTCCGGCCCCCCGCACAATCAGCTCGGGGAGTTGTTCTAGCTGAATGTCTGGAGCGAGGCTGACAATCACGCCAGGGTGAGGTTGTCCGGGCAAGAGTTGCTTTTGGATGGCCCGGTGGAGCGATTCTAGGGACTGTGGCTCAGCGATGTGGTTGAGTTCAATAATGTCAGCGACATCTAAGACCTGGGCTAGCTGGGGGTAAGCTTTCCTGTGGTGGTTACTGTTGTGACTCGGCTTGGGGCGATCGCCCTCGAGTTCTTGGGGATCGAGGGTTAGCCAAAGTTTACAGGGGTTTAGGGGACTGATGGCTGTTGATGACTGATGGGCCTGGAATTGGGCGATCGCCCCTTGCACTTGTTCGAAATTTTCGCGCACATCAAGGCGTAAGGCACTCACACCCTGTTGTTCTAACTGCTCAAACCACCAGGGTTCTAGGGGTGAGTCGGGACAAGGCAC
>SMDP01000673.1 GCA_012911965.1 Geitlerinema sp. P-1104
GGCCCACCTTCGATGTTGGTATCATTCGCCAACACGGGAATGGTAACGGATTCCCCCCGGCGCACAGTTGCTTCGTTATCATTGGCAACCACCGCCGTGTTTAAGCCACGAATTTGAACGGTGACGGTTCCACGGTCGGTTAATCCACCAGGGTCTTTAACGATGTATTGAAATGTGTCGGTAATGGTTTGACCATCGGGTATCCGTTGAATTTCAGCAACATTCCTCGGGTCATAGGTATAGGTTCCATCTTCTTCGTTGATAGTAACCACCGCTCCCCGAGCACTGGTGTCATCTCCGCTAAAAACTAGGTCGGTAATCTTGTTGTCAATATCAGTTACGTTCTGCCGTAATGCTTTGTCGTCATCTGGATCCGTTATGTCATCAAAAATAGCGTTTTTTAGAAGCGGTGGATCACCAATGCCAATCGAGAAATTGGAGGCAACGGGGGCTTCATTAACTCCACGAACTTTGATCAGAGCAGTACGAGTTGGGAAGGTGCTACCATCAGGACTTGCCCTGAAGTTGAATTCATCGATAATAAAGGTGTTGGTATTACCCGCTTCAAACTCGGGAAGCGCGCGAAAAACATCCAAATTTCTGGGATCGTAGCGAAATGTAGTTCCAGCTTGGAAATCAAGTGTTATGCCTTGTTGGGTTGTTACCCGTTCAGGAAAAATCTCAGTGTCACTATTCAGCCCCAGTAATTCAGTTAATGTAATCTCAAGGACTTGGTTGGCGGGGCTAGGACCCAAGTCAAAGTCGGGAAACACTCCCCCATACGATCGCCGGACCGACTCATCCAACACAACACCCGGAACCAGACCCAGACCCTGCTGGACATCCAAATTCCAGGTTCCACCTAAATCCGCCTGACCAACCACCCGAGTCGACGCAGAAATCGTCGCCCCCGTCAAATGATGTAATCTCTCAACAAACTCCGCCCCCGCATCCCCAGCGGCCACCTGACAGCCGTAGAGGGCGATCGCCCAGTCTCCTTTTCCCTCACCCCAATCCGGTATACCTGAAGACGTATC
>SMDP01000674.1 GCA_012911965.1 Geitlerinema sp. P-1104
GGACTCTCCCCGGAACAGCGTCAGGCCCTCGAACCCTTCAACGCCCAATATGGACGCAGTTTATTTGCCGCCAAGGCCGTCGAAGGGGGATTAGAAGCCATTTACAGCGCCATCGAAGACTCCTTTCAACGGCGTCGCAGCCAAGGGGAGGAAACCGGCTCCGACGACCTCATCCAAGCGGTTAGAGAACTGCTAAACCTACCCCAAAGTCAGCCGTTCAGCGGCTTTAAGCAACTGAACGCTTACATCCAAGCCAACCCCCGTCAACGCTGTTCTTTGGGTAGTATGACGGGTGAAATTGGTGAACTCAAATCCCCGCAAATGCCCCCTGGAACTAAGGTTCAGTCCTTTTCCAATCGTCTCCCCGGCGGTATGAGTGGTGACCCGAAACGGCGGGGGGATGCCCTCTCGGCTTTGAGTTATCAACTCATGGCAGTGGGGTCGAATTTCCCTAAAACGGTGAAACAAGATCCCCTCTATTTACATTTTGCCCTCCCCCCAGGGTCAAGTCTGGAACTACGGCGGATTTGGCGGAGTTTTCTAAAACGGCTTGCAGAAATCAATGAAGATGGAACCGTCACTGTCGATGAACTGCAACTGTATCGAGATCATGCTGTTGTGTTCAAAGCCAATAAAGTGGTGGGATTCGCAGTTCCGAAACGTCCCCAGTTTGTCCATGGGACGGTGACGATTCCCATTCTTTGGGGAGAGGTCAATTCCTCGTTGGCCCTCTTAAAATCCTTACGCTTAGGGTTAGAAATGAGTTTGGCGCTGGATATGGGGTTTCCCCTTGTGGTTAGTTCCAACTTAGAACTTAAACCCAGTTGGGAGTATTTTGCCAGCGTCGATGGGATTCCTTCATCCCTACGTCCCTTGTTAGGAGATGGGCAATATTATCGCCAGGGACAGTTGTTAAAAACTGAGAATCATCAACACTTAACGGCTGAAACAGTTTTGCTGCGCTTGCGCTGTTTAGGGGAGTTGGCGATCGCCGTAGCCAGTTTACGCAAAAAAGACGACTGTTTCTATCAGCTT
>SMDP01000675.1 GCA_012911965.1 Geitlerinema sp. P-1104
ACATTCCCTGGCTTTAAGTCCCGATGCACTTTCCCCTGTTGATGCAGATACTTTAACGCCGCTGCTACGTGACGAATCAGGGTTTTCGTCTCAGCAATAGACAGGGGCTGTTGTTGTATCCTGTCCAGTAGAGAATACTCCCCTTTCTCCATGACCAGATAGAGGAAATCCATACCATTCAACTCGCAAGCCCCGGCGGTGTGGGCGCGAACCAGATTGGGATGTTCCAGGTGGGTGGCTTGCCTTAACTCATTGAGTTGGTCATTGGTCTCATCATCCTCATCATACAGAATCAGCTTCACGGCCAGTTCCCGTAACATAATCTCCCGCACCCGCTCTTCGGCGAGAAACACGCCACCAAATCCCCCCACCCCGAGGAGTCGTCTGAGATAGTAGTTATACATTGTCTGTCCTGTCAGACCCTTGTAAACTGTCTTAAGCTGCATCAGCTCTCGCTGTCCCCTCTGTCTTCTCTGACTCTGTGCTTCTATTCTCCCCCATAATCGTCAGAGTTGCACCAAGCCTCAAACTCATCTCAAGTTGTCGATTGGGACCCTAGGAGGGGCCGCTAGACCGGGTTGAGTGAGTTAGGGTTCGCAGCTAATTCTGAGGATATAGCCTTGTCCTTTTTTGGTCTCTAACTGGGTTTTGGCAGTTTCTGAGCCATTTTGCTCAAGGAGACGGCGAATGTCACGGGCTAACATATTGACATCAGCAGGAAGCCGTCCCCGGTCGTCATCGTTACCCCAGGCCGCCTCAATTAACTCATCATAGGAGCAGAGGACTGGTTCCCCTTGGTCGAGGTTGCGTTGAGCCATGTAACCCAGCATTTGGTTGACTTTGGTACGGGGAGTTAGGGGCGATCGCGCCTTCCCTTCCTGATAAAATAGGGTGGCCTGGGAGACTTTATAGACAAATTCTGGGGTCAATTTGATATCATTAGGTCCTCGGCTGGGTTCGGCGGTGGGGTTAGGATCATGAAAGACCAGTTTCCAGCCGTGAATTTCCATGACGCAACCGGGATCTAAGGGAAC
>SMDP01000676.1 GCA_012911965.1 Geitlerinema sp. P-1104
GGCCCACCTTCGATGTTGGTATCATTCGCCAACACGGGAATGGTAACGGATTCCCCCCGGCGCACAGTTGCTTCGTTGTCATTGGCAACCACCGCCGTGTTTAAGCCGCGAATCTGAACGGTGACGGTTCCACTGTCCGTTAATCCACCGGGGTCTTTAACGGTGTATTGAAATGTGTCGGTAATGGTTTGACCATCGGGGATACGTTGAATTTCATCAACATTCCTAGGGTCATAGGTATAGGTTCCATCTGCGTTGATGGTAACTACCGCTCCCCGAGAACTGGTGTTAGGTCCGCTAAACCTCAGGTCGTCATCATCGTTGTCAATATCGGTTGCGTTCTGCCGTAATGCTTTGTCGTCATCTGGATCCGTTATGTCATCAAAAATAGCGTTTTTTAGAAGCGGTGGATCGCCAATGCCAATGGAGAAGTTTGAGGCGACTGGGGCTTCATTAACGCCGCGAACTTTGATGCGAACAAGCTGGTCTTGAACGCTTGAATTAGCTACTCCCTCAAATGTAAATTTATCAATCAAATATGTATCAGAATTTTCTTCCTCAAATTCAGGTAAAGCCCTAAAAACATCTAAATTTCGAGGGTCGTAGCGGGGATTCGTTTCATTGTCAAGGGCAAGGGTTACCCCTTTGTCAGTCGTCACAGTTGCGGGGAACAGCCTGTCATAATCAGGATCACCTAAGTCAAAAAGATCATTCAGGCTAATTTCAAATACTTCATTGGCCTTGGTCGGCCCCAAGTCAAAAGAAAACACTCCCCCATACGATCGCCGCACCGACTCATCCAAAATAACCCCAGGAACCAGACCTAGACCTTGCTGGACATCCAAATTCCAGGTTCCACCTAAATCCGCATGACCAACCACCCGAGTCGACGCAGAAATCGTCGCCCCCGTCAGATCATGTAATTTCTCAACAAACTCCGCCCCGGCATCCCCAGCCGCCACCTGACAGCCGTAGAGGGCGATCGCCCAGTCTCCTTTTCCCTCACCCCAATCCGGTATACCTGAAGACGTATC
>SMDP01000677.1 GCA_012911965.1 Geitlerinema sp. P-1104
TGTGCGGGGGAGCTGTTGGGGGAGATGGGTGCGATCGCATGGTTGAAGGGAAACTCAGGGGAGCGACCGATTTTGTCTAATCCTGTCCCATCATACTCAGTCTGGGCGATCGCCCCCTCAATCGGCAAGCGATCGCCATCAGGCATCAAGGGAAGCGGAACCAGTTGTAAATGCTTATGGGGTTGACTCGCACCGGCCTCAGTCCCCCCGTTATAGAATCCTAACCCGTCGATTTCCCGCAAGCCAATCTGTAACGCCGCAAAATCCGCCACCGTTAACCAGGTGTTCTGATGCTCAAACTCCCGCGTCACTATCAGCAGATGATGGTCGACCACATTAAACTTATTGAGCAGACAGACATGACTCTCGGACAAGTCTGCCACAAAGAGCTGCTCGTCGTAGGGGAGGAAGGGGTTAAAAGGTTTCCCTGTTTCTTGAGTCTGACGGGTTTCTGCGGCTTTGGCTTTGGCCTTGCGATCAATATTGGCTAAGGTTCGCACCAGAAAGCGAATCTCTCCCTGTTGCAAATACTGAAATTCCGTCGGAATCGGTTGGAGTGCGCCACAGTCGAGCGCGAACTGGGTTTGTTCGAGGGTTCGTGTCCAGAGGGTGTTGGGGGGAAGCAGACGTTCTCCGTCAGACATAACTCAACCGTAACAGGGTGCGATCGCCCTTATTGTACAGAAGTCCGGGGCGCGATCCCCGTCCCAGGGTGGGATAAATCGTTACAATATGTAACATTAGTGATAACAAGCTTGTTATTTGTCGATTTACCTCTTTAAAAACCTCGTGTATACTCAACCTCGCTCTCTTCCCCAAGACTACAGCCGTGACGATTGGAAACAGGGATATCTCTCCCAGCATCAAGAGTCTGACGCTTGGCTAGATGATCTAGAGGGGGACATTCCCCAAGATCTCTGCGGAACCCTATTTCGAGTCGGGCCGGGATTACTGGATATCAACGGCCATCCGGTGAATCATCCCTTTGACGGCGATGGAATGGTCTGTGCGATCGCCTTCAAAGACGGACG
>SMDP01000678.1 GCA_012911965.1 Geitlerinema sp. P-1104
AACCGACGCTTTGAGGGCAATTTTAATCTGAAACAGTTTGAGCATTGGGCCTTTTTTAATGAAAAAGAGTCCCAAATCGAAATGCACCTGCGCAGTACAGTCCCACAATTGGCTACCCTACGCCAGTTGGATTTAACCGTAGAGTTTGCCGAAGGAGAGACGATTCAAACGGAGATTTCCCGTAAATTCAAACAATCTGACATCGTTGAAACCCTTAAGGGGGTTAAGCTGGAGACACGGCATACCTGGCAAGACCCTCAAAACGGGTTTGCGGTTTTGTTAAGCCGCCGTTGTCCTTAACGCATCTTGACGATCGCTGAAGTGACTCGCCCAGGCTCCAGTCTTTCATCAGGGGCGCTACAACAGAGATAAGTTGTTGTAGCACCTTCACCATGAAATACCGTAAAACCTTCGCCCTGAGTTTTCTAACCCTTGCTCTGTCTCTCGGGGCCTGTAATACCGTCCCAGAAAACCCCATCGCCTCTAATGGCGCGAATGAGGAGTCTACATCGGAACCGGTGAGTTCACCAGATCCCTCCCCCAGTCCATCTCCTACCCCAACCGAATCCCCACCCCCCGCTTCGGAGAATGAGGATGATTCGGTTGCTGTGTCTCCTCCTCAAGATACACCTTCTGCTGAGGTGTCAGCGCCAGCCCCCTCCCCAACGCCCCCCTGGGAGCAAAACTTACCGGAGGTGGCGACCATTGAAGAGACGCAAGTTGGCGATTTAATGTGCTACGTCACGGTCACTGATTTACGGGGAAATACCTCGATTATCGGTGCTGAATATCAAATCTGCGATAACGAAGACCAATTTTTGGGACGAACGGTAGGATTAGGCTATACGGAAAGACCCGTCGCTGATTGTGAAAGTAGTGAACCCTGTGGGCGCACTCGCCAAGAAATGCTTCTGTCGGATGTGATTAACATCGGCAAGGATTGGTATGTCCTGGGTGATGGAACCTGGCGGGTGATGGTTGGACAAATGGAAACTTGGGATGGGGTCAATAATACGGGTAATCTAACCTAT
>SMDP01000679.1 GCA_012911965.1 Geitlerinema sp. P-1104
TGTGCGGGGGAGCTGTTGGGGGAGATGGGTGCGATCGCATGGTTGAAGGGAAACTCAGGGGAGCGACCGATTTTGTCGAGTCCTGTCCCATCATACTCAGTCTGGGCGATCGCCCCCTCAATGGGCAAGCGATCGCCATCAGGCATCAAGGGAAGCGGAACCAGTTGTAAATGCTTATGGGGTTGACTCGCACCCGCCTCAGTCCCCCCGTTATAGAATCCTAACCCGTCGATTTCCCGCAAGCCAATCTGTAAGGCCGCAAAATCCGCCACCGTTAGCCAGGTGTTCTGATGCTCAAACTCCCGTGTCACCATCAGCAAATGATGGTCTACCACATTAAACTTATTGAGCAGACAGACATGACTCCCAGACAAATCCGCCACAAAGAGCTTCTCGTCGTAGGGGAGGAAGGGGTTAAAGGGTTTCCCTGTTTCTTGAGTCTGACGGGTTTCTGCGGCTTTGGCTTTGGCCTTGCGATCGATATTGGCTAAAGTTCGCACCAGAAAGCGAATCTCTCCCTGTTGCAAGTACTGAAATTCCGTCGGAATCGGTTGGAGTGCGCCACAGTCGAGCGCGAACTGGGTTTGTTCGAGGGTTCGTGTCCAGAGGGTGTTGGGGGGAAGCAGACGTTCTCCGTCAGACATAACTCAACCGTAACAGGGTGCGATCGCCCTTATTGTACAGAAGTCCGAGGCGCGATCCCCGTCCCAGGGTGGGATAAATCGTTACAATATGTAACATTAGTGATAACAAGCTTGTTATTTGTCCAGTTACCCTCTTAAAAATCTCGTGTATACCCAACCTCGTTCTCTCAGACAAGACTATAGCCGCGACGATTGGAAACAGGGGTATCTCTCCCAACATCAGGAATCAGAGTACTGGTTAGACAATCTTGAGGGAGAAATACCCCAGGAACTCTCAGGAACCCTATTTCGAGTCGGGCCGGGATTGCTCGATATCAACGGCCATCCGGTGAATCATCCCTTTGACGGCGATGGAATGGTCTGTGCGATCGCCTTCAAAGACGGACG
>SMDP01000068.1:0-7390 GCA_012911965.1 Geitlerinema sp. P-1104
CAGGGTGTTTAACCCCTAACCGACTCTCTCAAACTTGCCGGAACGCATCACCCCAGGAACCCCAGCCACATTTACCGAAACATCTGCATAAAAACCCCTCCCACAAGAGTTACTCCGATGTCAGCCGACGCAACACCTCTGGAGTAACCGATGAAACTCAAATCAACCCAACCCCCCAACCCCCAAACCGAAGCCAAGTACATCGCCGAAAACCTACGGGAGTCTCACCCAGAACTGAATCACCCCCCACAACCCCCTCGACTCTGGGAACGGCGCCTTAAGCACGTCGTCTCACCGGTTCGCTTTATCCAAAACCTCCTCTTCGCCAATCCCCAAGACTTTCATGGCCGCGTCTATGTCACCCCAGAGTTACAAGAGCATTCTAACCTCACGGCGCGGGTGATTAGTGTTGCCAGTCTCTTCAACGCCATCACCAATCAACCCCTACTCTTCTTCGCCTTCAAAGACTTCGCAGGAGTCGCCGCCATTTTGGCCAGTTTAACTCTCAATCTGTTGCTGATTAAGTTCACCAACGACAACGGAACCGCCGTGGCGGGCCGCAAGTACGGGAACCAAAGCTGGGCCAAGGCTGGCGCGGCGGCGATGATTGCGATGAGTGTGCTGCAATCCTTCGCGGCTGGGGTGGGGATGGAAGCGATGAACAATCGTCCCTATTTAGCGGAGTTGAAGGCCCGGGAGGAAATCGAACGTCAAACGGAGAACTTGCAAGCCATTCCCGCCACCAGTGAAGCCTTGGAAGCCGCACAGCAGGAATTTCAGCAGTTACAAGGGGAGTTGGTGGGGATTCCTCGGGAGAACCCCAATTGGGATACCCTCCATGTGCAACTCTATGGAACTTGGGCCGAACGCGATCGCGATTGGAGTCAGGTTCCCCTGGAAAATCTCCCCTTGCAACAACGAGTCTTCCGCCTGGAACGCCAGGCGCAAGTGATTAAGGAGGAGGCCCAGCAGGCCTGGGGGGAAAAACTGGCTCAGCGTCAGCAACTTGGGGATGATGTTTTGTTCCTACAACAGCATCTACCGGGAGCCTTTGCGCGTCATTTTGATGATGACTATGAGTTGAAATCGGGGACGGAAATTGTCCGCTTGGCGGTGGTGAGTCTCTATCAGAAAGTCCTCAGTTTGGATGTGGCCAGTTTAGGCTTTCCCCTGTTCTTTTTCCTCCTCTCCGTCGTCACCAGTGGGATCGCCTGCTGGCTAACCCTGGCCCATGCACAACGCCAGGATGTGCAGATCTCCCGCGATGAGTTGGTGAGTGAGGCGATTCAGGCGCAAGTTGAGGCTTGGATTCGTGCGGCGGATGACGGTTCTGAAGAAAATTCCTGAGTTTTGCATAAATCCTAGCGTCTGCTGGGTTATGCCAACAGATCGGCGATCGCCATCTCTAACGCTTCTACCATTTCTACCATTTCTACCCTCGCTTCAGGGGGCGATCGCCACTCCCTCAATCCCATGAGTGATCGAAAGGTTATCCCTATGCAAGCTCTTCACAACCCCACTCAAACGCCGCTCCGGGTGACGCCTCCCCATCTTACCCCTCTGGAGTCCCCCCGTCGTCACCCAGCCAGCGATCGCACCCTTCTCCGTCGCTATGGCCAACAGGCCCGGGAAACGGGAGACTATGACGCAATTCCCCAAATTGCTGAAATTGTCCGTCTAGCGTATCGTCGCCAACTGATTAGCCCCACACAGGCGCAAGTTCTCTTAAATGATTTAAATGAGGTCGAGACCACATTAAACGCCAATATCGCCGAACTAGCCCGAGCATTTGATTCATTCAGCAAGGGGGTGCTATCGGGTCAAACTCCCCGTTTAGAGGACAAGTTGAAGTTACGGGAATCAGTGCGATCGCTCATGGAACCCATCGACCTCCTGATGGCCATGGCCCGCCAACATCCCGATCCCCGAGAACCCGGCGTGGAGGAGGGATTCGCCTCCTGCTATTGCGACACCATCAAGCGCGTCAACGACCTCCGTTATCGCCTCGCCGCCATCACCGAGAAATTCCGCCCCCCAGTTCTCCAACGGCTGCTACGCCACACCTCCAATCCTCAACTCTCTGAACTCGAACTGGCGGCCTTAGAGACGGCGATCGACGATTTACAGGTCACCTGTGCGGACTTAATCCCCCGTTTGCGAGCCAATATCAGCCGCAAAGTCCCCCAATTTTGGGGGTCATTTCCCAATTAAACCAAATTGCATAAAAACCCGAATTAACTGGGTTAATAGTTCGTCGGGAGGGCGAGAGCTTAATCCCTCCCAATTCAATTTATTTAGGAGTTGAAATTATGATGTTTAGCTTCATGGAAATTATCCTGGAATCTGATGAACCCAAACGAGAGATTCCCGCTGATGAGTTCTTGAAACAAGTAGAGAAGGACGGAATCCGCAATTTTCATTTAATCAAAGTTACCAATGCAAATCTACGGAATTTAGATTTAAATGACCTTGTTATTACTCAGAGTGATTTACGGAGTTGTGACTTTAGCCAGACTTCTCTTCTCCATGCTAACTTTCAAGAAACTTGTCTAAAGGGAACCAATTTTAGTGGAGCTTTTTTAGCAGAAAGTAACTTCCACAAAGCCAAACTTGTGGGCTGTAACTTTAGCGGAGTCCATGGAGAAAACATGAATTTATCCCATGCCAATTTACGAGGTGCAAACCTGACCTGGGCGGATTTACGAGGCGCCAACTTAGCTAAAGCGACCTTACAGGATGTGAATCTCTCCTATAGCAATTTAGAAGGGGCAAATATCGGTCGAGGCATTCTCGGTGCAACCACATTAAATATGTTGCAATTACCTGCCGGAACTCGGGTGATTCGTCAAGGTTGGTGGCGTTCTAAATCCGGCGTAAAACAAGAACAACAAGCTGAGTAAACACCCACAATAGCCTACGGCTTCAGCGATGCGTTCCGGCTTGTAGGGGCGAAAAATTTTTCGCCCTTACAATCGATGGGTCTAGGTCACAGCCTTTACTGATGCCGGAACACATCCTACCCCGGAGGGCGAACTCTTCCTCCCTCTGTGTCCTCGGGCACGCCACTTGCGGATTGCCCCTACCGTTTATTCTATTGTCCCCCATGATGCAACTCAACATTAGCCAAACCCTAACCCATTCTCTGCGTCTCTTGATTCCCACAACGATTGATGTCAATCAGCCCATAGATACCTCCCACCTCGTTCATCAAATCAATCAAGACCTCTGTCGATTATGCGGAGGAACCCTGTGCAAACAACATCGCGGCTATTATCACAGTGACCATCTCGGAGTCGTTGAGGAAGTCATTTATGAAATCGAGGTTTGGACCACAGATTTTGGCTTGAAACAGATTCAGCCGCGCCTCGAAGCCTGGATTACCCAAATTCTCAGGGACTTAGGCCAGGAATCTGTCTTTTTAATCGTGGACGGTCAGGCGATGTTATGGGACGTCTACCCAGGAGACTGTGCCATGAAAAAAGGGTAGCGGCTCACTACCCCAAAGGTTCTATCAATAAAGAGCAGAAACGCCAAATACGTTTCTCCCCTTAAAACTTATTGCCGTTGCTGGAACGAGGCCAGGAACTCACGGATTTTCTCCGCTGCCACATCCCGTCCGCCTAAGCCAAAGGCCAGAGCGATCGCGATCGCCAACGCACCCAACAGCAAACCAAAGGCCAGATTAACAATATCCGGCGCAATGCCCATTTGTTGCAAGGCCATGGCCACGACAAACACGATAATGGCAACCCGAGCCACCTGTCCCAGTAATTGGGAATTGGCGGAACCGGAACCGACAATCAAGTTGTACACCAGGTTGGACAAATAGAGACCAATCCCTAACACAACCAGTCCAGCCAGAATTTGACCAAAAATCACCAGTAACCCAGACACAATCGTGTTTAGGGCCGGAATTTCTAGGACATCAACGGCGGCAATGATCCCAAATAGCTCAATGCCAACCCAAAGCACAATCCCTACAAATTCCGAGGGAGTGCGGCTTCCCTGGAAGCGAGTCATCGCACCGGGGTCTTCTGGGCTACGGGGAGGGGGATTAATCCCTAAGGCTGAGAAGATGTTATTGAAGCCCATACTGGTGAGTAAGTTCGTGGCGAACTCCGACACCAGGCGTCCAATAAAGAAGGAAATGGCGATGATTAACGCCGCTGTAAACAGTTGAGGCAGGAAGTCTAAGACTCGCTGCAACATCGAAATCGCCGGGCGAGATACGGCTGCAATTTGCAGGGCATCCAGGGCCGCAATGGCGATGGGGATTAACACCAACACATAGACGAACGTACCAATCACCCCAGACAGGGACATTCCCCCCATCTGTCCTAAGCCTAAGCGAGAGCCAAGGTTATCAACCCCCGTAGCCGACAGCAGGTTGGTGACAATCCCCCGAACTACTCGCGCCACTAACCAACCAATCACCCCGATGGCGACGGCGGTTACGATTTGGGGCAGATAGGAGAGAATCCTCTCAACCATCGCTTGCAAGGGTTGCAGTAAGCCTTGCAAACCGAGGGTGTCGAGAATAATCGGCAGGAAGAGGAGAATGATGAACCAATAGAGGATATTGGCTAAGGCTTCATTCACCAAAAAGGGACTGGCTCCTCCTGATTGTTCCGCTAAACGTTCGTCGAGGCGGAAGCTTTCGAGTCCTTTGTTGAGCAGGACTTTACAGAGGGTGGCGAGGGCCCAAGCCACAATCAGCAGCACCGCAGCGGCTGCAATCCGTGGCAGATAGTCAAAGATTTCTCCCAGGAATCCTGCCAGCGGCGCTGACACGATGTCCAGGTTCAGGACGTTGAAGAACGCCAGTAACCCCAGTAGCAGGATAATCCAATAGACAACTTTCGCGGCCCAGGTTTCGATGGGAAAGTCGGTGGCTTGATTGCCGGTGAGCCAGCCAGCAATTTTGTTGTCAATATCAGTCCGATGCAACAGGGCCTTGACGGCACTGGCAGCAATGGTCGCCACAATCCAAAATAGGATGAGGATGGCAACCGCCCCGACAATACTGGGGATAAAGTCGCCCAGGGTTCCACTGAGGCGATCCCAAAATCCGGCGAAGGTGGTGGGCATATCACCCTCCGCCTGGGCTAGAAGACGAGGGATACCCTCGCCTGATGAGTTTAAAGACCAGAGGTCTAGCATACTTGGTTATGACGCGATCGCAACTCCGTCTCTCCCCTTCCCCGAAAGGCAATGGAGACTCCCGTAGTCCGATGCGCCCTCCGTATAACGACAGATGCAATTAAGGGCGGCGGTCACTGGGGTATCACTCCCCAGATGAACCGTCACACTGAATTGGAGTTTGCCTCAGCCGTGAGATTAACGACTGAGAACGCAAAACTATCATAGCTATGTTGCCGTAATCAGCAGCACTTGCAAACATCCTACAGAAATAATCAGATTCATCCTAGTTTTTCCCGGTTTTGTCCCGGCTTGCTTTAAATGATAACTTTATTGACACATCTCTATTAAGATTTACTCTTCAGAAAGACCACCCCAGTTATGTCAAAATAACCCTAGGGGCGATCGCCCAGCCTCGGGATCACCTCCAGCCAGTCGCCAAACGAAATAAGACACTATCATCAACCAGAATCAAGTACCTAAAAGGCGTTAAACTTATTTAGCGTCCATTATTCTCTGTCTATTTTGCCTAACTTTCCTGACCTTGCACCGAGTTCGTGAAGCTTGAATGTCTTTAAGTCGTGTTTTTGAACAGTCCATTTATATCCGCGCCAGCGCCACCACCGTGGAACGCTGTCTAACGGATTTGCAGTTGATGCACAGTTGGCTCAATCCCGCCTTACGTTGCGAACCCATTGGTGAGTGGGATGACCGTCTCGGCGCTCAGTCCCGTTTTGTGATTCAAGTCCCCCTCCTCAAACCCAGCCTCATCAGTCGCATCGTTGAACGAGAACCGGGATTAGTCGTCTGGTCCTTTGAGGGCTTCTTTGTGGGATGCGATCGCTGGGAATGTCAGCCCCAAATCGAAGGAACTTTACTCCTGAACCGCTTTGAATTCACCATTCCCAACCCCATCATCGCCTTTGGCTTCGATCGCGTGGCGGCCAACTGGACGCGGGAGGATATGCAGGCGCAACTCCGCCGTCTGAAACGAGTCGCTGAACGCACCTACCGTCAAGGGGTCTAAATCATGGCAGCCATCGACCTCTATACAGACATCCGTGGTGAAGGGATGCCGATTCTCTGTCTCCATGGCCATCCCGGTAATAGTCAGAGTCTCTCCGTCTTCACCGATGCCCTCTCCCCCCACTATCGCACCATCAGTCCTGATTTGCGGGGCTATGGTCGCAGTCATACCTCGCTCCCCTTTTCCATGAACGCGCACCTAGAAGACCTAGACGCACTCCTAACCCGCCTCGATCTCGATAAATTCTGGCTGCTGGGTTGGTCATTAGGGGGCATTCTCGCCCTGGAACTAGCCCTGAGGCATCCTGAGCAAGTTCTGGGCATCATTGGCGTGGCGACGGCGGCTCGTCCTCGCAGTGACCATCCCCCCGTCTCCCGAGCCATGTTGGCCTATTCGGCTTTGGCGGGGATTAGTAATGGGGTATTTCCCGGTCGTCAATGGATTATTGACCATTGGGGACGGCGATCGCTCTTTCGCTATCTCGTGAGCCGTCAAACCCCAGCCGTCTATCGCTATCTGGCCCGAGAGGGGATTTCTGCCTATTTGGGAACCACACCCCTAGCCCGCCGGGCCCTCTCTCAGGCACTGCGGGACGGCTATGATCGGCGTTCCCAATTATCGCAACTGCGCTGTCCTTGTCTCTGGCTCATCGGAGAGGGCGATCGCCATATCACCCCCGCCTCCAGCCATGAAACAGCGCGGCTCCTTCCCCACTGCGATGTGAGAGTTTACGAAGAAACCGCGCACCTATTTCCTTGGGAAGTTCCCCATTTGGTTTGTCAAGATATATTGACTTGGCTGACACACCCTGAGCGACAGGCCCTCAACTACATTTGACCGCTAAAGGCCGGCTTTGGGGGAGACTTGGGGAAATCCGTTGCTTCCTCGAAGATAGTCAGTTCTGAGGGCTTATGACGCCCCACCTGAGCCTGGATTCCTTGGGCCCCTTCAGCTTCTAAGTCTTCGATATAGCCGACCTTAGCCAGGTTAGCCTCCTTCTGAGACAGGAACGGTCCAAAGTAGTAAGTACATTGGGGCTGGTCCGTGCGGATCTCAACCCAGCAGGCGAGACCGACGAATTGCAGAATGTTAATCAAAAATTCCTTCATGACGTTTGCCCGTTTGTTAGTGGATATTGAAGATTGCGAACCCAACAGACGCGATGCTGTGACTTTACAGTTCTTTATACTCTGCCCGTTGCTTTTATGCAACGCCCGACAGCCC
>SMDP01000068.1:8282-12056 GCA_012911965.1 Geitlerinema sp. P-1104
ACGATTGTCATAACGATTGTCACGGTCTGGCCCAGAATCCCGTTTGGGTTTTTTAGAAAAGCGGGGTTTGTCAGAATATCCTGACCGGGGAACCGGTTTGCGAGAAGATTTACGAGGTTTAGGGGTCATAGTGATTCACCTAAGAGAAAAGGTTGACAAAATCTAAAAAATATGCAGTAGCGACTCCGAAAGCCGTTGCAGCAAGTCTCGGGATAGTTCCCCTGAGACTTAATCCTCAAACTTGAAGCGGCTAAGGAGTTCAAACAAACGTTCCGAGTCAGTCAAATACAAATAACCAATCAGAGCCTCTAAACCGGTGGCCTCCTGATAGGTTTTGGGATCGAGGCGTTTCGGGGGGCGAACCGTCGCATTGCGGCCCCGGCGAATCACATCCCGTTCCTCATCCGTCAAATCCGCCTGAATCGAGTGAAGTTGCTCAGCTTGGCGTTCCGCCCGTACCTGGGCCACCACCTGCTGATGGTAGTGATGAGTCCGTCGAGGGGGAAACAGATACCGTTCCCGGACATATAACTCATACACCGCATCCCCCAAATAAGCCAGAGAGGTGGGTGAAAGTTGCCGCAGTTGCTGGGGCGTTAACGACTTCTGTAGCAACCCAACCTCCTCAAACACTGCTTAACTTGAACGACACCACATCTAAACACATCTAAACAACAGAACAACGAGCCGTTTTGCACAGTGGCGCCACGGCTCGCCGACCTATCTATAAGCTATCAGGACTCAGAGACGTTGGCGATCGCCTCATCTACCGAACCCTGTAACGATAGGAACTTTTCTAATCGCACCAGTTTAACGGTTTGTGTGACTCGCGGGTTAGTCACCACTTGCAGGCTTCCCTTAGCAGTTTGCGCTCGTTTAACTAACTGTACCAGTGCGCCCAAACCGGAGCTATCGACAAAATCAATCTTCGAGAGGTCTAGGATCACATTGGCCGGACCTTCATCGATACATTTGCTAAGAACTTTTTGGAAGTTCGGCTCCGAGAACGCATCAAGCAGCCCCGTGAGTCGGAACAACTGGTAGTTTCCTTTGACGTCTCTTGTGCCTCGTAGGCTAACAGTCAAGTTGAGTGGCTCAGGAATAGCGTCCTCCTCGTGTCACGTATACCTTGAGTTAACGCCTCAGTATAGGCTGTATCTCAATGTTTGTCTAGGGGCTATCACCAGAAGCGGTCAATTTGCCGGGGCCCTGATCCCCCTTAAACCGAGGCCGTGGCTTGTCGGGCCTGACGCATGGACTCGACAAATTGACCAAACAAATAATCGGCATCATGGGGGCCAGGACTGGCTTCTGGGTGATATTGCACCGAGAACAAGGGCAGTTGCTTATGACGCAATCCAGCCACGGTGCGATCGTTAAGATTAAAGTGAGTTACCTCTAACTCCCCACTCAGCGATTCAGCATCAATGGCGAAGCCGTGATTCTGACTGGTAATCTCCACCTGTTGACTTAAACCACAGGGTTGATTGAGGCCACGGTGGCCAAACTTGAGTTTAAAGGTTTCGCCGCCAATGGCTTGTCCGAGAATTTGGTGGCCCATACAGATGCCAAACATGGGTTTCTCAGCCTTGAGCAGAGATTTTACCGTAGCAACTCCATCTTTCACCGCTGAGGGATCTCCAGGGCCATTGGAGAGAAAAATACCATCGGGATTGTAGCTAAGAATGTCCTGGGGGGAGGTTCCGACGGGAACCACAATCACCCGACAGCCGTAACTGGCCAGACGACGTAGGATATTGCGCTTAACGCCAAAGTCAATGGCTACCACCGTATAGGGGTCTTCTCCCGGTTGCGCTTTGGGGCCAAACTCCCAAATCTCCGCCGTCGGTTCCTGCCACTCATAGACTTCATCGGTGGAGACTTCCGGAACTAAATTCAGTCCGGCCATACTCGGGGCCGACTGGACTTGCATTAACAGGGCTTCCGGGTCCAGAATTTCTGTGGAGACTGCCCCATTCATTGCACCTGAGGAGCGAAGTTTGAGGGTTAAGGCACGGGTATCAATGCCATAAATGCCGGGAATCCCATGCTGTTTGAGATAATCGGGTAAGGACTGAGTTGAGCGCCAGTTACTCGGACGGTGACAGATATTGCGGGCGATCGCGGCCTTAGCGACGGGGCCTTTCGATTCTTCATCGTCGGGGTTGACCCCAACGTTTCCCAGTTCAGGATAGGTAAAGGTAATCAACTGACCACAGTAGCTGGGATCGGTCAAAACTTCTTGATAGCCTGTCATTCCGGTATTGAAGACGACTTCACCGATGGCCGTTCCGGTTGCACCGAAGGAGTAGCCTTGATAATGACTGCCGTCGGCGAGGACGAGGAGTGCGGGTTGAGCGCCTGAGATGGGCATGGCTGTGCGGGTAATTGAGTCGATCGGCGCTATTATGCCACGAGTCGGGGGCTTAGGGGGTACAGGATTTGGGGAATTTGGTGAGGGTGCGATCGCATTTTGAGGAGGAGGAGGAGGGGAACCACGTAGGGGCACGCCCTTGTGGCTGCCCGAGGACACAGAGGAAGACGAAGAGGCATTGTTTGCCCCCTCCCCCCTACTGCCAGGGCGACCACAAGGGTACGCCCCTACCTTATTTCTCCTGCCTATCTATGAGATACTTCTGTTAAGACGCTAGGGATCAAGGATTAATTATCGTGAAAGCTATCACACTATTAGGATCAACGGGATCGATTGGGACGCAAACTCTCGATATTGTGGCAAGTCATCCAGATCGGTTTAAGTTGGTGGGGATTGCTGCGGGGAATAATGTGGAGTTATTGGCGCAACAGGTGCGTCGGTTTAAGCCTGAGATTGTTGCTATTCGTAATTCTGAAAAATTGCCTCAATTACGGGAGGCGATCGCTGATCTCGATCCGCAACCGGAGATTTTAGGGGGAGAGGACGGCATTATTGAAGTGGCTCGTTATGGCGATGCCGAAGCGGTGGTGACGGGGATTGTGGGTTGTGCTGGTTTACTGCCGACTCTGGCGGCGATCGAGGCGGGGAAAGATATTGCCCTGGCGAATAAGGAAACGCTCATCGCTGGAGGACCAGTGGTGAATCCTTTACTGCAAAAACATGGGGTGAAACTGCTACCGGCGGATTCGGAACATTCGGCGATTTTCCAATGTTTACAAGGGGTTCCCGAGGGAGGACTCAAACGAATTATTCTTACGGCTTCTGGGGGTGCGTTCCGAGATTGGGAGGTGGAACGGCTTTCTGAGGTGACGGTGGCTGATGCTATTACTCATCCCAATTGGTCTATGGGACGCAAGATTACAGTCGATTCGGCGACTTTGATGAATAAGGGCTTAGAAGTAATTGAAGCCCATTATCTCTTTGGTTTAGATTACGATGATATTGATATTGTGGTGCATCCTCAGAGCATTATTCACTCGCTGATTGAGTTGCAGGATACCTCAGTTTTGGCGCAGTTGGGCTGGCCGGATATGCGTCTGCCATTGCTCTATTCTCTATCCTATCCTGAGCGAATTCCGGCTCAGTTGGAACAGTTTGATTTGGTGAAAGCTGGGGATTTAACGTTCCGAGAACCGGATCATCAGAAATATCCTTGTATGGAGTTGGCCTACCAGGCGGGACGAGAGGGTGGCTCGATGACGGCGGTGTTGAATGCGGCTAATGAGCAGGCGGTGGCGTTGTTCTTGGATGAACAGGTGCAGTTTTTGGATATTCCCCGCTTGATTGAACGAGTGTGCGATCGCCATCGTGACCAGAATCAAGCGACTCCGAGTTTAGAT
>SMDP01000068.1:12751-19930 GCA_012911965.1 Geitlerinema sp. P-1104
TGCTCCATGATGGCTTCGGGGCGTAAACGACCATCGGAATAGACCGAGTGCATGTGGAAGTTGTAATGGCGCGGACAGCTTTCAGCCGTGAGCTGATTGAATAGGTTACAGAGCGTCCGCGTGTCTTGTGCGGCAGGTCTATCGGATGTCGCCAGGTGGGTCTGATAGACAAGCATAAGCAGTTAATGTCTAGAAGTTTACTTATTGTAACAATGTTTAGGAAAAGTGACCAAAAAAGTCATCAAGTTCTGATTTAAAAACTGAACCTCTGAGGTCAGCTTTACTAATCAGGACAGGGGAACTCTAGGTATTTTCTCTTATTTAGCCTCCATCCAATTTTCTCCAGCGTGAATATCAACTTGAAGGGGAATACTCAGTTTTAGAGCCGATTCCATGGTGTCTCGGATGGTAAATTCCAGGGACGGCCACTCCTGTTGGGGCATTTCCAAGACGAGTTCATCATGAACTTGCAGTAAAATGCGTGCGGCGCGATCGCCCAGGGCCTGATGTAACTTGACCATCGCGATTTTAATAATGTCAGCACTGGACCCCTGAATCGGGGCATTAGCCGCCCCACGTAGGGCTTGGGAGTCGGCTAAAGTGAGTTTGTTGAGGTGATCTAAGTCAATGCTGTCAGGGGAGTTTCCCTGAAGTTTCCGCAGACTGGGGGACTCAAAATTAAAGTAACGACGGCGGCCACAGAGGGTTTCGACATAGCCTCGGGCGATCGCCTCCCGTTTCATCTGCTGCAAATACTCAAAGACGCGGGAATAGCGAGTATTATAGCGGTCAATAAACTCCCGGCCCTCTAACGTACTTACCCCAGCCTCGCGGGCGAAGCGTTGCGCCCCCATGCCGTAAATCACGCCAAAATTGATAGTTTTCCCTAAACGTCGCTCCTCAGGAGAAATCTCGGCCTTCTCAAACAGCAGTTGCGCCGTCAGGCGATGGACATCCTGACCCGTATTATAGGCGTCCAACAAAATCGGTTCTTGGCTCAAATGGGCCAAAATCCGTAACTCAATTTGCGAGTAGTCAGCGGTGACGAGCGTCCACCCCTGGCGGGGTAAAAAGGCTTTGCGGATCTGACGGCTAAACTCGGTCCGAATGGGGATATTTTGTAAATTGGGGTTGGATGAGGAGAGCCGGCCGGTGGCGGTGATGGTTTGATTGAAGTCGGTATGAATACGCTGGGCCTGTTGCTCATCGACCTGCACCAGTTCCGGTAAGGCATCCACATAGGTGGATTTAAGTTTAGCGAGACTGCGATATTCCAGGATGATATCCACCAGGGGATGATCTCCTTGCAGTTTATCCAAAACCTTGGCGTTGGTGGAGTAGTTCCCGGTTTTCGTTTGAGTGGTTTTGCGTTTGTCTAACCCCAGCCGCTCAAAGAGAATATCCCCGAGTTGTTTAGGAGAGTTGAGGTTAAACGACTCCCCCGCCAGCTCATAGGCTTGCTGTTCCAACTGCTGCAACTGTTGCCCCAATTGCTCTGAGAGCTGATGGAGATAGTCGATATCTAAACGAATCCCCAAAAACTCCATCTCCGCCAACACCGGTTCTAGGGGCAGTTCGACGCTTTTTAATAGCTCATCGAGTTGGGGGGTTTGTTGCAGTTGCTGCCGTAATAGGGGAAGCAGGCGATAGGTGACATGAACATCCTCGGCGCAATAGTGGGCAGCCACGGGGATGGAGACGTCGGCGATGGTTTTGCCCTTGGGGACAATGTCCTTAAAACTACTCACCGTCAAGTCCAGATACCGCAATGCCAAATCGGTTAGGTTGTGGGTGGTTTCTGGGTTGATGAGGTAGCTAGCGAGAAGGGTATCAAATACCACCCCTTGTAAGCGGATGCCCTGCGTTCGCAGCACTAGGCGATCGTATTTCGCATTTTGAAACACCTTGGGATAGCGATCGCCCTCTAACAGGGGCTGCAACCGCTCTAATACCCGTTGGGGGGCTAACTGTTGCCCCTGATGATGGCCCAGAGGAATATAGGCCAAGTCTTGGGGACCATTTCCCCAACAACAGCCCAATCCCACTAAGTCGGCCTGGGTGGCCTTGGTGCTGGTGGTTTCTGTATCCCAGGCCACGGGAGAGTTGGCATCGGTGTACGTCTGGAGTTGGTCCAGGAGTTGGTCTAGTTTTGCCTCGCTGTCGATAATCTGTGGCTGTAAGCGAGACTCCTCGGGGGGTTGGCTGGCTTGCGTCTCCTGCCAAGTCCAAAATTCAGTATCTTCTGGGTTCTCTTGGGATGCCGTGGGGGTTGTCGTAACCCGGCCGCCGAGTTGCTCTTGGAGCCGTTCGAGGCTGTTGCGTAGAGAATGCAATTCCAGTTGCTCTAAGAGGGGTAACACTCGCTCTGGCTCAAAGCCTCGTAGCTGAAGCTGGTCCCAGTTCACGTCCAGAGGAACGTCACAGTTAATCTGGGCCATATATTGGGTGTGATAGGCGGCCTCCCGTCCAGCGTCTAGTTTTTTGCTGGTTGCGCCCTTAATTTCGTCAAGATGGGCGTAAATCGCATCTAAAGACTCATACTCCGCCAAGAGTTTCACCGCCGTTTTGGGGCCAATGCCTTTCACGCCGGGTAAATTATCAGAACTGTCGCCACAGAGGGCTTTGTAGTCTACGACTTGCTGGGGGAGGACACCGAGTTTTTCCTGAACGTCTTGGGACTGGAACTCTTGGGGACGGGTATTTTTGCGTCCCCAACCCCCGGCGAGATGGAGAACGGTGATGGGGGGCTGCTCGCTGATGAGTTGGAATAAATCTTGGTCCCCACTGAGCAGTTGCACCCGGTGCTGCTGTTGACTGGCTTGCTGAGCTAGGGTTCCCAGGATATCGTCGGCTTCGTAGCCGGGGGCGATGAAGACTTGGAAATTGAGGGCTTCGAGGAGTTTTTTGAGATTTTCTACATCGGGTATGAAGTCCTCGGGGGTTTCGGCCCGTTGGGCCTTGTAGTTGATATCCGCCTCGTGACGGAAAGTGGGGGTACTGGTGTCAAAGGCGATCGCCACGGCTGAGGGGTGATGGGTGGCGATGCTGTCGAGCAGGGAGCGTAGGAAGCCAAAACAGACACTGGTGGGGAGTCCTGTGGAGGTTCGCAAGCCACCCTCACGACTTTTGGCAAAGGCGTAATAGGCACGAAAGGCGAGGGAATGACCGTCAACAAGCAGGACTGAGGACACGGGGACTCTCCGAGAACTGGGGTTTTCTTCCATTTTGCCTTGATTTGGCATCAATGGCCCCTTGTCCGGAACTGGGCGATCGCATCTTGGAAAAATCCTGGTAGAGTAGCAGGGTTATGGAGATCCCTTTGAGAAGGATTGACCTCAGCCCCCTGTTCCCTGTTGCGATCGCCTCATCAAGACCCTATGAGAACTTATCGGAGAAATCGTCGGAAATCGCCCCCCTGGAGAGCCTTAGCGGTTGTTGGCTTAGTGATCATTGGCGGTGGTGTGGTCTATAGTCTCGTGTCACGGCGGCCGGTGAACTTGAGTTTAATTGTGGGGGCGGAGTTGGTTCCCGAGGATGCCCTGATGGCGGCATCAATTTCGACAAATTCCGGACAATGGCAACGGTTACAGGAGTATGGAACCCCGGAGAGTCAGGCATTATTCCAGGACCAGTTAAACGAGATCGAAACCACTGTATTCGCCGACTCGGATCTGACCTATGAGGAGGATATTGCCCCCTGGGTGGGCGATCGCATCACCCTGGCAATTCTTCCATCACCGCCGATTGAGGCGGATACCCCCCCGGAGGCCTTACGAGCTGATCGCGCCAATCTCTTTATTCTTCCCATTGGCAATGCTGGCCGCTTACAGTCCCGAGTGGCAGAACTCGAAGGGGGACTGGGGTTACAGGAGCGCAACTATCGCGGCGTCACCATTTACGAACCGGAGATTGAGGACCCCTTAAGTGAGGAAGCCCTCAATCGCCCCCATACCCTAGCGGTGGTTGACCGACGCTTTTTGCTGGTATCCCAAGAACCCAGTGCGGTGATTCGGGCGGTGGATGCCTATCGAGATAATGGGTCAGTTTTGACGGTTCCGGGCTATAACCAAGCTTGGGAGACCTTGCCAGCAACGGATTTGGCTAGTGTTTTCCTGAATGTACCCCGAGGCCTGGCGGCCCTAGCCGAAGACTCCACCCGTCCCCTCAACCCAGAGGCGATCGAGAACCCCCAACATCAGGGACTGGCCAGCACCATTAGTCTCGAAAGTGATGGGATTCGCTTTCACACCCTATCCTGGCTCAAGCCCGAGAGTGAGATCACCTTTGACGTGGAGACGGTGTTACCACTGACTCTGGTTAACCGTTTTCCTGACTCAGCGATGATGGTGATGGCTGGGACAAATTTTCAGCGACTCTGGCAGGATCATCTGCAAAATGCGCAGACGAATCCCTTGATTCCCGTCAATGCAGCTTGGTTTCGCAGTGCCTTGCAACAGACGGTTGGGGTCAATCTGGAGAATGAACTCCTCAACTGGATGACGGGGGAATTTGCCCTGGGCTTGGTTCCCAGTACCGGCAATGATGAGACGACCTTTCCTGGCAGTTTGGTGGTGATGGCGGAAACCACCAACACTGAAGCCACGGAAACCCTATTCCGACGGATTGATCGGGCGGTGGTCGATCGCTATGGCTTTGAGGTCAATGTGGAGGTCGAAGAGTTGGGGCGACGTCGTTTGGTGACTTGGGATACTCGCCGTAAGGGACTAGAGGTGAGTCATGGTTGGTTGAGTGATTCTGTGGTCTTTTTTAGTATCGGCTCACCGGTGACGCAGACGTTACTCCCTCAGCCGGAACTGTCTCTGTCTCGTAGTTCTCGTTTTAGTGATGTGGTTCCCCGAGATCCCGATCCGAGTCATGGTCTGTTTTTCTTAGGGCTAGATGGCACGAGTCTAGGGGATGAGGAAGAGGCTCTACCGTTGCCTCTGTTGCGGCTACCTCCCCAACAACAGGGGGTTTTGGATGCCATTGAGGCCATTGGGGTGCGGGCGGGGATTCAGGATGAACGCAGCAGCCGCTATGACGTTTTTGTGAAAATCAAACGTCCCTAGTTGGGGAGATGATCAGGTGGGGAGGTTAGCGCGATCGCCGCAGGATAATGACATCATTGCCGACTACGGGACTGCGGGCGACTAAAACTCCCTGATCATCGACGATTTCCACATGGCTAAAATCCAGTCGCTGGGCTTTGTTCCAGAGGCCATTGGCGAGTTCGGTTCGTTCTGGGGAGTCGAGGCTATACCATTGGGGGGTAATTTCGACCCGTAGTAGATCGGCTTCGAAGTTGGCGCTGATGCGTTTAACGAAGCGATTTTCTTCGGTGCAGTCCTCTTGTTGTGTCAGGTTCAAACCAGAGCGATAACAGCGTTCGTAGGGACGAGCGACGTCACTGATTTGCGATCGCACGGCGGCTATGAGTTGCTGTTCTGGGGTTAACCGATATACGGGAGGTTGAGGGGCTTCAGGGCTGGGTCCCGGGACTGGCTCAGGCAGGGCCTCTGAACTGGGTTCGGGCTGCGGTTCCGGTGGCGCTTCTAATTCCGGCCGTTCAGCCACGGCAGGCGCTTCTGAGGGGCTGGGAGCGGGGCTGGGGGCTTCCACTGCCGGAGCTTGGGGAACGGGAGCTGGCGTGGGTTCGACGACGGGGGTGGGGCTAGGTTGGCTGGCAATCTCCGTCGGTTGGGAGCTGAATTGGGGAACGACCACCACGGCAATGCCGACAGCGGCGATCGCCCCGAGCCAGAGGAGGGGATTTTGCCATAGGGGCAAGGGTTCGGCCGCGTCTGGGGCTTCCAGGCGCACAAGCCAACGTTCGAGCAGGGCGATGAGGCGACGTAGCACTGCAATAAGCAGCGATCGCAAGCGTCCCGATTGTTGGTCTTCCGACGGCGGTGGCGTTTGAGACATACTGTAATGAAAGTCCCGAGATTACCGGCAGCTTGACGTGAGTGGCTGGGCAAACTGGGGTTGGCACTGCGACCCCACTATAGCAGTCAAGACTCATCCCTGAATAGCCCAGGACTCTTAGGAGGGTCTGCCTTTCTCAACGGCGATCGCTCTGGCAAAAGCGGCAGATTAAGACCGGGATGATTGCCAGGACCCGCTTTTTTTGTTACATTTATTTATAATGTGTCAGCAAATGGTACAATCTCGTAAATATCTATTGCCAAATTCGGCATCTCCCCTTAGGATAGAAAGTCGCCCTTGCTATAGGTCGTGCCAGAGACAATTGACCCCTTGGCATCCATTGCCGGGGCATGATCTAGGGTTAAAGGACTTGTCCGACAGGGTAACTGTGATACCGTAGAGAAGGGCTTGCCCGCGCGACTTCGGAATGCTCCCCTAAGACAACACCCCAAACCCCACCCCTGACAACTTAGAGTCAAGCAGCTCCCTGATACGGGACAGATTCAAGAAGACCGTAACGTTCACAGTAGTCATTGCAGCCTGACGAACCTCATGCACGAGCAACAACTAACGCTACAGCAGACAATCCAGGGGAATGGCAGGCATAGGTTGATCCGTTACGGAGGGGACTAAAAAAATGGCAGCAAATCTGTCAGGTTCAAACACAATCAGCAGGATTCGGGATACTTGAGCTGACCCCTAGGCAATGTGCCAGAGGAGGCTTCAAAGTCCCCCGCTGAGAGCGAGATTTTTCATTCAAATACGTTGGTTTAGTTTAGAGGTTTACTCATTATGTCTATTCGCCTTTATGTCGGTAACTTGCCCAAAGATGTCGAGCGGGAAGAACTGCAAAACTTTTTCCAAGACGCTGGCGAGCTGTTATCAGTGAAAGTGATCACCGATCGCAAAACCGGAAAATGCCGGGGGTTTGGCTTCGTCACCGCGAAAAATGACGAACAAGCAGACCAAATCGTGGAAGCCTTCAACGGCAAAGAGTTTAAAGAGACTGCTCTCAAAGTCGAGAAAGCCATGCCTCGCAAGAAAGGCAAGGAAAAATCCGAGAGTGCCCCAGCCGCTAAATCCAGCCCTTCGGGCAACCGCAGCAGCCGTGCGAGTTCATCGAGCCGTAGCTCTAGTTCGGATAGCGCCCAACCCGATCCCCGCTGGGCTGATGAACTCTCGAAACTCAAGCAAATGTTGGCTTCTCAGACCACCAACTCTTAGGATCGGGCCCCCGGCCGTGATTCTGTGACC
>SMDP01000680.1 GCA_012911965.1 Geitlerinema sp. P-1104
GGGTTGAAAAAGCGTTCATGGGGAGTCCCTTGGGGCATTTCTAGGGCTAAACGCTGTAAGCCGTCGGAAAAGAGGGCAATTCCTCGGGCGGGAATGGGATAAATGGAAATATCGGCTTGGGCGATCGCGCCCTCGGAGGTCAGGAAGGTGGTTTGATTGGCGTATTCCCCTTGTTGGGGTTGGGTGAGGGCGGTCAGGGTTCCGGTCTCATCCATCATAACGGCTGCCCCATCGCCAATCTGGGCCACCGCCACCCCCTCATGGCTGGCGATTAGCAGAATTAGGGTGCTGGCACATTCTCGCGGGGGTAATCCTGCCGCTTCGGCTTGTTCAATGACACGGGTTCTGGCGGTCTCTAGGGCTTGCTGCAAGAGATGATTTAGGTCTGGTTCCTCGGACGGGGTTTCTAGGCTAGAGTCTTCATTGTCATTATTTTCTTCCTTTGTCAAGGGTGGGAGAGTGAGATTTGCCAAATGGGCGATCGCCGCCTGTACGGCCCACTGGGCCCCATCCTGCGATCGCGTTGCCGAACCCGCCCCATCAGCCACAGCCGCCAGCAGCAAGCCATCATCACGAATCTGAGTCGCCCAAGCATCTTGACAGGGCTGCGATCGCCTCTGATGACTGGTTCCACAGACAGAAGCCCCCAAAACACGCCAGTTCATAAGAAATTTTTAATCATTAAATAGTTAAGACTGTGGGAAGAGAGTAGTCGCCGTCTTCAGGGAGTAGGGTCACCACAGAGCCACAGAGGACACGGAGGAAGAGGAGGGAGGGAACCCGTCCCTATTGCCTAGGGCGACCACAAGGGTACGCCCCTACTGCCTTCTTCCCCTAAACCTCACCCCATCCCGGCGGCGGGAGAGGCACTTGATCATCGGGTTGGGAGTTGGAGACGCGCTGCATACTGGCCGATAGCCAGACGAATAACTCTCGGAAGTCTAATCCTTTGAGTTTGAGGGGAGTGCGGGGGAAGATTTCCCCGAGACGTTCCATGTTGGCATTTTCGACGCCGACGGCGAA
>SMDP01000681.1 GCA_012911965.1 Geitlerinema sp. P-1104
CTTAATATTGCTGCCCGAGGTATTCTTCAGCTCACTCGCCGAAAGGACAGTGAGGAACGTTCGAGCCAACGTTCTCGACGTTCGCCTAGAAGCTGGGCTTGTTTGTGTGACCTGTGGACTCATACAGTCTCAGGTTAGCACCGACACCCCCACCTCGCCTTAGGCCAGGTGGGGTGAGCTTCATTCTTGGCTGTCTCCGAGACTGCGATCGCAGCTTGAGGCAATTTCTCAAAAAAGTTGCCCCAGTTGACTCATGATATGTTAGGATGGCAAAGCTAGAGACATGGGGACATGGCCAAGCGGTAAGGCAGAAGACTGCAAATCTTCCATTCCCCGGTTCGAATCCGGGTGTCCCCTTTTAACGTGAAACCTCAGTATCGCTATATCCTCTTTTATAAGCCCTACGATGTGCTGTGTCAGTTTACGGACGACAGTGCTACTCCTCGCGCGACCTTGAAGGACTATATTCCCATTCCTGGGGTCTATTCGGTGGGTCGTTTGGATCGTGATAGTGAGGGGTTATTGCTGTTGACTGATGATGGGCCTCTGAAACACCGTCTGACGGATCCCAAGTTTGCTAAACCGCGCACCTATTGGGTTCAGGTGGAACGGACTCCGGATGAGGCGGCCCTGGAGGCGTTACGTCGCGGGGTGAGGATTCGAGGCTATCAGACTCGTCCGGCCCAGGTTCGCCGACTTCCTGAACCTCAAGATTTGCCACCACGGGACCCCCCTATTCGCTATCGTAAAACTGTTCCCACGGACTGGCTGGAGATGACCCTCACGGAAGGGCGGAACCGCCAAGTCCGACGCATGACGGCGGCGGTTGGCTTTCCGACCTTGCGTTTGATTCGAGTTCGTAGTCTCAGGTTAACCCTTGAGGGCTTAAATCCGGGACAATGGCGGGAGTTAACTCCTCTGGAAATTCAACAATTAAGGGAAGATATTGACATACTCCCCACTAAGCAAGAGATGGGGATTCTCCGGCTAATCAAACAGACTAAGCGGCTTAACTGACGGTT
>SMDP01000682.1 GCA_012911965.1 Geitlerinema sp. P-1104
TTACAAACCGTTCTCAAGGCTTGGGAAGGATTAGGCTACTATGCCCGGGCCCGCAACCTACACCGTAGCGCCCAAGAGATTTGCGATCGCCATCACGGGGAATTTCCCCCAACCTATGATGACGTATTAGCTCTTCCCGGAATTGGTCGCAGTACCGCAGGAGCCATTCTTAGTGCCGCCTTCGATCAACCTCTGCCCCTCCTCGACGGCAACGTTAAACGAGTCTTAGCCCGACTCATCGCCCTACCCATTCCCCCCTCGAAGGCGTTGACGTCACTTTGGGATCTCTCCAGTCAACTCCTCGATCCTGACAACCCCCGAGACTTCAATCAAGCCATCATGGATTTGGGGGCCACCTGTTGCACCCCCAAAAATCCCGCCTGTCTACTTTGTCCCTGGCGTGATCAATGCCAAGCCTATCAAACCCATACACAACACGATCTTCCCATGACTGAATCTCGTTCCCCCTTACCCCACAAACAAATTGGCGTCGCCGTAATTTGGAACGATCGCCAACAAATTCTCATCGATCGCCGCCCCGACGAGGGCTTACTCGGAGGCCTCTGGGAGTTCCCGGGCGGTAAACTCGAAGCGGGTGAATCCTATCCCGACTGTATTCGCCGCGAAATTCAGGAAGAACTGGCCATTGATGTGGAAGTCGGCGATCACCTAATTACCGTCAGCCATGCCTACAGTCACTTCAAAGTCTCCCTCCATGTCTATCACTGTCGACACCTATCGGGAGAACCCCAAGCCCTCGAATCCCAGGAAATCCGCTGGGTAAGGTTAGATGAACTCGATGAGTTTCCTTTCCCCAAAGCTAACAGCAAGATTATTGCCGCCCTGCGAGAGGCGGATACTCAGAAGGATTAACTGCCTTGACACTCCCCAGCCTAAAGGCGTGGGGATTCTTCCTTCAACGATCCGACTTGCCCTGACAGGTTTGCACCAGCCAAAGTAGCGGTCAAATCTCCAGAAGCGTTTGGGTCTAAGACCCAAGTTCCGGTATGCCCTACCGTACT
>SMDP01000683.1 GCA_012911965.1 Geitlerinema sp. P-1104
ACTTGGTAGCGGTAAGGTAGGACGGATTCAAGACGACGATCAATTTCTGAGAGCCAATGTTGGGCGGTATGAGTCCGTAGATGTGTGACCGCTTCGGTGAGCTGTTGTACTTGCGGCGAGAGCAGGGATTGCTGCTGCTGAAGCTGATTTAGGTCTCCCTGGAGGTGCTGTTGCTGCTGTTGCAGGGGGGCGATCGCCTGATGGGTGATCTGCTGTGCGACTCGTTTGGCGGTTGGTTCTACATCACGCCGTAGGGTGTCCATTTCTGTGCGTAGGCGATCGATGGAGCTGTTGGTATGGTGGCTGAGGTTGTACACCCCTTGACGCAAAATGGCAAAGGCTTCTTTGATTTTTTCGCGATCGTCCTCCATTTCGTCGACTATACCGGTCTGTTGCCCTTGCAGTTCAAGGGTGGCTTCGCTTAAACGACGTACACAGGCTTCAATTTCAACGATGCGATCCGCTAGGGGCAAGGTATCGAGAGATCCCTGAAGGGTTTGCAGTTCCTGGCGTAACTCGTGGGTTTGGCGTTGAGATAAGAGGCCGGTAACTCGCGCCTCTTTAAGACGACGGGAGCGGTTCAGGATATTAAACGAGAGGGCAAAGACGGGTGGCACAATGGCCAGGGCGAGTTGTTGAAAGATGAGGGCGACGGCAACGCCTCCCCCACAGGCAATAATTGAAATAGTTTCAGCAGGTTCAGTCCAGGGTGTTTTTCGGGATATTGCCCTGTCCGAAATGGGTTGAGGTGAGGTTCGGGACGCTTGCTTCTCGGACTGAGAGAATGGGTTGAACGGTGCCATATTGCCTCGGGGAAGACCGCATCGTATTATAGCAGGTCTTGATTTGAGGGAAGAAGGGGATAGCGGGGGGAGGCAGTGGGGGGGGGGAAGATGTAAGAGGGGCGTATCTTGGTCACTCAGCGATAGTTGAACTCTTTGGGGGTGGCGAGATACACGCGATTGCGACCTTCGTTTTTGGCCCGATAGAGGGCGGCGTCGGCGGCGGCGATGAGTAACTG
>SMDP01000684.1 GCA_012911965.1 Geitlerinema sp. P-1104
CAAAGGCAAGAAACGCATGAAAGCGATCGGCACCGTAGACGTTCCCCAAGAAGCCTTCATGGCCATGCTCAAACTCTAAAACATCCCCCAGGGGAGATGCGTTCCGGCAAGTTTGAATCGATAGGCCTAGGTCAAAACTTTTACTGATGCCGGGACGCATCCTACCATCTTTTGCCTATTGCCTATTGCCTATTGCCTATTGCCTATTGCCTTCCCCCCTGTTCCCTGTTCCCTGTTGCCTGTTCCCTGTTCCCTTAAGAATTACATCATTTGTAGTCAAAATAGCGAACCGAGGCATAAAAACGAGTTAGGGTAAATAAAAACGTTGGGTTTCGCGATTAACGGCGACGAGAGTGCACCCCCAGGTGTGTCGTCCAACAGCCCGCGTATTGGCGATAAGGCGCTTGCGAACCATGCCCCAAACTGAAACTTCCAGCATTTCCCGAGTAATCAGTGATAGTAGCTGTCCTGCTCGCACCTTTGAACGTCACGACGGCCTCACCGTCGTGCATCAGTATGTCCCCCATAGTCCTGTCGTGGTCACCGATGTCTGGGTCAACGCCGGGGCCAGTGTAGAACCCGATGAGTGGTCCGGGATGGCCCATTTTCTCGAACACGCCATCTTCAAGGGAACCGATCGCCTCGGCCCCGGTTACTTCGACGCCGCCATCGAAGGCTGTGGCGGACTTACCAACGCCGCCACCAGTTACGACTACGCCCATTTCTTCATCACCACCGCCAGCCCCTACTTTAGCGAGACGCTGCCTCTGCTCTCAGAACTTCTCCTCCACGCCGCCATCCCAGAAGATGAGTTTTTCCGGGAACGGGAAGTGGTCTTTGAAGAAATCCGCCAAAGCCAGGATAGTCCTGACGACATCCTCTTTGAGGCCACCTTAGACACCGTCTATCAACATCATCCCTATCGCCGTCCCGTCTTAGGAACTCAACAAAGCCTTTTAGGGCGATCGCCAGCCGACTTACGGCAATTCCACCGCAGCCATTACCAACCCCAAAA
>SMDP01000685.1 GCA_012911965.1 Geitlerinema sp. P-1104
GCGATCGCCTAGAATTATCCTCGACCACTCTAGGAATCAGATTCCCGAATAGTCCCGCCTCCAACCAACCGGTAGCCAGAAAAACCAATAATGCAGGAGTCATGAGCTGGATTTAAAAAAACAACAAAAACCCGTCGTCATGGTTACGAAAAACCAGAAACTACGGAATTTCAACCGGGATCATGTCCACCGAAGAGCAGTTAAGTTGATTTTGTTGCCCAAAGATGATGCACTACGTCGAAACATTAGGGATGCACCCGGATTTACCCCCTAGCCGAGCGGCCCGCCCTAGGCGTTGCTAGAGCGCCATTGTGATTCCGTAATTATACTGAATTTGATTCCAGGTGTCAGATCTAAATCCAAGTTGTTACGGATTTGCCCTGTGCCAAGCCTTTTTGAGCCTATTATTAAGATTTGTAAACAAGTAAATCTCAGTTGGGTATCTACTGCTACTAGGGGCAGATCGAACGTTGCCCTGGGTCAGAACAGACTTAATTCCGAATCTTTACCACATCAAGTTTTGATTGTCAAGAAAAAATCCAGCCCTGTCAGTAGTTTTGAACCACTCGGCGGCTGGATTCTGGGAGTTTAAAGACTCAAGTCTCGGATAACGGAAAAGCAATCCTCCCGCCAGTCGCCTTTTTTCTCCCGTCGGATATAGCCCGTTAAGGGGGACGACAGCTCAATTAACAACTCATAAATTCCTCGTTCTCCCAATTGATGAAGGTATCTATATTTTTCATCGATAAACTTCAGTGAAAAACAAAAATCACGAATCGTCATCGAGCTAGAATTTGCGGTTTTTAGAGCTAGTTTTAACGCCGCAATCGTATCCGCTCGCTGTTGCACTCGTCCTTGCAACTCTTGGATATAACTTTCCAATTGACTATCCGCCTCTTCCCCAAAGGGCGCAGCATCCAGCTTTTCTTTTAATTCCTGTAAATCCACAGAACCGGGATAATTTGCCTGGAGTTTCACCAAAGCTTCTAGGGTTTCGGGACGTAAAACATTCAT
>SMDP01000686.1 GCA_012911965.1 Geitlerinema sp. P-1104
TCATTCACGAGGCGGGAGTTAATGCCATAGCCATCGCTCATGCGGCTGGGAATCGCATAATCGACATTTGCCCCCAAGGTTTTCAGGGCCCGCAATAGCAACGCCGTACTGGTCATGCCATCAGCATCATAGTCCCCACAGATGGCGATCGCCCGTTCCGTCTCAATCATTTCCACAATGAGATCGAGACTAAGGGCTAAATCGGGGAAATCCTGAAGGGGTGGCGGCAGTTCGAGGCTATCAGGTTCCAGGAAAATCCGAGCCACCTCAGGACTGTCTAAGCCCCGTTCCATGAGGATTTGGGCAATGAGGGGAGAGACATTGAGAGACTCAGCCAGAGATTGGATCTCAGCTTCAGGGAGATCCGCCAGAGTCCAGCGTTGGTTAGGGAGATTAGGACGCACGGAGATTGAGAACCAGTAGTAGCAAGGGCGTGTTTTCAGTGTCTGTCCTGGGGGCGGAGTTTGGCAAGGGGCGAGGCTAGAATTGAGGGAACTTTAAGGACGTAACGGCGATGGAGAATAGCGTTGAGGCCCGAATTGAGGCGATGAAAGCAGCGGGACGGGACACCCTGAAAATAGAGCTGATATTGCCCTGGTAAATCTAGAGTATCTACGGGCACCCGCTCAAGCTGAGTCAACATACTGGTCTGGCTTTGTGCCACATACCATGCCGCTAGTAACAGGTAACTAATGCCATGAATAGCCAGCAGTGATTTGACAGTCTTCACGGTAGCTTCTGACTGCTTTCTTAAAGAAATCCGAAAGAACGGATATTCAATAAACAGGGTAACCAGGAACATAAAAATGGCAAAGATCCACTGCCAAATATGGATATTTTCTATGGTGAGAAAAGTGATTTCTGACTTAATGAAGCTCGTAATCAGCATTCCTCCCCAAGCTGAGGTATAGTTGGCCAAGATTAAGGTTAAAACTATTTGGAAGCGAGGCAATCGAAACCACTTTGCTAACAGTGACCCCTCGATGTATCCAATGATTAGGTTCCCCAAGAAC
>SMDP01000687.1 GCA_012911965.1 Geitlerinema sp. P-1104
TCATCCCGTGCCGTGGCACTCGGAACCCCAATCAAGTCTAAACTCTCCTTAATCACCGCCTCTGCCTCCCTCCACTGACCCTGCTGCTGTTGCGCCAGAGACAGGTAATTGAGGGCGATCGCCTGATTCAACGGTTCCCCCCGTTCCCCATAGGCCTGAGCCGCCCCCTGCAACTGCTGAACCGCCGAGGCCATCTCCCCCGCCTCATACGCCGTTCGTCCCTGACGCAGCAAAACATCTGGCTCTGACGACTGAGCCAACATCGAGGCATCGGACGGAGGAGCCGTGACCCCCGCATCGGGCCAAAGGGCCGGAACCGCAACACTGATCAGACATCCGAGCAGCAAGCCGACGCAAAAGCGTAACGCACTAGAAAAACGCATCATAGGGGGTTAAACCTGATTGAGAAATACAAACCGTTGTCTTGTAACGTATCGTTGCCCGTGTCCAGTTCAATGAGGGGAATCCCCCAGTCAACAGCAGCCGTGAGGCGATCGCCCAACTGTAAGCGTAACCCCAATCCAGTCGAGGCTAAGGTACTGGTGTCAGGATTGGCGCGATCGCCCAAATTCCAGACCGTCCCCACCTCCACAAAAGGAGCCAGCCAGACCGTCCCCTGGCGGCGAGCAAACTGGAATAAGGGCAATTGCACCTCCGCCGAGCCAAACAGACCCGAATCCGCCAGTAGCACATCCTGACGATAGCCTCGCATCCGCCGTCGTCCTCCCAAACTGAACTGCTCAATGGGAACCAGGGAGGTCGATGCCAACTGGGCATCTCCCCGCACCAGTAAGCGAGTCCCCGCCTCCCCAGGAGTCCCCATCCCCGAAAGCCGCCGCACCCACTGAGCCTGACCTCGCCAAGCAAAGAACTCACTATCGGGTTCACTCTCATTCACCGTGGCCCCAAACCAGTTCACCCCCAGACTCAACTCGGAGCGTAGGGCAAACACCTCGCGGCTGTCTCGTTGCGTCCAATCTTGGAACAGGCGCAACACAGAAATATTGGTTTC
>SMDP01000688.1 GCA_012911965.1 Geitlerinema sp. P-1104
TCATCCCGCGCCGTAGCACTCGGAACCCCAATCAAGTCTAAACTCTCCTTAATCACCGCCTCTGCCTCCCTCCACTGTCCCTGCTGCTGTTGCGCCAGAGACAGGTAATTGAGGGCGATCGCCTGATTCAACGATTCCCCCCGTTCCCCATAGGCCTGAGCCGCCTCCTGCAACTGCTGAGCCGCTGAGGCCATCTCTCCCGCCTCATAGGCCGTTCGTCCCCGACGCAGCAAAACATCTGGCTCTGATGACTGAGCCAACAGGGAGCCATCCAACGGGGGAGCCGTGACTCCCACATCGGGCCGAAGTACCGGGATAGCTAGGCTAATCACACATCCCAGCAGCAAGCAGACGCAAAAACGTAACGCACCAGAAATACGCATCATAGGGGGTTAAACCTGATTGAGAAATACAAACCGTTGTCTTGTAACGTATCGTTGCCCGTATCCAGTTCAATGAGGGGAATCCCCCAGTCAAACGAGGCTGTGAGGCGATCGCCCAACTGTAAGCGTAACCCCAATCCCGCCGAGGCTAAGGTACTGGTGTCAGGATTAGCGCGATCGCCCAAATTCCAGACCGTCCCCACCTCCACAAAGGGAGCTAGCCAGACCGTCCCCTGGCGGCGAGCAAACTGGAATAAGGGCAATTGCACCTCCGCCGAGCCAAACAAACCCGAGTCCGCCAGCAGCACATCCTGACGATAGCCTCGCATCCGCCGCCGTCCTCCCAAACTGAACTGCTCAATGGGAACCAGGGAGGTCGACGCCAACTGGGCATCTCCCCGCACCAGTAAGCGAGTCCCCGCTTCCCCAGGAGTCCCCATCCCCGAGAGCCGCCGCACCCACTGAGCCTGACCTCGCCAAGCAAAGAACTCACTGTCGGGTTCACCGTCATTCACCGTGGCCCCAAACCAGTTCACCCCCAGACTAAACTCTGAGCGTAGGGCAAACACCTCGCGGCTGTCTCGTTGCGTCCAATCTTGGAACAGGCGCAACACAGAAATATTGGTTTC
>SMDP01000689.1 GCA_012911965.1 Geitlerinema sp. P-1104
GAATCCCCACTTCTGCGAGGGACGACTTCAGCGAGTCCTGATTGAAGTGGGGTAAAAAACGGCTATAGGGAGACGATCGCACATCAGCCAGGGCAGTAATCTGATGCTGTTGGAGAAGAGTTAAAAAAGCCTCAATTGTGGAATTGGAATGTCCAATGCTGAAAAGTTCCATGGCTCGTCCAGGACGGGGAAATGGGGCACGGAGAACCAGGCTGTTGGCAGACAACCTAAGTCATCATTAATTATGAAAGATGGCTTAGATTCTGTCAATCTGCGAATTAAACTCAGCGAATCCGACAAGTTTTCCGTTCCCGGTCTGACTCAGGAAATTGCCAAGAATAGGCAAAATGACTAATGGAATCAACCCCGGGGGCAACTTGACGAATGGCAGACATCTGAGTCTCCAGAGAGGGACGATTGGTAATGGGTTGTCCCCAAACCCCAGCTAATGCCGGAACCACCCGAGTCTCCTCCGAGGCAAAGGCCATCACCCGTTCCATTTGGTCCGTTAAACAACTGGTATCCCCACAAACCCCATAAATCATAGGATGCCACTCCATTGAGGCAGAAAAGCGGTCCCAGGGTTGCAGGCGTGAATCAAATCCTTGCTCTCCCACCGTTTGATTGCCATTGGGGAAAAACACCGCCCCTGAGGGAATATTGTTTCGACTCACTTGGTCAGCAGAACGATGGACAAAATCAAGAATCCCCTGCACCGCATGAGCGACCGTCAGATTCCAGAGATACTGTTGTAAGGAGGTGGCCGTACGACTGACTGCCTGCCAGCGAGGTTCTTCATCCTGAGGATGGTTTTTACGAATCTCCTCCACATCGCCGTTACGTAAATAGCCTTGTTGCAAATAACGCTCCAATAAGCTCCGGGCCAGACCATTGCGAGAGCGGTCTAACAAAGCATTGCGAGAGGCTTCCCCATGAATCCAGAGTTGGCGGACATTGGTTGCCACAGAATCTCCCCCTGGCAAGCGAGGATAGCGGACATAATCAAACAA
>SMDP01000069.1:0-14519 GCA_012911965.1 Geitlerinema sp. P-1104
AATCCCGTCGATGTGGCGGCTATCCTGGATACTGACCCCTGCACTGGGGGACGGGAGAGCGAATTCTATGTCACGGGACGGGGGGGATTGCCCCCAAATCCTGATGGGTCCCTGGCGACTGAAGCCACTTGGCTCGATTGGCGTTCCCGAGAAGAAGACTCATCAGACACCACCATGATTCAGGAAGAGGAAACCGCCCCCTTAGTGGAAGCTCAGGGCTGGCACGTCAATGGGGACGGGGCGGTGGTTCTCTCGGCTCAAACTCCTGATGGCTCACCCACCCCTCCCCAGATGACACCGGCCCACTGTTCTCCAGAACAGCTCAACCGTTAACCCTCAACGATGACTCCCCTACGCTCCTCCCCGAAGCTTATCGAGGACACCGCGATCTTGCAGCGTTGACGTATCACCCGAGATTTCCTGGCCCGCCGCGAGATTGCGCAACAGACGACGCATGATTTTCCCAGAGCGCGTTTTGGGCAAATCCTCCGTAAAGCGAATCTCCTGGGGACGGGCGATCGCCCCAATATCGTCAACCACATGTTGTTTCAACGCCTTGGCTAACTCCTCGGAGGGGTCATACTCCGACTCCAGAGAGACAAAGGCAACAATACTCTCTCCGCGTAACTCATCGGGTTTACCGACAACCGCCGCTTCCGTCACCGCCGGATGAGACACCAACGCCGACTCAATCTCCATGGTTCCCAAACGATGGCCCGAGACGCTAATCACATCATCGACCCGGCCCATCACCCAGAAATAGCCATCCTCATCCTTACGAGCGCCATCTCCAGCAAAATAGAAATGTTGCCCATCCTTGGGTTGAATATGCTCCCAATAACTGCGGCGGAAGCGATCGAAATCCCCATACACCGTGCGCATCATACTCGGCCAGGGATATTTCACCACCAAATAGCCCCCCTGATTGGCCTCAACCGGGTTGCCATCTAAATCCACCACATCGGCAATAATCCCAGGGAAGGGACGAGTCGCTGAACCGGGTTTCGTGGGAGTTGCCCCCGGTAGCGGCGTTAACATAAAGCCCCCCGTCTCCGTTTGCCACCAGGTATCGACAATCGGGCAACGCTCGCCACCAATTACCCGGTGATACCAGACCCAGGCTTCCGGGTTGATGGGTTCGCCGACGGTTCCCAAAATCCGCAAGGAGGAGAGGTTGCGAGATTGGGGATGATGTTCCCCGGCCTTCATAAAGGCGCGAATCGCGGTGGGGGCGGTGTAGAAAATCGTCACGCCGTATTTGTCCACCACATCCCAGAAACAGCCGGGATTGGAGGGGCGAGGAACTCCCTCATACATAACCGTCGTAGCGCCATTGGACAGGGGACCATAGACAATATAGCTATGACCCGTAATCCAGCCCACGTCAGCGGTACACCAATAGACATCGGTATCTTGTAGGTCAAAGGTCCATTGGCTGGTGATGTGGGTGTAGAGGTTATAGCCGCCGGTGGTGTGAACGACCCCTTTGGGCTTGCCGGTACTGCCGCTGGTATGGAGGATAAACAGCATATCCTCACTGTCCATGACTTCGGCGGGACAGTCAGCGGAGGCGGTTTGTTGCAGATCATGCCACCAATGATCGCGCCCCGGTTCCATGTTCACTTTGTCCTGGGTGCGTTGTACCACCAGTACATTGTCAACGCTGGGGATGGCGTTGTCGTCGAGGGCTTTGTCGACTTGGGGTTTCAGGGGAATCACGGCATCTTTGCGATAGCCCCCATCGGCGGTAATGACTAATTTCGCTGAGGCATCTGTGAGGCGTTCCCGTAGGGCTTCGGCACTGAAACCGCCAAAGACCACGGTATGCACTGCCCCAATACGAGCGCAGGCTAACATGGCGATCGCCGCCTCGGGAATCATGGGCATATAAATCCCCACCACATCCCCTTTCTGCACGCCAAAGGACTTGATGACATTGGCCATCTGGCAGACTTCACGATGCAGTTGGGCGTAGGTGAGGGTGCGAGAGTCTCCGGGTTCTCCTTCCCAGATGAGGGCCGCTTTGTTTTTGCGCCAAGTTTTGAGGTGGCGATCGAGGCAGTTATGGGAGATATTGAGTTTGCCCCCGACAAACCATTTGGCCGTGGGAGGGTTCCAATCGAGAACCTTGTCCCATTTCTCGAACCACTCCAGTTCCTTCTCGGCTAAATCGCCCCAGAAGCCTTCTGGATCAGCGGCAGCGGCATCGTAAAGCGCCTGATAGTCCTCCATGCTTTTGATGCGGGCCTGAGCCGAAAACTCAGGAGAGGGAGGAAAACTGCGCTTTTCATGCAGGATCGATTCAATGGTAGGTTGAGACATAGTGTTCAAATGGGTTCGTTCAAAAAAGCCAAGTGTTGAGAAATAGACAGTCGATAAAGGACAAGCAATAGCTTTAAAGCCTTTGATAATAGGGCTTCTCTACTCTATCAGTGTCTTTTATAATCTGACTCATGCCAACTCTCTGATTTTGTAGTCAGACATACAGACAGATAAGCCTTTATTTTCTCTCGAAACTGATCGCCCGACACACCGTTGTTAAATGAGTTAATACTCGGAGGAGGCCGGCCCGGGAAGTTGCCGCAAAACACAGGTATTACGGCCCTTCTCCTTCGCTTCGTACAGAGCATAATCTGCCGTCTCGATCAGTTCATGGGGGCTGTTTGACGGTTGGGGGATGAGATTGGCCACACCACAACTGAGCGTCACATAGGGGGCAACTGCCGAGGTTTTGTGCCCTAACTGCAAGTGACGAACCATATCATTCATGCGCTGGGCCACAGTCATGGCATCCTCTAAACTCGTATCCGGCAGAATAATGGCAAATTCCTCTCCCCCATACCGGGCCACCACATCGCCGTTGCGGACGGAACGGGTTAACGCCTGGGCAATTTGTTGCAAACAATCATCTCCCTGACGATGACCGTAGGTGTCATTGTAGGGCTTAAAGTAGTCCACATCACAGAGAATCAGGGAAATTGGCTGTTGCCGTCGCAGGCTTAGGAACCAGAGTCGTTCTAAGTACAGGTCAAAGTAACGACGGTTGGCCAATTGGGTGAGACCATCACAGGTGGCCAGTTTCTGGAGGCGATGGATTTGATGAATGCTAATCCAGAAGCTGGCCATCAGGGCCGCTGAGAGGGGGGAGATCACGGGAACCCAACAACCATTGAGGAAGGCTACATAGCCAATTAAAGGTGGAATCAGACACAGCCCCCCCAGATAGGGAATCAGGAGACCCCAGGCGGGGGATTTATGGTTGCGGAACTGACTGGTTTGCCACCAGTACCAACTGATGACGGTTCCGGCGCTGGCCCAACTCAAGACCCAAATCCACTCTAAGGCGGGACTGGGGAAGCGGATCATGTTGCGACCATCCAACGCCGCACTAATCAGTTGACTGGTGAGATTGGCGTGAATGAGTAAACTGGACATCTGGGTGTAGCGATCGCGCACCCGGTTACTGTAGGGAGTATTGTAATGGTCTTGATAGGTGGGGGTAACCAAGCCAATCATGGCAATGCGATCGCGAAACAGGTCATCCGGGATCTCACCGGCCAACACCTGAGTCATAGAAACGGTCTCAAAGTTCTCCCGAGTGCCTCGGTAGTTGAGAATCACCTGATAGCCGCCATCATCAATATGAGCATAGCCGCCATCATTTTGTCGCAGGGATTCGATTAGGGTTTTGCCTAACTGAACCCGACTACTTCCTGACCCCTGGGGTTCAATGGGGACTTGTTCCGCTTGCAGATACATCAACGCCAGGGCCGCCGCAAAACTATTACGAATTCTGCCATCGTTTCCCCGCACTGAAACCAAGCCCCGACGAATCACCCCATCCGGGTCTATCACCATATCCGCCAATCCCACCTGATTGAGTTGTTGCAAAATCGGCGGTGGGGGAACAGACTGGCCGATATATTTTTCCATGCCAATCAGGTTGGGAGTCGTCGCCAGCACCTCGGAGAGGTCATCACTTCCCGGTGGAATGGGAACATCGCGATAGAGATGCAGTCCTAGAACACGGGGCTGTTGCGATCGCACCTGTTCCAGTAAGACCGCCAGCCGTTGGTCAGACAAGGGCCATTCTCCGGCCGCTTCAATATCATCATTATCAATAGTAATCAAGACCAGTCGAGGGTCTGGGGACTCCAAGGGTCGATGTTGAATATAGCGATCTAACATCGCCGCCTCCAACATCTGAAACAAGCCCCCGGCGGTCGCCGCCAAAACAAGACCGGTCGTGCCAACTACTGCCCCGAGTCGTGCTCGCCATTGCCATAATCGGTGTTGAACGGGGGAACTGCTGCACATAGATTCAGGATGCCCCGTTCGAGTGCGAAAGCGGGGAGGCGCGATCAGCATAATGGTCGTCCGCAGATGAAGTCTGATGGGTAGAGATGACAAACAGGGGGTGATGTCCCCCTGGGTCTCTAGATACTTGTTTCTCCAGTGTAGTGGTTTTTTTTCCGTGACACCCCAGCTTTCTCGCCGGGCAAATTAAAAGACCCTAGGTCTGAGTCCCTCGGGAGTTCTTAGTCATGACTTACGACCCCCTCTTCCTCCTTACCCGGAAACATTTCTCACCTTTATAGCCGATCCACTTCAGTCCCCTTTTCGCTGAGTCCGTCCCCTTTTCAGACATTCCCTGACAAGTTAGCCAACGGTCTCTTGAGGTTGGCCCTCATTGTCCTCGCGCGGCTCGAACACATCCGAGGCCATCTCGCGCTGATAATCCATCGAGACCACCTGATCCCGACAAGCGAGAGAACTCACTCTATCCATAGCACTGACAGAGCTGTCCATCGCCGTGAAGCTCAAAAGACTTAGACCTATGACAGGTAGAGAACCCCAAAAAACGTTAACCATAGTTGATGCACCCCGATGACTGTTGGTAGGTTATACCATCCAATACATTTATTGTCTGAGACCAAGGGGCATCTTGTCATCCGTTAAATTGCGTAAATTGAGGTAATCCTACCAATAACGGGTTTCAAATGGGGGGTTTCACCCCTCACCCGCTCCCATTAACTCTTAACTCAGGAACTGAAGAGTCCAAAATCCTAGATCGAGTCTTTTGGGTCATTCTCACTGTCCCACTGAGCGTTCTCAACCTGGGCACAGCGTTCTAAATAAATCTCACAAGGACGATCATTTTTAATTTTATTGAGACAATGCTTAAATCCCTTTTTAGCTCCAGCATAGTCTTGCACATGGTACAGAAAAACCGCCTGCTCAAAATGAGTTCTTTCTGCTAATTTAGCATCTTTAATTTCAGGTGGATCAGCATCAAATACCTCAAACACCGAAACCTTTTCAGACTTACCCTTAACCGACACACGATCAATCAGGCGAATCATATAGTTGTTGGTATCTTCAAGCTGTAAAAACGTACCATGAGAAATCAAGAGCGGTGTTCCATAAATTTTAGTCAGCCCTTCAATTCGAGACGCCAAATTAACCGCATCACTGATGACCGTCGTATCCAAATGACTTTCTCCGCCGACGGTTCCAAGCATCAACGACCCCGTATTGATGCCAATCCCGATGCTTAGGGGCAGCCGGCCTGGACGTTGACGGGTTTCGTTATACTCCGTCAGACAGTCCAACATGGCGATCGCCGCCCGAACTGCATCATCAGCCCCGCCACCAAATAGGGCCATAATCGCATCACCAATATACTTATCAATAAAGCCCTTATTTTTAGCAATTGCCGGTTCCATCCGCGATAAATAGGCATTGATAAACTTAAAATTATCCGCCAAACTCATCCCCTCCGATAAGGTTGTAAAATCGCGAATATCTGAAAACAGAATCGACATTTCCTTCTCAACCGCCTGGCCGACCTTGACATCAACCAAGCTCTCATAGCCCAAAAACGAGAGAAACTCATGGGGAACAAAGCGAGCCGCCGCATCCATCAACTGAACCTCCATATTCAGGGCCTTATCCAAATCCTGGTTGAGTTGAAACAGCTCCCGTGTCGCTCGTTGCTGCTCCGCATCAGCCTGGCGACGGGAGGTAATATCCTGAAACGCCACCACCGCAAAGGTGACATGGCCCTGACGACTAAAAATTGGCGCTCCCCACATTTCTAAAGGCAGACGCTTCCCCCCCAACTCCACATCCAGAGCATTAGCCTGAGAATGTTTCCCCTGTAAGGCTCGCCAAGCCGGGGTTTGCTCCAGAGGGAAGGGTTGGTCAGTCCCAGCAATATAGGCCGCAGGGGCCTGACGCACCGGATCACGACTCCCAGGAACGCCAATCTGTCCCAGAATTTGATCCGCCATGGCATTGGCATAATGAACCGTGCCATCGTGGTTCAGCACACAAATTCCAACCGGTAAAGCTTCGAGAAACTGCAACAGACGGCGATCGCTCTCATACTGTCGTTCCCGAATCAGGCCCGTCGCCGTGATCAACCCCGTCCCAAACAGAGCCACAATGGGGGTAATCACCGGCAGCCACCAGCCAACCAGAAACAACAGATAACTCAGTAAGACCGGTAAACTGCCCGTCAACACTAAGGTTCCCCCCAACCAAAGCCAACGAAGGGTGCGAGACTGGCGGCTCAATTGGCGTTCCCCCAACAAGCGATGGGAGACAATCACACCACTGATGGCCCAAATTAACGTCCAAAGCACTTCCTGCCAACCGGAAATCCAGCGCAATAAGGGTCGTCCCTCTAACGCCGCTCGGATAATTTCACTAATAAAATTCCCTTGCACCACTAAACTCGAACTGGCAGATTTCGAGTTTGCGGCACTGTAGGGAGTATACACACTTTGCTGTAAGCTCTGGGCCACCGTCCCAATCAGAACAATTTTAGTGTTGAGGGCCTCAGGTGAGAAGCGATGGGCCAGTACGTCCTGGATCGAGATTGAGACAAACTGTTCCTGGCCGCCGCGATAGTTGGCCAGAATTTGGTAGCCTCCCGCATTGGTTTGACCATAGCCACTTTCGCCACCTCGTAAGGGGATAAAACGGGCCTGACCCAATTCCATGATGCTCCGTTGGGGGTCAACGACAGTCAGCTCTAGCTGATGCTCTTGTTGTAGATAGAATAAGCTCACCTGAGCCGCAAAACTCAGTTGGATCTGATCCTCTGCATCGGGATGGGAGAGAAGACTGCGGCGAATCTTGCCATCTTGGTCGCGCACCAAATCCGCAAAGCCGATCAAGCCTCGCTCCGCTAAAATCGGTGGTGGAGCTACAGGAGCGCCGATGAGCTTATGAACGCCAATTAGGTTCGGGAGGGTTTCCATCCGTTGGTCTAACTCCTCGGACCCCGGCGAGACGGGCAAATCTCGATAGATATTCAGACCGATGATAGCTGGGTTGGTTGCGGCGAGATTGGCAATGGTTTGGGCTAGGATGCGATCGCTGATGGGCCATCCTCCCAACTCTCTCAGGTCATCCTCATCAATGGTGACCAAGACAATGCGAGTTTCGGGCGCTTCAGGAGGACGCAGGCGAAAATAGTTATCTAAGGTTGCCCATTCAAGCAGTTGAAACATCCCCTGATATTCCAAGATGATCACGGCAACCATGACCATCAGGACTGACAAAACCGAATCTCGCCAGCGATTACCTTTTGCCCATCGAGGTCTTTGCATGAACAGATTAGTCGGTGCAGTATGGCCAGATTCGGATGATGCGAGAGGATGCACCCTGCAATTGAGGGGACGCTGGGGACAAACGTTCATTCCCTTCTACTATATCGGTCTATTGGCTCTCTCACTGTAGTCGAACCCAAACTGGCGCTAACTTAACCGAGACTCGGGCTTAGAACGTTAAGAAGGCTTCCCCAGCTAGTTCGCCGAGGCCAACGGTCGTTAGGAGATTCGTCCAACTTTCGAGTAATTGTGGATTCTCGGGTGCTTGACGATACTCTTGAGCCAACAGATTTAGGGTGTCGTACCATAATCCGGCATTACCATACCAAGTTGCTTGTTCCAACGGAGACCATTGCGCAAAATCAGGGGGAAGATCATGACTCGGACTCACCCGGCGCAGAACGCCGCTGACCCAAGGCAGATCTGTTTGCACGGGGTTACATAAAATCCCTAAGTCCCAGTGATAGGTTTGCTCAAGTTCTAAAGGAGCGACCGTTGAAGGCAATTCAACTTGTAAAATACCGGCACTGTCTTCGATAGGGATAATCTCACTATACAGTTCCTGATTTTGTTCGTCTTTTAGACTGAAATAGACGCTCGTTGCTTCTGTGGGAGGAAGATAGACAAATATGGCCGGCGCTTCAGCGGTGGTCAGTCCGACGTATCCTACGGGAATTAAGGCAGACAGAGGATGCTCACTGCTGGGATCTTGACGACACTTTTGCGAGGCGGGGCGAGTGGCGCCACCGGCCGAGTCCGGTAAACGTTCGCCGGTTGGGGGCTGGAAGGCGACTGGCCCAACGCTTTGAGCGTGAGCCGAGTTATTGGGGGCTGTGAGCAACAGACTACCCAGTGCAACAAAAGTCCAAATCGGGATATAACGATTTAGCATGGGACAACCTTTTTAGATAGGGGTGAACAGGCGATCGCCTGTTTCAGGGTAACTCCATTGTAGTCTGCTGAATTGGCGACTGTCCAAGGTGGGTTGTGCCAGTTCTAAGCGACAAAAAGCAAGCGACAAAAAGCATGGTTCTAGCACCCCAGTGACATCGCCTTATTCATCTTCAACAATGGCGGTGCGATCGAGCAAGAGTAAGTTTCTCAGATGGTCCGTATCGAGATCTGCCAGCCAGGATTCTCCAGAACTGACCACTTGTTCCGCTAGGGCTTGTTTACTCTCGATAAGGTCGTGGATTTTTTCTTCTAGGGTTCCCTGGCTGACAAATTTGTGAACCTGAACATTGCGAGTTTGACCAATGCGAAATACGCGGTCTGTGGCTTGGTTCTCGACGGCGGGATTCCACCAGCGATCGACATGAAAGACATGGTTGGCGCGGGTGAGATTCAACCCAGTCCCCCCGGCTTTAAGGGAGAGAATGAAGATGCGCGGTCCTTGGGGATCGTCTTGGAACCGTTCCACCATCTCTTCCCGTTGAGCTTTGCGGGTTGCACCGTAGAGGAAGAAGACTTCCCCGCCCAGCCGTCGTTCTAAATGGGTTTTTAAGACTTTGCCCCATTCAGCAAACTGGGTAAAAATCAGGGCGCGATCGCCCTCAGCAATCAGCTCATCTAGGAGTTCTTCGAGTCGTTGGATTTTACCGGAATCCTGACTCATTTGCCGCAAAATATCGGCTTTACTTTTTTTATTTTTCAACCCCAATAACTGGGGATGATTACAGACTTGCTTCAGTTGGGTTAACAAGCCCAAAATCAACCCCCGGCGTTGGATTCCCTGGGCTGACTCAATCTCCACCAGCGAGGCTTGTACCAACTCCTGATACCGTTTTGCCTGCGAAGGTGTGAGCGGACAAAACTCTGTCATCTCTTGTTTTTCAGGTAAATCTTGAATGATATCCTTGTCAGTTTTGAGACGGCGTAAGATAAAGGGCTGAACCAGCGATCGCAAGGTTTTCAATGAGTCCGTATCTCCATACCGCTCAATAGGAATGGCGAAGCGTCGTTTAAAAAATCCAGAATTGCCTAAATACCCCGGATTCAAAAAGTCTAAAATCGACCAAAGTTCCGAGAGGCGATTCTCAACAGGAGTCCCCGTTAAGGCAATGCGAAAATCACTCGCAAGTTGTCGCACTGCCTGGGATTGCTTAGCGTGATGATTCTTGATATTCTGAGCTTCATCTAAAACTAGAATGCGCCAGGAAATGCTCTGTAGGTCTTTTAGATCTCGATAGACGAGCGCATAACTGGTAATCAGCAAATCGTGGTCTTTAGCGACCTGACGTAACTGTTTGCCTTTTGCCCGTTTAGCTCCATGATGAACCTGAACCGAGAGAGAGGGGCCAAACTTCTTCACTTCACGCTCCCAGTTGCCCAACACCGACGTTGGACAGACCAATAACACCGGGCCGTTCAGCGCCGATTTTTCCTGTAAATGTTGCAAAAAGGCGATGGTTTGGATGGTTTTCCCCAAGCCCATATCATCCGCTAAACAGGCTCCCAAGCCCCAACGCTCCAGAAACGCTAACCAGCCGACCCCTCGGGCTTGGTAGGGACGCAACTCGCCGGCAAAGCTGGGAGGAGCCGGGAGCGGTTCGAGGCGGCGTTTGCCGGTGAGGGTATCCATCAACTCCTGCATGACCCCACTGGCTTCAAACTGCACGACCGGCAGTTTCCCCAGGGTTTGAGTATCCCCCATGCTAATGCGTAGGGCATCTTCTAAGGATAGGGCCAAGTCTCCTTGGCGATTATTAAAAAACTCCATCGCCGCCCGCACATCAGCAACCCGTAATTCCACCCATTCCCCATCCACTTCCACCAGAGGACTTCCTTGAGTCGTCAGATGGTCAAATTCAGCTTTGGAGATGGTTTTTCCACCTAGGCTTAGCTCCCATTGGAAGTTGAGGAGTCCTTGGAGTCCCAAGCTTTGTCCCGGTTTGGGGGCTTCTGCTCGTACTTGGAGGCCCATGCGTCCTGAGGGGCGATCGAGACTCTCTAAACTGGGCGGGAGGATAACCCCTAAACCTGTTTCTTGGAGTCGCCAACGCACAGTTTTAAGAAACTCATAGGCCTGAATGGCATCGAGGGAACAGCGTTGCGGGCGAGAGGTTTCTAGGCTCCCTTCCAGGGTGGGATAGAGGCGCGAGGCTAAGCCTAGACCACTGAGGAGGGTTTCTTGAGGGCGGTTGATGGTATGACCGCCCAGGCTGAGGCGATCGACGGCGTGAGTCCAGATGGTGGCGGCGGGAACGGTGAAGCTGGGGTCATACACCGCTTGCAGGAGAAATTCTAAGGACCAGGACTCTCCTTGCTGCTGGGGAGGGTCTAGGCGTAGGGCGGTGCGAAATTGGTTTTGTCCCAACAGAGCCGACTCCACGGGGGCCAGCCAGGCGTTGAGGGTGCTGGCTAGGGGTTCGGCTTGTTTGAGGCTGAGATTGAGATGAGGCTGGGAACCAGTTAGCCCCATAAACCAGTCTTTGAGCAGAGGAGGAACGGGGGTGTCCCCAGGATTGGGGTGCATCTGCCGCACTTGGCAATCGACGATCGCACTGAGGAAGCCACGAATCAGGGACTGGGGGCTGGGCAGGTTGCTAGGAGTGGTCGTGGGGTCCGACTCTGGGGCGATCGCCCGACAGGCATCGGGAAAACGTTGACTAAAGCGGTAGAGGCGATCGCTATCTCTGGGACTGTCGAGCAGCAGTTGCCAACGGGCTTCGAGACGACCATCAGCCCGCAACACGAAGCCAGGGACAAACTTGCCTCGGGCTAATAAATCCAAACTCCAACGACTCAGATGCTGCCAGAGTCGTAAGTCCGGGCCGAGCCAGCCTTGCCCTGCTCCCGAATCCGCCTCAGCCACAGTGAGGGGCAGTTGACGCAACAGATCTAGGGTCTGCTGAGGGCTTAACCGAAGACCCGACACCTGCCAAGGATGCAGGCTTAGGGTCGCCGGAGCGGGACGAGGACCCGCAGAATAGAGGGGACGCAGACCGCTGTCATCCTCTTGACTCGGCAGTTGTAGCCGTTGCACCTGAGAGGGGCAATCCCGAGGCAGGCTAAGCTGTTGTTGAGAGAGATACTGATGCAGGTCTTCGGGGCTGAGGGCAAAGGGATGCTTGGCAATCTCTTCGGGGTTGGCGATCGCATCCGGCAGCAAACGCCGCCAGGTTTCTCCCCAAAGGAAAAAGGAATTGTCGTCGAGGAGCCAACTGCCGTGTAAAACTGCCATTCGGTCTCAGTTTCGCTTAGATACAAGTCAAGTTTTCTACCGTCTATGCTACTGTGCCATGGCCCGATTTTCTAGCAGCTTCAGGGTTTCATCAGGATTGAGCCGGGGTTCGTTGACGGCTGTGATGAGCCGGGGAATCTGACATTCAGGAAATTGGTGTGTAAGATTGGAGCGACATCACAGGGGAGCCGGGGGGCGATCACCCCAATCACAGCATAAATCTCATTGGTTGTTCAGAGGCAGTTTTGCATGAAAGCCCTTACCGTGTTAGGGACAACATCGGAAGCCGGGAAGTCAGTTTTAACAACAGCACTATGTCGCTTACTCTCCCGCCAAGGCATTCGTATTTCCCCCTTTAAAGGGGCCAGCATCAGCGTGCAATCCTATTTGACAGAGATTGGTGGCGAGATGAGTTATGCTCAGGCCCTCCAGGCCTGGGCGGCGGGGATTGCCCCAGCAGTGGAGATGAATCCACTCCTACTCCGACCCAAAGGAGATTCCGCCTATCAAGTCATTATTAAAGGAGTCGTCACAGAAACCCTCAGTATTAACGAGTTTCACCGCTGGGCTGAACGCGAGGGTTGGGCGCTGGTACGTCAATGTTTAGATCAGTTAGGGGGTGAGTTCGATCTCTTAGTCTGTGAAGGTGCTGGGAGTACAGCGGAGGTCCATCTACGAGGCTCGGATTTGGCCAATATGCGCGTGGCCCGATATCTCAATTCCCCGACGCTGTTATTGGTCGACAGTGAGCGAGGTGGCGCTTTAGCTCATGTGGTGGGAACCTTAGAGCTATTAGAACCGATTGAACGGGCCCTGGTCCGAGGCATTGTTATTAATAAGTGGCGCAGTCCCCAGGCGGTTAGTCAAGCGGCCGTCTCCTGGCTGGAGGAACGGACGGGAATCCCGGTCTTGGGGGTGATTCCTTGGGATGCGATCGCCTGCTCTCATCAGGGAACCCTCAACCTGTTGAAACGCCATGGTAAAGCTACCTCCCCTGAAGTGACGGTAGCGGTCGTCCGCCTACCCCATTTAACCGGGTTTGCTGATTTTGACCCCTTGGATGCCGAACCAACGGTGCGGGTGAAGTATGTATCCCTGAAACAGTCGTTGGGCTATCCTGATGCGGTGATTTTGCCGGGAAGCCGCACCACCCTCGCCGATTTGGAGGCGTTACAAGAGTCGGGAATGGCTCAGGAGATTTTGGATTACCAGGCCGCCGGTGGTACGGTGTTGGGCATTGCGGGCGGCTTTCAGATGTTGGGGGAGTTTGTGGCCGATCCTGAGGGAGTCGAAGGGATGGAAGGGCGTATTTCGGGCCTGTCGTTATTACCTATGACCACGGTGATTACGCAGCAAAAGGTGGCGCGACAGCGGTCTGTTACGTCCACCTATCCTCATGTGGGACTGCACGTGACTGGCTATGAGTTACATCGTGGTCGCTCTAAGTTTGCGCAGACGGATGCCTTTCAACCTCTGTTTGAAGATAGCAAACTCGGCATTGTGGATAGCTATCAATCGGTCTGGGGAACCTATCTTCATGGCATTTTTGATAGTGGCCCCTGGCGACGCACTTGGTTAAACCGTTTACGGCAACAGCGGGGTCTCAAGGCGTTACCCACGGGTATTCCCAACTATCGGGAACAACGGGAAACGCTGTTGGAAAATTTGACGGATTTTGTGGAGCAAAATCTTGACATTAGCCCTCTTTTGTCTTAAGGAACTTAACTCAAGCCAATCAGACCGCCGAGAATTAAGAGGCTACTGATGAGGGCAAACCAGACAAATTGATTATCTGAGCGGTTAATCTGACTGGGATCAATGGGGTCCGGTTCCCGGATGGGGCGGGGTTTGGGGGGGCGACGGCCACCGGTGGGATTGGCCCCTTTGCGATCGCTCGGCTGAGCCACCTCGGCGTTATTTAAGTCGGGAATACTCACGTTCCACTCGGGACGGGAGGCTAAGCGAGGGGCTTCTAGGATAGCTAACAGACGACGACTCTGTTGGCGGGTGGCCCAGTTGGGATGACGGCTGAGTTGACGACAGAGGCCGATGGCGGCGGGATAGTCGCCGACGGATTGATAGGCACTCACCAGCCAAATTTGAATGTCACCCCCCAGGGGGCTGGCCCGTTCGCTGAGGGCGCTGGCTTGTTCGAGGAGGGTGACGGCTTGCCGGTAACGGCCTTGTTCAAACTCCTCTTTGGCGGTTTCGTAGTTGATGCGGGCTAGATCGCTGGCGTCGGGGCTACTCACAACGAATTAACAACGGTGACAGGGACACAACCGTCGAGTTGAGCCACGCTGGCTTAGGGCATCGTGGAACTCGACTCGGACAATGACAGTCGTCATCTAGGACCATGGTATCGCGATCGCCCTCCCGGGAAAATGCCTCTGGGGCGATCGAGAAATTTTTGCCCGTTTTCCGTCCAACCCCGCAAATGAACTGCTATGGTGCTAAGGGGACAATCCCGAATTGCCCAGACTTCTGTTGCAAAGGACTCTCATACCCGTCCGACGCTTGGCGAATTTCAGACAAAGCATATGACCAGATTGCGTGATTGGATGGTGATTAGCTTAACAGCCGCCATCGCCCTCAATTGTGTTGAGGTTCAAGCCACCCCGAAAGCGTTAGGTAAAGACTTAACCAAGGAGACCGTTTCTGACGGCGATCGCTCTGTGCCACAGCAGCTCACGGTGGAGTCGTTGCAGGCAGACGAA
>SMDP01000069.1:14976-19929 GCA_012911965.1 Geitlerinema sp. P-1104
ACACGGAGTTGAGTGTTGACTATACAGTATTCGATTTTGGCGGACGCGCCGGCCGAATTGCCGCCGCTGAAGCTCAGGTGCGCAATACTGAACTAGAGATTGAGCGACAGCTCGAACAGGTGCGCTTGCAGGTTCAGAATGCCTACTACAATATCCAAGAAGCGGATATGAATGTGCAGATCGGCCGAGCAGCGGTGGAGAATGCCGAGCAGAGTTTAGGGGATGCGCAGAACCTAGAGAGAGCCGGTGTGGGCACTCGCTTTGATGTCTTGCGGGCCGAGGTGCAATTGGCCAATGATCAACAGGTGCTCAATGAAGCTTTAGCGGAGCAACGGGTGTCACGACGGCAGTTGGCACGGCTCTTAAATGTCCCCCAGTCGGTGGATCTCGCCGCCGCTGATCCGGTGGATTTAGCGGGAGTTTGGGAGTTACCCCTCGATGACACGATTATTTTAGCCTTCCGCAATCGGGCTGAGTTGCAACAGGAACTGATTGATCGTGATATTGCTCAGGAACAACAACGGGTGGTGCGATCGCAGGCACTGCCTCAATTTTCCCTATTTGGCTCAGCCAACTTAGTAACCACCTCTGGCGATGGAGTCAGTGGCTTAACGGAAGGCTACTCAGCCGGGGCCCGGATGCAGTGGAATCTCTTTGATGGAGGAGCCAGGGCCGCCACCATTCGCCAACTTGAAGTTCAGGAAGAGTCGGCATCGGTTCGTTTTGCCAATGCTCGTAATCAGGTGCGCTCTGAAGTTGAAGAGTCGTACTATCAACTCGACTCTCGCCTGCAAAATGTGAGTCGAGCGACCACCGCCCTAGAGTTGGCTGAGGAAAGTCTGGATTTAGCCCGGTTGCGATTTCAAGCGGGGGTGGGAACCCAAACCGATGTGATTGCGGCTCAGAATGATTTAACCCAGGCTCGGGGTAACTTGGTAACCGCCATTTTGGGCTACAACCGTTCTTTAGCTCAGTTGCAGCGTGCCGTCAGCAATTATCCCTTTGTTGATGAGATTCAAGGACAACTCTGAAAGGGCATGGCTCCAGGGGGTCAGACCACTGCCAAACCTCAGCTTTGGCTAGGATGATGATTAACAATATTTTACAAAAATCGTAAAGATTGTTAACATAAAACCACCCCTTAGTTGTTGTAAGCCAAACCCACAGATGGAGAGTACCCATGGCTAATATTAAGTTTGTTAACGAGGACTTGGAAATTGTCGCAGCCGATGGTGCAAATCTACGGATTAAAGCCCTTGAAAATAAAGTTGATGTCTACAAAACCTGGGGCAAGCTGACGAACTGTGGTGGTTACGGGCAATGTGGAACCTGCATTGTTGAAGTCATTGAGGGGATGGAGAACCTATCGCCACCAACGGAAACAGAAAAGCGCAAGTTGCGTAAGAAACCAGATAGCTATCGTTTAGCCTGTCAAGTACAGGTCAATGGTGAGGTGAGCATTAAAACCAAGCCATGATATCCTAGAGAAGCTTCATTGTTTAAGATGCTCGAGGCTTTCTATGGAAGTTAATGATCTTGGTTTTGTAGCGAGTCTTTTATTTGTGCTCGTGCCCACGGTTTTCTTGTTAATTCTGTATATCCAGACCCAAAGCCGGGAGAGCTAAAAGCTCACGATCAGTTTTGATCGCAGTTAGCTCACCCCGTTTCTGCGAACCCCCCAGTTTTGGTTAAAGCTGGGGGGTTTTGCTTGGGATGCTTCAGGGATGCTAACGGGCCAACAAAACGGGACAGTTGGCATAGACACGAACATAGTCCGAGAGAGATTGGCCCAGGAGCCGATCTAAGTCGGGTAAAGCTTTGGCAATGTTAGGACGACGGTCAGGAGATCCTAAGACCAACAAATCGACATTGTTATCTTCCGCGAGGCGGCAAATCTCGGGGCCGGCTTTCCCTGAGGCGATGAGGCTTTGGGTGGCTAAGCCAAGGCGTTTGGCCTTCTCGCTGGCGGCTTTTAGGACTGGGTCATTTTCTGGGGCGACGTTCTTGTCGGGAGGATTGACGTGGGTGAGAATCAGTTTGGCATCTTTGAGATCCTTAACCCAAGATAGGGTCAGGTCTAGGGACTCTTGGGCGGACTCAGACGCATCCAAGGCGACCATGACTCGTTTGAGCCGTTTGACGTAGACCTCATCTTTGACCAGCAACATGGGGCGGTCAGCGAGTTGGAAGACATACTGACTGACGGAGTTCTCTAAAATTGAGACGAGACGGCCCAAGCCCCGAGATCCCATGATGATCAAATCGGCGTTTTCTTCTTTGGCGACGTCGCAGACGATGGTTTTGGGATCTCCTTGTTTGAGTCGTGGGTTGATTTTACTCGGATCAACTTTCAGAGATTTGACCGCTTGAGCCAGGACTCGTCCACCTTCTTCGAGTTTTTCGGAGACAAGGTCGGCAGAGACTTGAGGGGGAACCACATGAAGGACTGTAATTTCGGCTCGCTGAATCTCCGGAATCTCCAGGAGTTGGTTGAGCATCTCTTCGCACAACCCCCGTCCGGCGACGGCAACAAGAATTCTTTCAATCATAGTTTTAGTATTGGGTATTGACAACACGTGATGCAAGGGTGTACCGTTCGGCTGCGGTGTGCCCAAACCTGTGCAATGACACTAAGATTAAGGATAAGCCCGATAACCGGCCCAAAATTTGTAGAAATGTAGCGTTTTGAAACAGTTTGTGATGCGCGATTCAGAACATCTCCCCACGGGGGCAATCCAAAACCGCTTGGTCGCTGAAGATGGCTTATGGTTTGAGTATCCTGTCCGCGCCCATCCTCACCATACGGATTATGGGGGTGTGGTGTGGCATGGACAGTATATTGCTTGGATGGAAGAGGCCCGCGTTGAATGTCTGCGCTCAATTGGTATTGATTACGCGGACTTAGTGGCTCTCGGCTGTGAGTTGTTGGTGGTGGAGTTATCCACTCGCTACCACCGAGCTATGCGTCTGGGTGAGACGGCCATTGTACGGACTTCCATGGAACCGGGGGCGGGTGTACGCCTCAATTGGGATTACCAAATTGTGCCGATGGAGGGAGGAGATCCCTTTCTCAGTGCGCGCATTACCTTGGTGACGGTCGATCGCGAGAAGGGCAAAATTATGCGCCGTCTCCCCCCAGTCTTGGATGAGGTCTTCGCCAAACTGAGCCAACCGTCGTCTTAGGGGCTGTCTTAGGGCTGGAGTTGGGCCAGTTTGGGGAGCAGTTGCTTAAAGGCTACACCCCGATGACTACAGGCTTTTTTGGTCTTGGGGGCCATTTCAGCAAAGGTTTGCTGCTGTTGTCGGACCCAGAAGATGGGATCGTAGCCGAATCCTCCCTGGCCCCTTGGGGCCTCTAGGATTTCGCCGGGACAACAGCCTTGGACTTCTAGGGCGATCGCCCCTTGGGGATTGGCCAGGGCGATCGCACAGATGAATTGGGCCCGGCGATCGCCAGTCTCTCCGAGTTCTGTTAACAGCCGTTGGATGCGATCGCCATCGTTGGCCCCATAGCGAGCGGAATAGATGCCTGGGCGACCGTCGAGGGCATCCACCGCTAGGCCAGAGTCATCGGCGATCGCCCACTGTCCCGTGGCTTGGGCCACGGTCACGGCTTTCAGGCGAGCATTTTCAGCAAAGGTCGTCCCGGTTTCCTCAATATCGAGATCCTTGGGTTTTAACTGAAGGTCCCAATGGGTTTCCTCCAGATACTCCTGCATCTCCTTGAGTTTACCGGGATTCCCGGTGGCAACAATTAAAATCGTCATCAATTCGGACTTGTGGAAACAGAGTGAACAGGAGTTGGGGTCCGGGGATAGCGTTCCATGAGCGATCGCACCTGTTCGGCGTGATAGGAACTCCGCGTCAGAGGAGAGGCCACCACCTGCAAGAAGCCAATGGACTCCCCATACTCCCGCCAAGCATCAAACTGTTCAGGGGTAATAAAATCCTGAACTCCTAAATGCTTCTGACTCGGTTGCAGATATTGCCCTAGGGTGAGGATATCGCAGTCCACAGCCCGCAAGTCTTGCATCACCTGACGCACTTCCCCATCTTCTTCTCCGAGACCCACCATAATCCCGGATTTACTATACACCCAGGGGGCTAACTCACGAGTGCGTTGTAATAGCTCAAGACTCCGTTGATAGTCCCCTTGGGGACGAGTGCGTCGGTACAGACGCGGCACGGTCTCCGTGTTATGATTGAGAACCTCTGGCTGGGCCGCCAGGATGGTTCCTAGGGCTTGCCAATTGCCACAGAGATCAGGAATCAACACCTCAATGGTGGTTCCTGGGGACTCTTGACGCACCGCCTCAATGCACTTAACAAACTGAGAGGCCCCACCGTCGGACAAGTCATCCCGGTTAACGGAGGTGATCACCACATGATTGAGCCTCAGTCGCCGTACAGCTTCGGCGAGATGTAGAGGTTCGTTAGCATCGAGAGGCTGGGGTTTCTTCTCAAAGTCAATGTCACAGTAGGGGCAGGCGCGAGTGCAAGCCGGACCCATAATCAGGAAGGTGGCCGTGCCATTGTTGAAGCACTCGCCAATGTTGGGACAGGAGGCTTCCTCACAAACCGTATTAAGGCTGAGGTCTCGCAGAATCTCTTTAACGTTGCCGACTCGTTGCCATTGGGGGGCTTTGACACGCAACCAGTCGGGTTTGAGGTTGACTCGCTCCACAATTAATCTACCTATTGCAAGGGGACTGAAGGCCTCATTGTACCGTGAGAGGGGAGGGGGAAGAAGGCAACAGGCAGTAGGCAGTAGTAGTAGGGGCGTACCCTTGTGGTCGCCCTGGGCAGTAGGGAACAGGGAACAGGGAACAGGGAACAGAAAAGACGTAGGGGCGTACCCTTGTGGTCGCCCTGGGCAATAAGGGAACAGGGAACAGGGAACAGGGAACAGAAAAGACGTAGGGGCGTACCCTTGTGGTCGCCCTGGGCAGTAGG
>SMDP01000690.1 GCA_012911965.1 Geitlerinema sp. P-1104
GCACTCCTAACCCGCCTCGATCTCGATAAATTCTGGCTGCTGGGTTGGTCATTAGGGGGCATTCTCGCCCTGGAACTAGCCCTGAGGCATCCTGAGCAAGTCCTGGGGATTATCGGCGTGGCCACGGCCGCTCGTCCTCGCAGTGACCATCCCCCCGTGTCCCGGGCGATGTTAACCTATTCGGCTTTGGCGGGGATTAGTAATGGGATATTTCCTGGCCGTCAATGGATTATTGACCATTGGGGACGGCGATCGCTCTTTCGCTATCTCGTGAATCGTCAAACCCCAGCCGTCTATCGCTATCTGGCCCGAGAGGGGATTTCGGCCTATTTAGGAACCACCCCCCTGGCCCGTCAGGCCCTGTCCCAGGCACTCCAAGGGGGCTATGATCGGCGATCGCACTTATCACAACTTCACTGTCCCTGTCTCTGGCTCATCGGGGAGGGCGATCGCCATATCACCCCCGCTTCAAGCCATGAAACAGCGCGGCTCCTTCCTCACTGCGACGTGAGGGTTTACGAAGAAACCGCGCACCTATTTCCTTGGGAAGTTCCCCATTTGGTTTGTCAAGATATATTGACTTGGCTGACACACCCTGAGCGACAGGCCCTCAACTACATTTGACCGCTAAAGGCCGGCTTTGGGGGAGACTTCGGAAACTCAGTAGCCTCATCAAAAATCGTCAGTTCTGAGGGCTTATGACGCCCCACCCGAGCCTGGATTCCTTGGGCCCCTTCAGCTTCTAAGTCTTCGATATAGCCGACTTTAGCCAGGTTGGCCTCTTTCTGAGACAGGAACGGACCAAAGTAATAGGTGCATTGGGGCTGGTCCGTGCGGATCTCAACCCAGCAGGCGAGACCGACAAATTGCAGAATGTTAATCAAAAATTCCTTCATGACGTTTGCCCGTTTGTTAGTGGATAGTGAAGATTGTGAACCCAACAGACGCGATGCTGTGACTTTACAGTTCTTTATACTCTGCCCGTTGCTTTTATGCAACGCCCGACAGCC
>SMDP01000691.1 GCA_012911965.1 Geitlerinema sp. P-1104
TTTTTAGGGGAGGATGGCTTCGACCAATTAGCGGCCTATTTGGATCAGAGCGGTTTCCCAGCTTCGTCCTCTCCTAGGTCGGAGTCGCACGATGAGTTTAAGGATCTCGAAGATCTCTTAGATCTCGATGGAATGGGGACTCCAGGGGAGACAAGCCGACCGCCCCAGAGAGCAGCCAGCGAAACGCCTTCGATGCCGACGACGGGTCGTCCATCTGGGGGCGGTGGTCGGGCTAAACGGACGACGCGCCCGGCGTTTGAGCAAACGATGCGGGTTCCTATTAAACAACTGGATAATTTGAGTAACCTGGTTGGGGAGTTGGTGGTTAATCGTAATAGCTTGGAACAGGACCAAGAACGGTTACGACAGTTTCTCGATAATTTGTTGCACCAAGTCAGTCAGCTGACGGAGGTGGGGCAACGAATGCAGGATTTGTATGAGCGCACGCTGCTGGAGATGGCACTGTTGGCCAGTCGTCAGCATCGCCAGTCCCGACCTGTGGCTGAATCAAGGGCTAGGAATAGCAGTGATCCGGGATTGGTGACTCAGGGACAGATGCAGGCTCATCATCCCCATGAAGATGGGGAATATGATGCTCTGGAAATGGACCGCTTTACAGCCTTCCATGAACAGGCTCAAGATATTATTGAGTTGATTGTGCGAGTGCGAGAGTCGGCCTCGGATATTGAGTTCTTGGTGGATGAAAATGACCAGGTGACTCGTCAATTACGGCAGATTACCACTCAATTGCAAGAAGGGTTGACGCGATCGCGCATGGTTCCCTTTTCCAATGCAGCTGACCGTCTGCCCCGAGGGGTACGGGATAATGCCCTCAAGTTTGGCAAGCAGGTGGAGTTACAGGTCGATGGTCGCGATACTCTCATTGACCGCATGATTCTGGAACATTTGACTGACCCCTTGACACATTTGGTTAATAATGCTATAGCTCACGGCATTGAAACCCCCGAGGAGCGGCAAGCTAAAGGCAAACCCGCTACGGGAAAAAT
>SMDP01000692.1 GCA_012911965.1 Geitlerinema sp. P-1104
GTTTCTGGGTCATTCTGAGCAAGATACTCTTTTTCTGGAAGGATTGCAGCGAATCTCACGTCGAATTCGTGATGAGCGCAAGCGCCTAGATGTTGAAGTGAGACGCATCGCCTTAGATGCTCATTCAAGGATTGGCTCTCTGGGACGTGACTTCGCTAATGAGATCCCTAACCTTAAAGAACAGAGCGACCTCGATACTAGACAGAAAGAAATCGAGATTAAATTAGAGGAGATTTATCATGAAGTTGAGGAAAAATTCAATCAAGCTATAGAGGATTCATTCTCATCATTACAAGATGATATTAAGAAAATTCTCAACAGTGATTTCATGGCTAGTTTCACAGCTTCAGTCGAAGCTGACGGAACCATTCCAGGTTCTTCAACTCCACCGGGATTTGATAACCACAAGTTTTGGGATCAAGTCAAGAAGATTAATGACTTTGCTAAATATTTTGGATTGAATCCGGAAAAGATGGCTGACAAGATTGCTGGCCAAGCCACTCGCCGATTTACTAAAATTCCCGGACGCGGCTATTTCTTGCGTAGTCTAGATGTGGCGGGTAGCCCCTTGCATAAAACTGTTTTAGATGTGGGAAAAGCCGTCGGTTTTAAGTTTAAGCCTTTTGGAGCTGTGAACATTGCTAAAAATTTAGGAAATGCTGCTAAAGTACTTGGCCCTTTGTTTGGTGTACTGAGCGTCGTTTCGGAGATGGGGGACATCCAAGAGGAGGATGAAAACGCTAAGGAAATGCGTAAAGTTCAGGAAAATATTAGAGACGAATTTCTAAAAATTTCTCGTAAATGTGAAGATCAACTTAAAGATAAGCTTAACGAATGTTTAACTCAAAATTATGATTATATTGAGATGCAGATTCGTTCTGAGCAAGAAAAATACAACAAACAACAGATGAGCAACAGCGAACAAGCGGAACAACTGCGAAAGGTGCAAGGACAGCTTAAAGAGTTGATTCAGAGTCTCAGGTATTAGTTAATACCATAAGGAAAAA
>SMDP01000693.1 GCA_012911965.1 Geitlerinema sp. P-1104
CAGGGCCAGCGAGACTTAGCAATTCTGGCCTATAGCAATGCCGTCACCGCCCTCGATGAACTCGGTCAAGATCTCGTCGCCATTAACCCAGAAGTTCGTCTATCGTTTCAAGAAACCGTCGAACCCATCTATCGCGACTTGGTCAGTTTACTGTTGCAGGGAGACCCCACGGAGCAACAACTGAGACAGGCCCGAGAAACCATCGAAGCCTTGCAAGTGGCAGAATTGGAAAACTTTTTCCGAGAAGCCTGTTTAGAAGCCCGTCCCATGCAACTCGAAGCCGTCGATGCTAAGGCCGCGGCCCTATATCCAATTATCCTCCGAGATCGCCTAGAGGTGATTTTAGGCTTACCCGGGCAACCCCTACGCCATTACAGCACCCCTCTGGCAGAAGGGGAATTACGCCAAACCCTCAACCGCTTTCGTCAATCCCTAAGTTTGTCCTTTTCCCGCCGTGAACAACTGCAACTGTACCAACAACTCTATGATTGGCTCATTCGCCCCGCCGCCGCCGACTTGCGACGGGCCCAAACCGAAACCCTAGTCTTTGTCCTAGATGGGGCCTTACGCAACCTGCCCATGGGCGTCCTACATGACGGCGACCATTATCTCATTGAAGACTATAGCTTGGCGATCGCCCCGAGCCTACAACTCCTTGAACCCCAACCCTTAGACAATCGCCGCCTGCAAGCCGTCGTCGCCGGATTAAGTGAATCTCGCGCTGGCTTTACGGCCCTACCGGGGGTAGAAACCGAACTCAACCGGATTCGTGGCACCATTAACGCCGATGTGCGCCTCAATGAATCCTTCACCATCGAAGCGACTCGCGATGCCCTCCGTCGTGCCGACAGTCCTGTTCTTCACCTGGCCACCCATGGTCAATTTAGTTCCAACGCCGAAGACACCTTTATTCTGACCTGGGATGGCAAGCTCAATGTCAACGAACTCGGACAACTCCTACAACGCCGAGATGAACAGCGATTTGGCGCCTTAGAACTCTTAGTT
>SMDP01000694.1 GCA_012911965.1 Geitlerinema sp. P-1104
CAGGGCCAGCGAGACTTAGCAATTCTGGCCTATAGCAATGCCGTCACCGCCCTCGATGAACTCGGTCAAGATCTCGTGGCCATTAACCCAGAAGTTCGCCTATCGTTCCAAGAAACCGTCGAACCCATCTATCGCGACCTGGTCAGTTTATTATTGCAGGGAGACCCCACTGAGCAGCAACTGAGACAGGCCCGAGAAACCATCGAAGCCTTACAAGTGGCAGAATTGGAAAACTTTTTCCGAGAAGCCTGTTTAGAAGCCCGTCCGATGCAACTCGAAGCCGTGGATGCTAAGGCCGCGGCCCTATATCCAATTATCCTCAGCGATCGCCTGGAGGTAATTTTAGGCTTACCCGGGCAACCCTTACGCCATTACAGCACCCCTCTGGCAGAAGGGGAATTACGCCAAACCCTCAACCGCTTTCGTCAATCCCTGAGTTTGTCCTTTTCCCGCAGTGAACAACTGCAACTGTACCAACAACTCTATGATTGGCTCATTCGCCCCGCCGCCGCCGACTTGCGACGGGCCCAAACCGAAACCCTAGTCTTTGTCCTAGATGGGGCCTTACGCAACCTGCCCATGGCTGTCCTACATGACGGCGACCATTATCTCATTGAAGACTATAGCTTGGCGATCGCCCCGAGCCTACAACTCCTCGAACCCCAACCCTTAGACAATCGTCGCCTACAAGCCGTGGTGGCGGGATTGAGTCAAGCTCGCGCTGGCTTTACAGCCCTACCCGGGGTAGAAACAGAACTCAACCGGATTCGCGGCACCATTAACGCCGATGTACGCCTCAATGAATCCTTCACCATCGAAGCGACTCGGGATGCCCTAGGTCGTGCCGACAGTCCTGTGCTTCACCTGGCCACCCATGGTCAATTTAGTTCCAACGCCGAAGACACCTTTATTCTCACCTGGGATGGCCAGCTCAATGTCAACGAACTCGGACAACTCCTACAACGCCGAGATGAACAGCGATTTGGCGCCTTAGAACTCTTAGTT
>SMDP01000695.1 GCA_012911965.1 Geitlerinema sp. P-1104
ATCAAAACCGTCAATCCCTGCCGCTGTACCTGAAGCTGTTGTGTTTGACCATCAGCCTGGTAGTCCCAGTTTTGCTGTTGCAGAAACTCACAAAGTTGTTGAAAGTGCATCATAATTGTTGCGCTAAATTGTTACGCTAAATTGTTGAGCTAATAAAGGATCATGAACGAGTGGCCTTTCGAGCTGTCTAACTCCAATCTGGAGAAGGTCGGGGCGAGACACCGAGTGTCTTGAAGACACCCGGTGTCTGGTATTCGACCCAGGTCGTCGGTCAAGTCTCTGGGTCACTCAACTGTTGCAATTGCGCCCCCAGTTCTCCGAGGAGTTCCTCCGGCAGCATCTCCCGTAACGCTGCCAGCAACTGCGCATCGACCCCCACTCGTCCAGGGTCTTCTCCCGTGGCCAGCACCTGCTTCAGCCGCGTCATCCCCTCCTCCGTCAACTGAATCAACCCCGACAAGAGACGATTAAACTGTGTCTCCGTCACCTGACCATCTTCCACCGCCATTCCGGTACTGCTGCGCACTTCCCCATCACTGGGGTCATATTCCCAGCGCAATAACGTCACCTCCCAGGCCATGGCTAACATGGTCTGAAAGGCAACACCTTTATAATGATGGTCTTTGAGATACAGCAGTTCTGGGGCAAAGAGGCTGAGATACTCCCCCTCCTCCTGCACCGCAATCACAATCACAAATTGCTCGACCACATCGGAGTTCACGGCGGTTATGATGCGGTTCTTCTCGGCTTGCAGGTCATAGCGCCAGTCTCGATGGTCGAGAAACTGGGCAATTTGCTCAATTTGGATGGTCATCAGCGTCCCTCCTGGGTGGCGTTCTATCCCATTAACGCTGGGGAGGGAGGTTTTTATGCAAACTTGGAAAACTTTTTTTTGACAGACTTCTGATGTGCCTGAGAGACTTCCTCCCTCCTCGTGTCATGGCTCTGCCGTGACACGGACTCTGGGCGGCTCTGCCGCCTGTCCGACTCGGGAGGCAGAGCCT
>SMDP01000696.1 GCA_012911965.1 Geitlerinema sp. P-1104
ACTCGGTAGCGGTAAGGTAGGACGGATTCAAGACGATGATCAATTTCTGAGAGCCAATGTTGGGCGGTATGAGTCCGCAGATGAGTGACCGCTTCGGTGAGCTGTTGCACTTGTGGCGAGAGCAGGGATTGCTGCTGCTGAAGTTGATTCAGTTCTCCCTGGAGGTGCTGTTGCTGCTGTTGCAGGGGGGCGATCGCCTGATGGGTGATCTGCTGTGCGACTCGCTTGGCAGTTGGTTCTACATCACGCCGCAGGGTGTCCATTTCTGTGCGTAGGCGATCGATGGAGGTGTTGGTATGGTGGCTGAGATTGTATACCCCTTGACGCAGAATGGCAAAGGCTTCTTTGATTTTTTCGCGATCGTCCTCCATTTCGTCGACCATGCCAGTCTGTTGCCCTTGCAGTTCTAGGGTGGCTTCGCTTAAACGACGTACACAGGCTTCGATTTCAACGATGCGATCCGCTAGGGGCAAAGTATCGAGAGATCCCTGGATAGTTTGCAGTTCCTGGCGTAACTCGTGGGTTTGACGTTGAGATAAGAGGCCGTTAACTCGCATCTCTTTGAGACGACGGGAGCGGTTTAGGATGTTAAACGAGAGGGCAAAGACGGGTGGCACAATGGCCAGGGCGAGTTGTTGAAAGATGAGGGCAACGGCAACGCCTCCCCCACAGGCAATAATTGAAATAGTTTCAGCAGGTTCAGTCCAGGGCGTTTTTCGGGATATTGCCCTATCCGAAATGGGTTGAGGGGAGGTTCGGGACGCTTGCTTCTCGGACTCAGAGAATGGGTTAAACGGTGCCATATTGCCTCGGGGAAGACCGCATCGTATTATAGCAGGTCTTGATTTGGGGGAAGAAGGGGAAAGACAGGCAGTAGACAGTAGGCAGTAGGGGGTTAGTCGCTTTGGTTGAATTCTTCGGCTGTGGCGAGATACACGCGATTGCGACCTTCGTTTTTGGCCCGATAGAGGGCGGCGTCGGCGGCGGCGATGAGTAACTG
>SMDP01000007.1:0-31004 GCA_012911965.1 Geitlerinema sp. P-1104
TCCAGTCATGGCCATGGCTTGGATGTGATGGCTTATGGGGGAACCACGGAGAATCCCCAATTGTCTTTAGCTGGGGAAGGAACTAGTGGTATGGCGGGAACTTCTGTGGCCACGGCGAAGGTGACGGGGGCCGTGTCCCAGGTTTGGGCCGCTAATCCTGAGTTGAGTTATCGTCAGGTGGTGAATATTATCCAGATAACCGCGACGGATTTAGGCAGTACCGGCCATAATGCTGAAACAGGTGCTGGCTTACTGAATATGACGGCGGCGGTTCATTTGGCGAAGGTGACGAAGCCAGAAGAGCATAGTACACCAGCTCTCTTGAGTCCTGAAACTTGGAGTGGTGAGGGTGTCTTTACGCCAGGTGAACGGGCCGTCCAAAATGTGGTTGTCCCTCCAGAATGGCGGCGGTGGTATTACGGTTGGTTGGATTCAAGTAACCCTGCTGATACCTTTGCTTTCCGACTTGATGAACCGACGTCACTACAGTTTTCACTGGACTTTCTAGGAAGTGCTATTCTTCGCAAGAATGGTCGAGTTATTCTAACGGGTGAAGATGACAATGGGGACGGTATACTTTATGCAGGTGCAGACGGAAAACTCGATCCTGGCAACTATGTTCTAACGGTCGATCGCAGTAACTATTCCAAAGTTGATCAATATAGGTTGATCATGAACTTTGTTGATGGTAGTCAGGGTGGAGAAGATCCTGTGGTTGAGTTTCTACCCGCCAAACAAGTCATTCAGCCCCAACCAATTCCAAATCCCTGGCAGAATCCCTGGCAGAATCCTCAACCGACTCCAACTCCGACTCCATCGCCTTCAGTACAGGAAATAGCTGCTAAGGAACGGGCCATTGAGGAGGTTCGTGCAGTCTATGAAGCGAACCTTGAGCGTCTGGGCAATTCACGACGAGATATCCAAATCTTCGAGCAGGCATTTGATGGAGTGAATATGCCTGCGGTTCAATACTTTGATGGCGGATATATCATTTGGAATGGTCAGAAAGCAATTCCCTACTTTAACGGGACTGGGAAAGCGTTACCCAATATTGATTTACCTTCGACCGTTAAGCCGATTTGGGATGTTGTTAAACCAAGCAATGTAGTTAAGGTTCCCGATGGTCGTCACACTTATCCTAATATGCGGGGCAGTAGCGAATACTGGGTGGAGTTAAACGGGACTAAAAACGATATTAGTTTGGCGGCACGGGATACAACCCTAGTTCATCCTGACTTGCGCACCACTGTCTATCGTGACCTCGGTGGGGGACGGATGCAACAGGTTCCCTTGACTGACATCAATTCTGATGACAATTATCTAAATTACAAAGATTTGCCACCCGGAAAATATCTCATCAAGATGGATGTCGAGCAGAATAAAGCTAACATTCCTTATCGGATGATTGTGAATTTAGACCAAGCTGGGGATACCTTGGCGAAAGCTCGGAATTTGGATCGAGAGTATGGCAAGATTGATGGTAAACGCATCATTGTCAGCGACCACGTGGGTCTCCCCCAGGGTGATAAAGATTTATATGCCTTTACCACTAGCGATTTTCAACCGACCTTGCAGTTCGCAGTTCGCAGTCTCGATAGTGATTTGGATGAAGTAACCAGGAATCGGCTGCTGAATGGTGATATCAAGATGCGTTTATTGGATGCTAAGGGAGATGAAGTATTGTCAGTTGATTCTGAGAATCGTAAGCCAACATTTGCAGCCAAGCGGCTCAAGCCTAACAGCAAATACTATGTGGAAGTTACGGCTAAAAACGGTTCTCGGACTAACTACGATTTGGTGTTGAATTTTGAGCAACTCTGGGCCCCAGATGGACGACATGAGTTTGACGGTTTAAATGATGAACTTGAGTACCAGTTTAGGGTTCATGATAATGCGACAGAACGCACCTTACACACTAGAGTAGATGATGCCAGTGGTAAGACAATTGACTCTCGTCACTACACCTCGAACGTCTATCGAAAACAGAATGGACAATGGGTTGCTGTCAATCCAAATAGCACGGGTAATAGTGTATTGCGCTATGATTCTCTTCGCACTGGTGAGTATCGGGTTGTAATGACTCCTAAGTCATGGATGCCTTCATCTAATAATTACAGCTTTGTTCACAACTTAGATCAGGCAGGGCAGAGTCGATCTGAGGCTCGGAATCTAGGTAACATTGGTGGTAAGCGAGTTACAGTAAATGACCATGTTGGAATCCCGACTGGTGATTGGGATTACTACAAGTTCTCTACTGGTTCAGATCCTCGCCTCTTGCATTTTGCGGTTCGTCATCCCAGCGGGAATGGTCGTCTTGAGGGAGAGTTTGAGTTTGCTTTGTATGACAAAAATGGCAAGGAATTGAAGAAGGTTCTTTCTAAGAATCGGAAGTCGATCCATGAAACCTACGATTTGGATGCAAACAGTGAATACTATGTTCGGGTGAAGGCTCAGTCTGGTCATTCTGGTAACTATCATTTGGTTTTGAATGCGGAGACGAAACGGACAGTTAAACCTGATAATGATGTTATCCTACAACCAAATTACACTTACAAGGAAGCTGACTATCTCAACACGTTGTATCAAAAGGGTACTGGTAACTACATTAGTTCTCGCCGGGCTGATGGTTATCATAATACAGGCCGAGCGATGGACTCCTCTGGGGGACAGCCAAATAGCCCACTCTATGCTTTAGTGGGGGGAGAGGTAATCGAAGCTAAAAATGGGAAAGAATTTTTTGGAAACAAGGTTGTTTCACACTGGGGCTATAATGGCACTGTTGCCATTTATAACAAGGAGTTAAACAAAACCTTCATCTATTGGCACTTGGCTGAGGGATCCATCAATGAAAGTATGAAAGGTAAGACTATCAAAGCTGGAACTTTTATCGGACGGGAAGGCAACACAGGTTATAGCTTTGGCGCTCATACCCATGTAGAGGTGCATAATGGTCGAGTCAATGTTAATATGTCTAATCCCAATCGTCCCCAAGCACCGGCAAATTCTGGTCGGCTTCATATACCAACTGTATTTCAAGATGCAGTAAGAAAGGGACTTGTGAAGCTGTATAAATAGCGGTAGGGTGCGTTCCGGCTTCGTTTAAGCGGTAGGTAGGGTGTGTTCCGGCTTGGTTCAATTCTTGGATTTTGGCAACAAGATTAAGCCAGCCGGAACGCACCGATTCGGGAACCGGACGACAAATACCCAGATAACTTGATGACCCTTGCCAGATTATAAAGCCGGTGCGTTGCGGCAGCTTGTAGATTGTCCGCCTCTACATGGGTTTGATCCGCAACGCATTCTACCGTCAATAGGTTATGCTCTCAAGTAAGGACAAAACATTTTTCGCCCAATGTTCCACCATAATCGCCATTCCCCATTCCATCTCTCCCCAAGACGGCCTCGACCTCGATCGCCAAAACCCGATCCGCCACGAATATCGCCAGAGACTCGTTTATGCGATGACTGGCGGTGGCGATCGCCCCTCTTTCCCCCAAATGGGAGCGTACTTTTTTTCACAAAAATGATTTCCAACGAAATCATCTGAATCAAAAATTAATCATCTATCAAGGAGAAAAGTTATGAGATTAGATTGCCCGAGAAAATATATTAACAATTCTTATCCTCAAGAGCATCCTATCTTGGAATTTGTTTGCGAAAATCATGAAGAAGTCAATAATTTAGTCCAAAAAATAAACAGTCTTTTTAGCCCGCTCATCCAATCACAAAAAGTAGATTATGATTACCAATTAAATGGTAAAAAAATTCTCTTGCAGATTGGAGACCAAACTACCGAAAATGCGGTTCAGGCTGTTCAGCAGGCTAAAAAAGACTTGGAAGATTGGGTTTATGAGTATGACTTCCCTTGGTGGTTGAAAGCTCTCACTGTAATATTAATGTTATCAACCACATTTTTGTTGTTTGTTTTAGGTTGGTTGACAAACCAGATTACAGCAATTTTGAAGCGAATTAATCAAATGCTTAAATCTCGATTTAGACTGAGCAATATTCAATCGATTTCTATTATTGTTGGAGTCATCTTCCTAATAACTATAGTTAGCTTCTGGGTAGTCGTAAATATATAGGGATTCGTGATGGAGCTTAAGAAACTGAGACTCAAGCGGTAGCCTGTGTTCCGGCTTCGTTCAATTCTTGAATTTTGGCAACAAGATTAAGCCAGCCGGAACGCACCGATTTGGGAACCGGACGACAAATACCAGGATAAATTGACGACCCTTGCCAGATTATCAAGATTATCAAGCCGGTGCGTTGCGGCAGATTGTAGATTGTCGCCCTGGTTCTACATGGGTTTGAGCCGCAACGCACCCTACCGTTACTCATTGATTATGGATGAATTGATGATTGGAGATCGCTCTCTTCCTCACCCTAGAAATTCCTACGGTAACTGCCCCAATCTATTGGCTACACTGGTGGTAAGGTACGGAGGTACAGCAATGTCTACCCCAAATATGGGCAAAGTTCTCACAACCCTCACCATTACAAATCGAGCCGATCAATCAGCAGCCAAGCGCGGGTATATCCCTAGCAATCAGGTGCGATCGCTCACCCTCCATAACATCCCCGTTGATAGCGGCGCGACAATGCTGTGTTTACCTGCTGATGCGATCGCATCTACTATCCAGCAAAGGTCGTCGGTCATCGAAACCCACAGCCATCGGAGAGCGATCGCCCAAACCCCATACTCAACCCATACCCAAACTCAAGCCTCCTATGAACGACGAGTTTCCACCTCAAACTCAGTAAAGACCTTAGCTTGCTCCAGTACCAGTTCAATCGCGAGAGCCTGCATATCCGGGGGATAGCCATATTGTCGCAGGAGACGTTTCACCATAATCTTCATGCGGGCGCGGACGCTTTCCTTGAGGTTCCAGTCGATGGAAGCATTGCGACGGACACGAGCGACTAGGGTGATGGCCAATTCCCGCAACGTATCTTGACCCATCACATCCTTGGCACTGTCATTCTGAGCTAGGGCATCATAGAAAGCGAGTTCGTAAGGTTCCAGCCCCAGTTCCTCGCCCCGTTGTTTGGCCGCTTGGACATCCTTACCCAGTTCAATCAGTTCTTGCAAAACATCAGTTACGCTAATGACCTGGTTTTTGTAGCGGTTGAGCGCGGCTTCGAGCATTTCTTCCAATTTACGGCTCTGGACAATGTTGGTACGGCGCTGGGCCTTAATTTCGTCACTGAGTAGGCGTTTGAGGAGAGCTACAGCCAGGTTTTTATGCTCCATGCCCTCGACTTCTTCCAGAAATTCCTCAGAGATGATGGAGACATCAGGGTTTTTAATGCCCGCTGCATCAAAGATATTGACGACGGTATCAGACACTAGGGCCTGGTCTATCACTTGGCGGATGGCGCTCTCCATATCAGCACTGGTAACGCTGCCATCGCTGGGTTCTAATTTGCGGAGGCTGGATTGGATGGCTTGGAACAATGAGATTTTCTCACTCTGGGCTATAGCCTCGGGATGGTGAGCAATCAGGGCATAGATTTTAGACAGCGCGGCCACAGTCGTAGAGTGCGTTAGTTAGCGATAAATTATCGAACTTAATCAGTCAATTCCAAAGCTCGACCTAACGCCAAAAAAGTGACCTAGAGTGGCGGTAGGATGTGTTCCGGCTTCATTCAATTTTTGAATGTTTGCAACAAGATTAAGCGAGCCGGAACGCATCAATTTGGTAACCCGACGACAAATACCAGGATAAATTGATGATCCTTGCCAGATTATAAAGCCGGTGCGTTGCGGCAGTTTGTAGATTGTCCCCTTGGTTCTACATGGGTTTGAGCCGCAACACACCCTACCGTAACGAGGTTATGATCTCAAGTAGGGACGAAACATGTTGCGCCCCTGCAACGTTCTACAATGTTCCACCATGATCGCCATTCCCCACTCCATCTCTCCCCAAGACTACCTCGACCTCGATCGCCAAAATCCCATCCGTCACGAATACCGCATCTCCCAAGATACTCAGCGCGTCGAAATCCGTCGCCGCCTGGCTGATAACACCTGGGAGACGACGATTTACCAAACGGGCGATCCGATCCTCCTCCCCAGCCTTAACCTCGAATTGGCGATCGCCAGACTCTATCGCGGTCTCGATTGAGGTGACTTAGTTCTTCTCCACGGGATATCCCGTAAAGCGAGAAAACTTAGTCATCCCCGACCCTGTTAACTCGGAAATAGCTAGCACCCCCTTGAGCTTTTTCTCAAAATAAACAAACGCCCCAACTTTATTAGGAATCTGAAAACTTCCATGAACAAAATCATAGTCAGGAATCCCAATAAAAAGAATAGTTTTGGGTTTTTTCTGAACCATAGTTTCACTAAGACGAGGAATAATTTCCGACAAAAACGGATGCTCAACTCGACCGCCAAAATCCAGAAACTCCGGGTGATCGGCAAAATAGTCCATATAAAACTCCCAGAACTCCCCTAAATCCTTATCTCGATCAATTCGGGACTGAAGTTGTTTTAATCGCTTCAGATTAAAGGTTGTGGTTTAGACATTGAAGCAGCTAAATCATCCTGACTACAATAGTGACGAGTGATAGATTAACTAAGGGTTAAACACCCCCTGCTTTCCCCCCAGCAGGGAAAGTTGGTCTCTATCTCCGAGTCTCTCACTCGATAATTATAATCAAGGATCGATGGACTGGAGAAAGGAAAATTAGCCAATGGCTGGCCCCTCCTTCTTCCCACAAAATATAAAGATTTGTAACAATTTACCGGAATCCCCGTAAAAACTGTCCTGATCGGCCGACAGATTAAAGACAGGGTTCAGACTTTAATCATCATGGTCACGTCCAGCCGCAAAAACCTTCCCCCTCAGCCAACGATCGCCCCAGATTGGGTTTGTCCCGATTTGCGGCCCTACTGGCAACTGGCAAAGGTCAAACAGGATACGCGGGTTGTCCTGCGTTGCCCCCAAACCGGACAGCGTCATGTCTTCTCAGAATGGGAAGGCTTTGCACTGCGCTACTTCCAAGGACAATACACCGTCGAGAACGTTCAACAACGCTGTCTAACGGAATTTTCTCTCGTCGATAGCCAATTAGTTAGCCAACTGGTTTGTAAACTTATCCATAAAGGAATACTCGCCCTCGACCAAATCCCCCCAGGAAACGGTCCGCGCCTCAAATCCTGCGTGCAATGGATTGATCACCCTGATGGCTATTGGATTTTACGCAACCCCGAGGACGGAACCTATCTGCAAGTCTCCCGCCGCGATCAAGAGGCGATCGCCGCTCAAGTCGGAAACGGTCCCCCGAGTCAACGGCCCATCCCCCGGCAGAAATGGCAACAACTTCTGCAAATGCTCGGCAGTACCGGAATGTTAGAGGGAACGGAACGACAAAAACCCCCTAAAGGGAAATTCAACCCCCTACAACTGCTCTTCTTCAAAATTCCCCTGATTAACCCCGATCGCTGGCTCGATCGCCATATCAACAAACTGCGCTGGATTTGGACGAAACCCGTTTCCTTTCTGCTGCTGGCGTTCCTCAGTGCCTCTCTCGTTGCCGGAATCGCCCAATCCCCCGCCATCCTACAACTGGGAACCCAACTTTGGAGCCAACATCGCGCCGCTATTCTGGTTCCCTTTGTCCTCCTGGCGATGCTGGTGGTGTCCATTCACGAACTCGGCCACGCCTTTACCCTCAAACATTACGGCGGTGTCGTTCCCGAAATCGGACTCCTGTTTATGTGCCTATTTCCCGCCGCCTACACCAACACCAGCGACTCCTACTGTCTCTCCCGCTGGAAACGAGTTCAGGTGGTCGCTGCCGGAGTCCTCACCCAGACCATTATCGCCGCCATTGCTCTCTGGCTTTGGATTCTAGCGGTTCCCGGCAGTTCCCTCGATATCGCAAGCTATCTACTGATGCTGGCGGCCCTGTTCACCATCGCGCTCAATCTCAATCCCTTGGCTAAATTCGACGGTTATCACCTCGCCGTCGCCGCTACTGGTATCAATAACCTCCGCACCCGCTCCTTTAAGTTCTATCAACGTCTGTTTCAGGGCAAACCCAAACGAGAAACCGCCGCTGATGCCAAAGTTCTGGCTCTTTACGCGCCTTTGAGTTTGTTTTATATCTGTAGCGTCTTTGGCTTCCTGTTCCTCCGTCTAGGTCATTGGACGCTGACCAATATCCCGGCGATCGCCCTTTTTGTTGTCACAATCTGGGCGATTTATTACTTTCTCCTTCCAGAAACTAACTAATTTCCACCTTGAGCTTGTATTAGGACATCTACCCATGACCTCTCAACCACAACAACCCCAATCCCCCCTACGAGTCGTTCCGCCAACCCCTGACGCACCCAATCCTGACCCCAGTCCAGCCCCCAGTCCTCCCCAACCGGAGGCGAATCAACCGGCCACCACTACCAAACCGGAGACTCAACAGTCTGGACAGGGTTGGTTAAAGATTGGTGCTGTCGTGATTGTTCTTGGCGCCGTTGGATTCATTCCGACGGGTAGCCGAGTGGTAGCCGATGCCATCATTCAAGATAGCGAAAACGCGCGACAACGGGTAACAATGCCACGTAGTGCTGATGGTCCAGTGGAGTTTCACATTGACTCTGGAGACTCAGTGAAACTAGGAGATCAACTCGTAACCATCACAAACCGTCAACTTCGCGATCGCATTCGTGAGGCAGAACAAAACATTGAACGAGGTCAAGGACAGTTACGACAAGCAGAAATTGAACTAAACCGAGCCAGGCGAGAGCGGGACAGTGCGCGAGAGAAAGAGGAGCAAGCTGAACGCAGGCTGGAGCGCAAAAACCTCGAATTACAACGGCTCATTGACGGCTCTGCACCTGGAAGTCAGAGACTTCAAGAAGATGGCTTGTCAATTGAATCCGAACGAGCAGCCATTGATGCTCAAATTCATGGACTCGAATTCCAAATTGGAGGACTCGAAGATCAATGGCATACTCTGGAGAGTCACTTATCCGAACTCAAAATTGAGCTAGAACGGGTTAGTCAGCGAGCAGCAGAGCTAGAGCAACTCCGGAATGATGGAGGCATGGCACGTCACGACTCCCAACTTAATGATGCACTTCAAGAACAATATCGTCTCAGGCAAGAATTGAGTAATGGAGAAGGAGAACAACGACAAATTAACTCTCAAATCCTGCGAATTGAATCTGAAGTTAGTAATTTAGAAAATAAATCGCAGGGACTGGGACATAAACGGGAAGCAATGGAACATCAACGTCGAGCACTCATCGAAACCAATGAACAAGAACAACAGGATTTAGCAGACCGGTATTACCAACAACAAAATGAGCGTCGGATTCTTGATTCTAGCGTTGAGCGAGCTATCCAAAATGTTGAAAATAACCAAGCAGATTTGCTTGCCTTGGAGAATGAACTAGAAAATCTAACAACACAGGAACAGGAGTACACCATCACAGCTACGACGAACGGAGTGGTCATCACCGATGATATAGACTTGCTTCATAACCAGTCCTTCGCACCTGGCGCTGAACTTCTACATATTGCCAATCCCAGAACTCTTCAGGTTGTGGCTTACGTATCCCAAGGGGATCAACACCTAATTCAGGACGATCAACCTATAAAATTCCGCTTGCAAGGTCAACCGGACTTCTCCCGTGAAGGCATTATTGAAAGCAAGGGTCAACACTTTAAACCCGGTGAGCTTCAACCGGTTTTAAAAGTCACCTTTACCATCGACAACCCCGAGGATGCTTCTTTGATTGGTGCTGAAGGCTATGTCAGCATCGACATCGGTAAGCGAAACCTTTACCAAAAAATGCACCATCAATTTAGCAAACTCATCGACCTACCCCGTTACTTTTCCTGGCCATCACGAGAGTAGGCCCATCGCCATTCCGCCAAAATCCCCCTCGCCACTAGAGAGGGATTGAGAGCCAAACTAACCCATTAAGGATGTCCTGAGTTGTCCTCCCCCCGTCCTAATCCGTCAAACCATTCTCTAACGCATAGCGAACCAACTCCGTGCGGCTGTTCGTTCCCGTCTTACTAAAGAGACGACTCACATACTTCTCCACATTGCGGACACTGGTTTCGAGGCGACTGGCGATTTCCTTATTCATCAACCCTTGGGCCACCAGTTCCAACACACTCTCCTCCCGAGGCGTTAAGTCAATCTGCACCGGATCACTTTTCTGGGGAATGGCACTTTTGTGGGTGAGCAGTTCCTTAATTTCTTGGATTTGTCGGGCCAGGGTGGCGATATCTGGGGTTTCGCCGTCCTCCAAGCCTTCCGTTGCATTAGAACGACGGGCCAGCAGGTTTTCCACCACCGCCACCAGTTCATCGGGGTCGAAGGGTTTGGAGATATACGCATCACAGCGGGCCTGATAGCCTTGGATGCGATCGCTCGTCATCCCTCGGGCCGTCAAAAACACCACGGGAATGGCCTTGAGGCGAGGGTCTTCCCGCATTTGCTTGAGGAGTTGGTAGCCATCCACCTCCGGCATCATGATATCGGTAATGACCAAATCGGGGATGTCCTGCTGGAGTTTGTCCCACCCCTCCTGGCCATTGGTGGCCACCTCCACCGTGAAGCCACTTTGGGAGAGATAGGCTTGGACCGCTTCCCGCAGTCCGGGTTCATCATCGACCAATAAAAGTTTATCTGACATCTATCGTTGCATCTGTGCGTGTGATTCCTCTCTCTAGCATAGCTCCAGTGGGCCTGAAGTCCGTTCGGGAAACCGATGGACCATAGCCCTGAAACCTCCACCGTATAATGGGATACCAGCAGCCTTCAGACGTTACCCTTGCCGATGACCTTCACGTTTCTGCGCCGCCATCGTCGTCTCCTCCTCTATAGCCTCGGTCGACTGGGACTGATTTCCCTCACCGCCTTCAGTATTGCCAGCATCTTCAATTGGACTAACCATCGCAACTATTGGCAAGGAACCATCTTCTCCGTGCAGACGGTGGATTTCAATCTCTTAACCCATACCCTACCCACCACACTCTCCTATCTCCTCATCGAGGGGGAATCCGCAGAAATCCAACGAACTCTCGAAAGTCACTACGGATTTTTTGGCTTAGTCATGACCGATTGTCCCCGCGAGACGGCCAATTGTCCTGAACAGACGATCACCTATTTTGCCCCAGCTACCTCCTCCATGACCCCCTCGCTAACTCTGGAAGACTTGGCAGACGCTCCCTTTGATGTCTTGCGCGATCCCCCTCCTCGCTTTGCCGAATGGTCTTATGAGAGTTCCCGCGATCGCCACCCCGTCCCCACCGGACAAACCAACCCCGGAAACATCATCGGCCGAGTTTATTATCTACGAGGAACCCCCCCACAATTCCGACAAGACTACTGGGGTTGGCTGCGCAATCCCACCTACCTCGAAGGGTCCAGATTCATCTACTTTGTCACCACCCTATTTTTCTTAATCGGTGGCACAATGACTTGGGTCATTATTGAGCTAATCCTATACTCCCAGCGTAAGCAACGCCAAGAACTCGAAGAGGATGCCCAATTTCTCAAACAACAACTGCAACAACAACTCCAGAAAATCCCCCAACTCTTAGAAGAACGGGAAAGCGTCCGCTCAGAACTAGAATCCTATCGCCACCAACAACAGCAGGTCACTCAAAACCTACAAACCTCCATCACTGACTACGAACAGCAGTTAAAGGAGTTACAAGACCAAGAACAGGAGCGGCAACAGACCCTAGAAACCCTAGAAGCCGACCTCATATCAGTGCTTGAATCCCAAACCGAGGCTCAGGAGCTGATTGAAGAACGAGAACGTAAAATCGCGGAACTCAAACAGCATCAACAGGAGCAAGAACGCAAACGTCAAGAACGCACTCAGGTTTTAGAAAAATTACGGCATGACTTAGACCTAACCCAACAGAGTGCCTTAGAGGCCCAAGCGGAAACCGAAACCCTGAATCAGGTGATTGCTGAATTAACCCACGATCGCAACCTCGCCCAAGAGCAATATCAAAAACTCCAAGCCAAACTCTCCCAACAGCTTGATAATAGCACCCTCAAACAAGCCCTAGAATCCTCCCGCAAGGAATTACAACAAAGTCAACAGCAAGCCGAACAGCGAGAGCTACAACTGCTGCAAGAAAACTCCAAACTCAAAAAGGATATTGATGACTATCTTGAATATAACGAAAATTTTGAAGCCCTAGCGGTTGAACAAAGCCAAGAGCTAAATCTTGAAATCGAAAGACTACGAGATAAAATCACTGACCTTGAGCAAGAAAATCAGCACTATTATAGCAACAAACATTACCTAGAATATCGAATCAAACAGCTTGAAAAATTTGAGGAAGCCATTAAATCTATGGAAGACGACGACCATGATAACAATGACAGTGAAACAATTATTCATAAAATTATGTTTTCAGAAATGCCCCAAGTCTCAGGTAAAAATGTGATTAAAGCCCTCGAAAGACTCGGCTTTACCCATAAACACACTACCGGAAGTCACGCCCGCCTAGAGAAAACCGATACCCGCTCCTGCACCATTCCCACCCATTCCCAACCGCTGCGGTTGGGAACCCTAAGAAATATTCTCATTAATGCTCGCGTCACCGTCGAAGATCTCAAAGAAAAACTCTAGCCCTCTCGAACTCGCCCCACCCAGCCCAAAGCAATTGTCAGGAAATATCCAAGGGGGCGAAAGAACGTCCCCCCATGCGCCGTATGATATTTGGGGTGAAGCAAGCCCATGGCGGCTCCAACTCGGAGCGCCCTGTCCTTACTAGAGAAACACTCTTATGTTTGTATCTGACACCAGCATCGAAGCCATTGAAGCCTGGGAAATCCTCGACTCCCGAGGACGGCCCACCGTAGAAGCCGAAGTTCGCCTCGCCGGTGGTGCCATCGGTGTAGCCAAAGTCCCCAGCGGTGCATCCACCGGAACCTTTGAAGCCCATGAACTCCGTGATGGCGACCCCAAACGCTACAACGGCAAAGGTGTCCTCCGAGCCGTCGAAAACATCATCGACAAAATCGCCCCGGAACTCGTGGGCAAAGTCGATGCTCTCAACCAACTCGAAGTAGATGGAGCCATGCTCTATCGGGACGGGTCCGACAACAAAGCCAACCTCGGCGCCAACGCCATTCTCGCCGTCTCCCTCGCCAACGCTCACGCCTGCGCCAGTGCCTTAAATATCCCCCTCTACCGCTACCTCGGCGGTCCTCTGGCCAATCTCCTCCCCGTTCCCATGATGAACGTCATCAACGGGGGAGAACACGCCGCCAACAACATCGACTTTCAGGAATACATGATTGTCCCCGTTGGCGCTCCCTCCTTTAAAGAGGCCCTGCGCTGGGGTTCGGAAGTCTTCGCCTCCCTCAGCAAAGTCCTCGACGAAAAAGGCCTGCTCACCGGAGTCGGTGACGAAGGGGGATTTGCCCCTAACCTGGAATCCAACACCGCCGCCGCCGAACTGCTCGTCGATGCGATCCAACGAGCCGGCTATACCCCCGGCGAACAAGTGGCCCTAGCCCTGGATGTGGCCGCTAGTGAGTTCTACAGCGACGGCCAATATACCTATGACGGCGCTACCCGTTCCCCCGCTGAACTCATCGACTACCTAGCTGGCTTAGTCGAGAACTATCCCATCGTCTCGATTGAGGATGGCCTCCACGAAGAAGATTGGGATAACTGGAAACTCCTCACCGAACGCCTGGGAGGACGCTGTCAGTTGGTGGGTGATGACCTATTTGTCACCAACAAAACTCGCTTACAGACCGGGATTGAGCAATCAGCCGGAAACTCCATTCTCATTAAAGTCAACCAAATCGGCTCCCTCAGCGAAACCCTGGAAACCATTGATTTAGCTACCCGAAATGGCTTCCGTTCAGTGATTAGTCACCGTTCCGGGGAAACCGAGGACACCACGATCGCCGACTTGTCCGTAGCCACCCGGGCCGGACAAATCAAAACCGGTTCCCTCTGTCGTAGCGAACGGATTGCGAAATATAACCGCCTGCTGCGCATTGAAAGTGAACTGGGCGATCGCGCCATCTATGCCGGAACCATCGGCATGGGCCCTGGCGCAACCGCCTAACCCCTAGAGAAAACCCCCAGAGGGCGATCGCCACGATCGCCCTCTGGGGGTTAACCCGGAAGATATCCAAAACCCAAAATCAGCCGGCCGAAGCCAACCTCAATCAGCTTACAAACCTAAGAACCAGTCACCCGATTCGCAAAATTCGCAATCTTGTTTTGTAACTCCTTACGCGCATCCGCCGTCAGTAAGAAACGGAAGACGAACCAACCGGAATAGCCAATCCCAACCAACTCAAACACCGGCGACAGTAGGGGGATATCGTTGATTGCATCAATGACCGACAAGGTCAAATAGAGTGTGACCAGTGCCGCCATAACCAAAGCGACATTGATTAGGGGCTTTTTATATTCCGAGAAAAAGTGACCCACAATCCCAAACAGGTCCGATAAGACCGAGAGGACTTGCATCTTCACTTCGTTAAACTGATCCTTATTCCCCGCATTTCCCGGGGAGTTAGAGATCTGAAGCTCCCCTCCCTTGGAATCAACTGCTGTCGCAGCCTGATCTGGGGATGTGGTTTGTTCTCCGTTGGGGGTCGTGTCTGAAGTCATAATTAAAAACCCTTAGAATGACAACGTTAATTTTATCGTTAATTTTATCTGAGAGCGTCTCGACTTAAAATCCGAGAGCGTCCCGAACAGTCACAACCTCACACCACATCCTAATTTTTCATCAGGATGTCATGTGAAACTTTCACGACACTAAGCCAGAGATGGAAAAATTGCAAGTCAGTCTCCCAAAAATCTGAGAATCCTGGCGAGCGATCGCCCCGTCCCCCTAGCTTCCCCCCTGTACATCTGCCAAACCACCCTTGATGCCTGTTTTCTCCCCCACCATGCCTAAAATTGCCACCCTACCGGCTGAGGTGGTTCATGCGATCGCCGCCGGAGAAGTCATCGACTCCCTAGCCGCCGTCGTCCGTGAATTAGCAGAAAACGCCCTCGACGCCGGAGCCAGTCGCATTGCCATTTCCGTCAATCCGCAACAGTGGTCTGTCTCCGTCGCCGACAATGGCTGTGGCATGAGTCGCGAGGACTTACAACAAGCCGCCTCCCCCCACAGCACTAGCAAAATTCATGACTTTAACGACCTGCACCAGGTCACCAGCCTCGGCTTTCGTGGCGAAGCCCTCCATAGCCTCGCCCAACTGGCCCAACTAACCATTTACAGCCGCCCAGGAGACAATACCGGTTGGCAGGCCCACTACAGCCGTCAGGGACACATTAAAACCCTGACCCCAACTGCGATCGCCCCCGGAACCGTCGTCGAAGTCAATCACGTATTCCAACATTGGCCCCAACGACGAGATGCCCTACCCAGCCCCCCCCAACAACTACGGGGCATCCAACAGGTCCTGCAAAACCTAGCCCTATGCCATCCCCAAGTCTCCTGGCAAATCCGCAAAGGCAACAAACCCTGGTTCAGCCTCACCCCAGGTCCCAGTCCCCGCGAAATTCTGCCCCAACTGCTGCGGGGAGTCACTCGGGAGGATGTCTACTACAGCCGCGACTCCTCCCTAGAACTGCTCCTAGGCCGTCCCGATCGCTGCCACCGGGGGCGATCCGACTGGCTGAAATTCGCCGTTAATGGGCGCGTTGTCAATCTCCCCGACCTCGAACATACCCTCCTCAGCGCCCTCTCGCGATCGCTCCCCCGCAACCGCTATCCCCTCTGCTTCCTGCATCTGCGAGTTCCCCCCGAGCAACTGGACTGGAACCGCCACCCCGCTAAAAGCGAAATCTACCTACAAAACACCGAACACTGGCAAACCCAACTCCGGGAAGCCATCGATCGCGCCCTGGCCCTCGGCTCCCTAGACAACTCCGGCCATTCCCGCGTCCATCAACTGCTACGAGTCCAGGACAGCCCAGGAGACTATCGAGTCAATCCCGCCTCCACAGACCCCTCCACAGACCCCTCCTCCCGTCCTCTGATGCCCCTACGGGCGATCGGACAAGCCAATCGCACCTACATCGTCGCCGAACACCCCGACGGTCTCTGGCTCGTCGAACAACACATCGCCCATGAACGAGTCATTTACGAACAACTCTGCCAAGACTGGGCCCTACAAGAGTTAGACCCCCCCATTATCCTCTCCGGGTTAAGTCCCCAGCAACTTGAGAACCTAGACCAAATCGGCATCACCGTCGATCCCTTCGGAGATGGACTCTGGGCCCTGCGTCAAGCCCCCCTTCCCCTCGCCCAGCGCGACGACTGCGCCGACGCCCTCCAAGAACTCAGTAAAGGCAACCTACAAGACGCCCAAGTCGCCACCGCCTGCCGTAGCGCCATCCGCAATGGAACCCTGCTCACCCTCAAAGAAATGCAGCAACTCCTCGATCGCTGGCAACAGACCCGCAACCCTCACACCTGCCCCCATGGACGCCCCATTTATCTGCCCCTCAACGAATCCTCCCTGGGGCGCTATTTCCGCCGCAGTTGGGTCATTGGCAAAAGTCATGGAATTTAAATAATGCTAAGTATTGCGAAGTTTTAGGCAGGACTATTGACAAGTGTTACAACTGATATCCATAATTTTAGATTGTGTAAACTTAACCCTAATCAAGACCCTTGGCTAACGTAGTTGTAATCGGTGCCCAATGGGGCGACGAAGGAAAAGGCAAAATAACCGACCTGCTCAGCCGATCGGCAGATGTTGTAGTACGTTACCAAGGAGGGGTAAATGCTGGACATACCGTTGTTGTCAAAGACAAGACTTTTAAACTGCATCTAATCCCGTCTGGTATTCTCTACCCCCAGACCGAATGCATTATCGGCTCAGGAACCGTGATTGACCCTCAGGTTCTCATTGAGGAACTCGATCGCCTCAAAGAACTCAGTGTTCCCACCGAGAACCTGAAAATCGCCCAAACCGCCCATGTGACGATGCCCTATCATTGCATGATCGACCAAGCCTCCGAAGAGCGGCGCGGCAATCACAAAATTGGCACCACCAAGCGAGGTATCGGCCCCACCTACGCCGACAAATCCGAGCGAACGGGAGTACGCATCCTAGATTTAATGGATGCCGACAGCTTGCGAGAGATTCTTGCCTGGACTGTCCCGCTCAAAAACGAGATTTTAGAGCGACTGTATGACCTGCCCCCCCTCGACCCCGAAGAGGTTGCCAACGTCTATCTCGAATATGCCGAGCGTCTGCGGCCCCATGTCATTGATGCCTCCCTATCCATCAACGACGCCGTCCGTCATCGTCGCAACATCCTCTTTGAAGGGGCCCAAGGGACCCTTCTCGACCTCGATCACGGGACTTATCCCTACGTCACCTCCTCCAACCCCATTGCCGGAGGAGCCTGCATTGGCGCTGGCGTCGGCCCCACCATTGTCGACCGAGTCATTGGCGTGGCCAAAGCCTACACCACCCGCGTTGGCGAAGGACCCTTCCCCACCGAAATGACCGAAGGCGTTGGGGCCACCCTCTGCGATCGCGGCGCCGAATTTGGCACCACCACCGGCCGCCAACGCCGCTGTGGTTGGTTTGATGCCGTCATCGGGCGCTACGCCGTCCGCATCAACGGCATGGACTGTCTCGCCATCACCAAACTCGACGTTCTCGACACCCTCCCCGAGATTAAAGTCTGCGTCGCCTACGAAATCAACGGCGATCGCACCACTGACTTCCCCAGCAGCGCCCGTCAATTTGCCAACTGCAAACCCATTTACGAAACTCTCCCCGGTTGGCAATCCAGTACCGAAGAGTGCCGCAGCCTCGACGATCTTCCTCCCCAAGCCTTGAACTATCTCAAATTCTTGGCTGAACTGATGGAAGTTCCCATTGCCATTGTCTCTCTCGGTGCTAGCCGACACCAAACCATCATCGTCGAAGATCCCATCCACGGCCCCAAACGCGCTCTCCTAGATGCCAACGGCGACCCGGTCATGAAAAAATAACCTAGATATCAAGGCATCCCCCCAGATGTCCCTGCCGGAAACGGGTGCGCCACCTCCGGTACACCCTTGCCTAGTCCCCCTCTTGCCTCTTGCCTTCCTCTCCCACGTGTTACCTACACTCGCGAGAATGCTCACGTTGTAATCTTTGATTCAACGTTGAGATGAATCACGGCAACTACTGTAGTACAATAGGGAGACACTTCAAGGTAAGTAGGTAACGTAAAAACTTTGCGGTAAAGACGGCATTGTGTGTAGTCCAGTCTAACGACTTGGTAGCCTATGAGGACTTGAAGGCGTAACACCTGCTAAGAAATCACAACCTTCCGTTAAGAAGTAAGTACCGTAGGGCATACGGAAACTCACGCCTCCGGAGACATCGACCTCTGCTTTGGTGGGGAAACTCCTCAAGGTAAGCCGAGTCGTAGAAAGAGGAAACCTCATCAGTGATGGTGGGAATCCCACGCTATATTCTTTGAATTAGCGTGGGAGGATGTCAAAATGAAACGCTTGGCTGCTTAAAATTAAGGTTTGTAGATAACCGCAACAGACGACTATGCAACTGACTGTAGAATGTAAATCCCGTCCCGACGGGAGTAAACCCAAAGCCTTACGACGAGACGGATTAGTTCCCGCCGTCCTCTATGGACATGATGGAACCAACTCCGTGGAATTGGTTGTTGACGAGAAGTCCGTTCAACAACTTCTCAAAGATCCCAACGTATCCAATAGTCTGATTAAAGTCACCGTTGCCGATGGAGGCTGGAGCGGACAAACTCTGCTGCGGGAAGTGCAAATGCACCCCTGGAAAGGCTATCCCTATCACCTCAGTTTCTTCTCCATCGCCTCTCAGGCGACAGTGCAAGTGGACTTACCCCTCCACTTTATCGGTGAACCCGTGGGCGTCATCCGCGACGGTGGGATTCTCGAAACTCAGGTCAACGAAGTGGCCGTCGAATGTGCCCCCGACAATATCCCAGAAACCATTGAGATTGATGTCTCCGCCCTGGAAATGGGAGGCAGTATGCACTTAAGTGAAGTCACCTTCCCGGAAGGCGTTGCCCCCGTGACGGATACTGACTTACTACTCGTTACCATTCAAGCCCCTCGCGTGGCTCAAACGGAAGACGAAGGAAGTGCAACGACAGAAGCCAGCAAACTCCTCGATGCCCTCGAAGAAGCCAGCGAAGACTAGATTGGTTTCATGGCGCAATGGCAGTCCTGCCCACCACAAACCAGGGAACACCCCTGGTTTTTTCGTGCCAACGCAGCCACAAATACAGTTCCCCCTACTGCCTATTGCCTAGGGCGTCCACAAGGGCGCGCCCCTACGTCTTTTCTGTTCCCTGTTCCCTGTTCCCTGTTCCCTGTCCCCTATCATGCCTAAATACAACCTTTACGCCCTCGGTAACGCTCTCGTTGACTTTGAATTTGAATTAGACGAGACTAAACTCTCCAGCCTAGCAATCGATAAAGGCGTCATGACCCTAATTGACGAAGAACGCCATCATCATCTCGTCAGTGAACTCGCCCCTCATGAAGTCAAAAAAGCCTGCGGGGGGTCATCCGCGAATACCGCGATCGCCGTTCGTCAGTTTGGCGGCCAGAGTTTCTACTCCTGTCGCGTCGCCAACGATGACAGTGGCCTGTTTTATCTCGAAGACTTGCAACGCTGCGGCGTAGACACTAACATCCAAGCCAACGATCGCCCCGACGGTGTGACGGGAAAATGTCTCGTCTTCGTCACCCCAGATGCCGATCGCACCATGAACACCCACTTAGGAATCGCCGCCGAGTTTTCCCAAGATGAGTTAGTTCCCGAAGCCATCGCCGATTCTGACTATCTCTACATCGAAGGCTATCTCGTCAGTTCCCCCACCGGCAAAGCCGCCGCCATCAAAGCCCGAGATATCGCCCAAAAGGCGGGAGTCAAAACCTCCCTCTCCCTCTCAGATCCCAACATGGTCAGCTTCTTCAAAGGGGGACTATTAGAGATGATTGGCGACGGACTCGATTTCCTCTTTGCCAACGAAACCGAAGCCCTAAAACTGGCTGATACTCAAGATATTCAGGAGGCGATCGCCCATTGCCAAACCCTCGCCAAACAATTCGCCATCACCCGAGGCGCCCAAGGGTCCCTGATTTTCGACGGAGACTCTATCATTGAATTGGATGCCGTTCCCGTCAAAGCCATCGACACGGTAGGCGCTGGTGATATGTACGCAGGGGCATTACTCTACGGCATCACCCACGGGATGACTCTCCCCGATGCCGGTAAACTGGCTTCCAAAGCCTCGGCCCGCATCGTTTCTCACCTCGGCCCCCGTCTCGCGGCTGAAGAAACCCGCTCACTTCTGTTGTCATAAATCCTCGTCGGGGCGGCCACAAGGGTTCGCCCCCATAATTAGCAATATCAAATAATCCACAAATTCGTATATTTAAAAAGCATAAAAAATAGCATTATAAAATTATTTGAAATCACAAATTTCCCCAAATCAATTCATACTTAAAAGTTCAATGTCTTCCCTACCACAACTAATTCAAAAAATGCAAAAACCGGAGTTTTACCCCCATCCGGTGACCCAACCCATTCAACTAAAACAAACCCACGGCTCCTTTGTTCTCTTAACCGGGGAGTTTGTTTATAAAGTCAAAAAATCCGTTGATTTAGGGTTTTTCGACTATTCCACCGTCGAGAAACGAGGGCATTTTTGCCAAGAAGAACTGCGTCTCAACCAGCGAGGCGCACCGGGAATCTATCTGGCCGTGTTACCCATCACCCAGGAGGGCGATCGCTTTCATCTCAACGGCGACGGTTCCCCCGTTGACTACGCCCTTCAGATGCGCCAGTTTCCCAAAGATAACCTGTTCTTAGACCTACTCGATCGCGGCGAACTCACCCTCAGCCACATGGAAGAATTGGGACGGATTGTCGCCGACTATCATGCCCAAGCCCCCAGTACCCCTGAAATTGCCAAATTTGGGGAAGTCGCCGCCATTCGCGAAGCCATTGACGACAACTATCGCTATACTCAAACCTACATTGGCCGGGTTCAAGACCAAAAACAATTTGACGAAACCAAAGCCTATAGCGATCGCATCTTCGCCCAACACCCGGACTGGTTTGAACAGCGGATTCGAGAAGGCAAAATCCGTAACTGCCACGGAGATCTCCATTTACGCAACATTGCCCTTTGGGGTAACCGCATCCTCCTATTTGACTGCATTGAATTTAACCAAGCTTTCCGCTACGTCGATGTCATGTACGATGTGGCTTTCACCGTCATGGATTGTCACGCCCGAGGCCGCCGTGATTTAGGCAACGCCTTCCTCAACACCTATCTCGAAACAACCGGCGATTGGCAGGGATTGCGTATTTTACCCCTGTATCTTAGCCGTCAAGCCTATGTGCGGGCGAAAGTGACCTCCTTCCTCCTCGATGACGACTCCGTCTCCCCAGACGATAAACAGGCCGCCGCCACTAGCGCCGCCGAATACTACCATCTAGCCTGGGAATACACGCAGGCCCAATCCGGGCGGATTATCATGATGTCCGGCCTATCCGGTTCCGGCAAAAGTACCAAGGCCCGAGACATTGCCCGACAGTTAGATGGAATCCAGATTCGTTCCGACGCCGTTCGCAAACATTTAGCCGGCGTAGCCCTTCAGGAACGGGGCCCCCAAGCCATCTACAGCCGGGAAATGAGCGATCGCACCTATAGCCAACTTGCAGACCTTGGAGCTATGCTGGCAGAACTAGGCTGGATTGTCATTCTCGATGCCAAATACGATCGCCGCTGTTGGCGGGATAAAGTGCATCGGCGATCGCAAGCCACCGGGATTCCCCTACAAATCGTCCATTGTCAGGCCCCCCTAGAGGTGTTAGAACAACGATTAAAGCAACGCAGCGGTGACATCGCCGACGCCACCGCCGATCTCCTCGCCAGTCAACTCGAACAAGCGGAAGACTTCACCCCCGAAGAGCGATCGCTGCTCGTTGATTTGCCCTAACACCTCCCCATTCTCGACTCAACCTGGCTCAAGCCAGACCAATTCCCCGAGCCATTAAACTGGCAAACAAAGGAATCAGCAACATCCCGACAATTTCCAAACTCACCAAACTCGATAACACCTGAAACTTGCCGCGACTCAAGGATGGGACTTGCACCTGTTGTAAGTCCTTAATCCATAAAATAAACGTCACCGTCGGATACAGAGACAATGCACCAACCAGCAAAAACAAGCCGATTTTCGTCCAAAACAGAGGATTGTCCAGATAATAATCTGCCCCTTTGCCAAAATAGAGAACTCGTAAAATCCCCGTAATTAAAACCCCAATCGCAGACAGACCATACACCACATCCGCAACCACAATCCGGCGAGCCGCTTGCAAACTGAGGTCAGCTTGTAAGCTCAAGCGTTCCACTGCCAGCGCCGCGATCGCCAGCATAAACGAGAGATAATGACAATAAGCAACAATAGCACTCTCAAGCATGATTCAAATCCCAAAAAACAGCAAACAACAGAAGCCGTCAACCCGGCTTAGGCCAAGCCAACCCCAAGCCAACCCCATGAGTCTGACCCCAGAGCCGGCTCAGCCCATGATATTTTCACCAATCAACGATATTAGTATATTTTGGGCAGACCTGGAGCCAACTGGGGGGAGAATACGACGTTGAACCGCCTTGTAGTCTGGCAATTCGTCAACAAACCATTACTTACCTTGCCAGAATGGGGTATTTTCAACTAAGATTTTTGCTCTAAGATCAGAACGGTGGTCGAGATAGGCCCTTGTCGGGATGAAGTCGAAGGCGTTGTTCCCAAACCCAAACAGCCTTGAAGCGCGAATTGACGTTCAAACTCACTTCTTGTTGAAACACCCCTCTCCAACGGGATGGTCAGCTTTTTCCGAGGCGATTGTGGCGAGTCGCACATCCAAGCTGACGTGGCGACGTTTCCGATTGAGATCCCCTATGAGCGCCCCCCATTGCTCCCCCATTGTGTAATGTCCCACCCTCAGCAGTGGGACGTTATGCTCTTTAATAACGCCTACGATGGCCATCTTAAAGAACCTGGGAGCAAATCTCCAAGCCAACTCATCAAGCCAAGTCTCAAAAAATCTCCTACCCCCGAAAAAAGCTAAAATACCCATCACGTAGAGGAACGAACATGGATCGAATGGGCATAAACCGCAACGAAAACCAGCAACCAACCGCAGCCATGACCCCTAACCAAGCCGCCAGTGCACCCCGAGACGGACAACGATGGCTTGTCGAGGAGCGAGACGCTTGCGGGGTTGGCTTTATTGCCGCACAGAACGGACAGGGCAACCATGACATCGTCAGCAAAGCCCTCGCCGCCCTCTCCTGTCTAGAACACCGGGGCGGATGTAGTGCTGACTATGACTCCGGAGACGGTGCCGGGATTCTCATGGCCATCCCTTGGACCCTGATTGAACAATGGTGTCAGGAGAACAACCTAACTGCCGGAGTTCGTGAGCGGATGGCCGTAGCCATGATCTTTCTCCCCCAAGACGAAGAAACCGCCCAAGAGGCTCGGGAAGTCGTCAACCAAAACCTGCAAAAGGCCGGCTTTAACGTCATCGGTTGGCGTGTAGTTCCCGTCAACCCGGAGGTTCTCGGTCCCCAAGCCAAAGCCGTGCAGCCGCAAATCGAGCAAGTCATTGTCAGCCACAACGACCTTGACGGAGACGAACTCGAACGGGCCACCTTCTACGGACGGCGTTTGATTGGCAAAAACCTAAACGACCATCCGGCCATCGACTGGGGCTATAACTTCTACATTTGCTCCTTCTCCAACCGCACCATCGTCTATAAAGCCATGGTGCGCTCAGCCGTCCTCGGCAACTTCTACGGCGACCTACAAAACCCCGACTACACAAGTTCCTTCGCCGTTTATCACCGCCGCTTCAGCACCAACACCATGCCCCGCTGGCCCCTCGCGCAACCCATGCGCCTCTTGGGTCATAACGGCGAAATCAACACCCTCCTTGGGAACATCAACTGGATGAAAGCCCGTAGCCGGGACCTACAGAATGACGTGTGGGGCGATCGCATCAACACCCTCCTGCCCGTGGTTCACGCTGACAACAGCGACTCGGCCAACCTAGACAACGTCATGGAACTGTTAGTGCGTTCCGGACGCACTCCCCTCGAAGCCCTGATGCTGATGGTTCCGGAAGCCTACATGAACCAGCCGGAACTCGAAGCCTATCCGGAAGTGGTGGACTTCTACAAATACTACAGCGGTGTTCAGGAAGCCTGGGATGGTCCCGCCCTCTTAGCCTTCAGCGACGGTAAAATCGTCGGTGCAGCCCTAGACCGCAACGGCTTACGGCCCGCCCGCTACGTCCTCACCAAAGATGGCTTCGTCATCGTCTCCTCCGAAGCCGGAACCGTCCCCATCGACCCTGGGAATATCCTCGAAAGTGGTCGTCTCGGTCCCGGACAAACCTTTGCCGTTGACCTCGAACATCATAAACTCCTGAAAAACTGGGATGTCAAACGGCAAGTCGCCGCCCAACAGCCCTATGGCGAATGGGTTGCCGCGCGCCCGATTCTGGGACAAGCCGAGAGCGACTCTCCCTTCGAGGTGGATGCCGACAACCTGGTGCAACAACAAACCGCCTTCGGCTACACCAAAGAAGACGTGGATATGGTGGTCGTTCCTATGGCCCGGGATGGCAAAGAACCCACCTTCTGCATGGGAGATGACATTCCCCTAGCCGTCCTCTCCGACAAACCCCGTCTCCTCTACGACTACTTCAAACAGCGGTTTGCCCAAGTCACCAACCCCGCCATTGACCCCCTACGGGAAGGCTTGGTCATGTCCCTAGAGATGAAACTCGGCCGACGGGGGAACCTACTCGATACCGCCCCCGGCCCCGATCGCCTCTTGCGCATCGAGAGTCCCATCCTGGGAGAAAATGACCTCAGCGGCATCCGCAACAGCGTTCTCAAGACCGTAACCCTCTCGACCTTCTTCGACCTCAATACTGGGGCAGACGGGCTAAAACCCGCCGTAGAAGCCCTCTGTGAGCAAGCCGCCGCCGCTATCCAAGACGGTGCCGAAATCCTCATCCTCAGCGATCGCCGCGATCGCAACGGCAACCCCAGCCTCGTGGGCGAGGACAACAGCTACATTCCCCCGCTGCTGGCCGTGGGCGCTGTTCACCACTCCCTCATTGCCCGAGGACTGCGGATGAAAGCCTCCCTGGTCGTCGATACGGCCCAATGCTGGAGTACCCATCAATACGCCTGTCTCATCGGCTATGGGGCCAGTGCCGTCTGTCCCTATCTGACCTGGGAAACCCTGCGTCAATGGGCCAGTGACAGCCGCACCCAGTCCATGATGAAATCCGGCAAACTGCCCGAGATGACCCTAGCCGAGGTGCAAGGGAACTATCGCCAAGCCGCCGAAGCCGGATTGCTGAAAATTCTCTCCAAAATGGGAATTTCCCTGCTAACCAGCTACCAAGGGGCGCAAATCTTTGAAGCCATTGGGATTGGCGCAGACTTGCTCGACTTGGGCATGAAAGGAACCGCCTCACGCATTGGCGGCATCACCGTCGCCGACCTCGGCCGAGAAGTCCTCAGTTTCCACAAACGGGCCTTCCCCCATGTTGCCAAATTGGAAAACTACGGCTTCGTGCAATACCGCAAAGGGGGCGAATACCACGGCAACAACCCCGAAATGACCAAAGTGCTGCATAAAGCCGTGCGCGAACAGCAGTACGACCATTACGAAGTCTATAAAAATCACCTGATGAACCGTCCGGTGACCGCCCTGCGGGACTTATTAGACTTGAACAGCGATCGCTCCTCGATTCCCCTAGAGGAGGTCGAACCCATCGAGGCTATCCTTAAACGCTTCTGCACTGGTGGCATGTCCCTCGGCGCCCTCTCCCCAGAAGCCCACGAAACCCTCGCCATCGCCATGAACCGCATCGGCGGGAAATCCAACTCCGGCGAAGGGGGAGAAGATCCCGTGCGCTTCAACGTCATCGATGATGTGGACGAAAACGGCTTCTCCAAAATTCGTCCCCAACTCAAGGGACTGAAATCCGGCGATACCGCCTCCTCCGCCATCAAACAGGTGGCGTCAGGACGATTTGGCGTGACTCCGGAATATCTGATGAACGCCAAACAAATCGAGATTAAAGTCGCGCAGGGGGCAAAACCCGGTGAAGGGGGACAACTCCCCGGCCGCAAAGTCAGCGAATACATCGCCATGTTGCGCCGGTCCAAACCCGGTGTCACCCTCATCTCACCCCCGCCACACCATGACATCTACTCCATCGAAGATTTGGCGCAACTGATTTTTGACCTGCACCAAATCAACCCCGACGCAGGAGTCTCGGTGAAACTGGTGTCCTCCGTGGGCATTGGCACCATCGCCGCCGGAGTCGCCAAAGCCAACGCCGATGTCATCCAAATTTCCGGTCATGACGGCGGAACCGGCGCCTCTCCCCTGAGTTCAATTAAACACGCCGGGAGTCCCTGGGAATTGGGCTTAACGGAAGTGCATCGCGTCCTCATGGAAAACCAACTACGGGAACGGGTCATCCTGCGGGCTGATGGAGGGATGCGTTCCGGTTGGGATGTGGTCATGGCCGCCCTCATGGGCGCTCAGGAATATGGCTTCGGAACCATTGCCATGATTGCCGAGGGCTGCATTATGGCTCGCGTCTGCCACATGAATAGCTGCCCCGTCGGCGTCACCACTCAACGGGAAGACTTACGCAAACGCTTCCCCGGTATCCCCGAGAACGTGGTCAACTTCTTCCTCTTTGTGGCCCAAGAAGTGCGATCGCTCCTGGCCCGTTTAGGCTATCGTTCTCTCGATGAGCTGATCGGACGTTCCGACCTCCTGAAAGTTCGGGAAGAAGTGGAGTTGAGGAAACCCCAAGCCATCGACCTCACCTGTTTAACCGACTTACCCCAAGCCGACAATCGGGACTGGGTCAAACCCCAGCCGGTTCACAGCAATGGCCCCGTCTTAGACGAGCAGATCTTGGCCGATGCCGAGATTCAGCAAGCCATCCAACAGCAAGGGTCCGTCAGCAAAACCTTCGAGATTGTCAACACAGACCGCTGTGTGGGTGCGCGAGTCTCGGGAGTCATCGCTAAAAAATACGGCAATACCGGCTTTGAAGGAGAACTCAACCTGACCTTTAGCGGCAGCGCCGGACAAAGTTTCGGGGCCTTCAACCTGCCCGGAATGGTCTTAACCCTACAAGGGGAAGCCAACGACTATGTCGGGAAAGGAATGCACGGTGGAGAACTGCGGATTCAACCCGCCGCCGGTTCCACCTTCAAACCTGAAGAGAACGTGATTCTTGGCAATACCTGTCTCTACGGGTCAACCGGAGGCACTCTATTTGCCCAAGGGTCCGCCGGAGAACGGTTTGCTGTTCGCAACTCCAAAGGCCAAGCGGTCATCGAAGGGGCAGGCGACCACTGTTGTGAGTACATGACGGGGGGTGTGATTGTCGTCCTCGGTCCCGTTGGCCGCAACGTCGGTGCTGGCATGACCGGCGGTTTAGCCTACTTCCTCGATGAAGACGGCAAATTCCCCGCCAAAGTCAACCCCGAAATCGTCAAGATTCAGCGGGTGTCCACCGATGCCGGAGAAGAGCAATTGAAGTCTCTGATTCAGGCCCACGCCGAGCGTGGAAGTGGCAAAGCCCAACAGATTCTAGACAACTGGTCCACCTACCTGCCCAAATTCTGGCAAGTGGTTCCCCCCAGTGAAGCAGACTCTGCCCAAGCCGCCGCAGCCAAGGCCCTAGCGAACGCCTAACCCCTCCCAGTTCCCAAAAGTAGGGGCGTACCCTTGTGGTCGCCCCTATCCCTATCCCTATCCCTATTGCCTATTGCCTATTGCCTATTGCCTACTGCCTACTGCCTACTGCCTATTGCCTACTCCCCCCTGTTCCCTGTTCCCTGTTCCCTGTTCCCTATTCCCCATTCCCTTCTTCCAACCGCTCCCGAAACTCCAACAAATCCAAAAACTGCTCAACCGTTTGTCGCCAATAGGATTGTGGCTTCATCTGGGGTAAAAGACTCTCCCGAAACTCCCCCTGCAATTGAGGATTCATCCAACAGGAAAACTGGCGAAACGTCGATCGCACCGCCCAATCATAATGATCCTGACTCCCTAAAATATCCCCCCGGAACCGTTGAAAAATCGCCCGAGAAAAGCCATCACTCCAAGGCCAATCACAGAGTTGCAAGAGGCGTAAACTCGGATGACGCTTACTCATCCTCTCCGGGTGGGCTTGGAGATGTCCCAGAATCCAGGCTTCCCGTTCCTCCAGAGGCAAACTGTGCAACAGACGGCGATCGCGTTCCTGACCCCCCTCCAGTCGCCCCGAAATCTCCAGCCCTAACAAACATCTCGCCCAATTGCGATCCTGATGAATCATGGCCGCGATCGCCCATCCCTCCAACAGATACTCCCAGAGAGGATGCTCCCTAGCCAACCCCAGCCACACCTCAATCTCCTCCCCCTGGGCCCAAACCCGAGGCGGAACCCGGGCCAATTGCTGTAAAAACCACCAAGGCTGAGGAGGCACCTTAGCCGGGGGCTTTTCTCGCACCCCATCCCGTCGCATTGGAGGAGTCATCGTCTCTGGAAGTGTCACCTTCAACCCCTGGGGCGATCGCCCCAAGCGCCCACTAACCCACTGCGTCACCCGTTGCACCAACCCAGACTCCGGCAGTTGCGTCAGCAGCCGCGCCGCCATCTCCCGCACCTGCTGACTCTTATCCCCCAGAGCCTCCTCCAAAAACGGCTCATCCGCCGCCGTTAAGTCCTGATGGAAGGTTTTGAGGTATTCCGTGCGATCGCCCGCCTTATGAACCTCCCAGACCTCCCTAACCCAATCCCGAGCCAGGGCAGGGTCTCGCGAGCGCATCCGCTGCAACCAAAACAGACGAGTCGGCAAATTTCCCTCACGCCAGCCCTGTTCCGCCGTCACCCCCACCACTGCCAAAGCCCCATAAGCCCAATCCGGGTTTTGGGCCGCCAGCCAGTAGCCGCGATCGCCCAACACCGGCAGCAACAACGGTCGCAGTTCCCGCGATTGTCGGCCCACCTCCAACAAATCCGGCAAAAACTCCGGTGGAACCCGCACCCCCACCTCCTGGGCCCACCCCAACCACAGCCGCAAGCGTTCCTCAACCTCCTCCCCCTGCAAACACTCCTGCAAGAGGTCTCTCGCCGCCGCCGAACACAGAGGTAACCGTTCCTCCGGGGCCACCTCAAGCATCGTCTCATCCCCCACCCGAGGAAACACTCGCCCCGCCCGACGTTGTACACTGGCGATCGCCAACGCTTGCAAAATTTCCACTTCTAAGCTATCACCATCAATCAGGGGTTCCATCTCCTCTGACAGTGGCACAATCTCAGCCAACGGTCGTTTTCCCAACCGTTGCGTTCCCAACAAAACCGCCTTAACCAGCGCCTCCCAAACCACGCAACCCACCTCCCAAGTAGCCAACCATGGACCATTAATAACAAACAACCAATCTAGCCCAAGCGATGCGTTCCGGCAATTTTGAATTGATGGGCCGAAGTCACAACCCGAACCGATGCCGGAACGCATCCTACCCCTGCCTATTGCCTATTGCCTATTGCCTATTGCCTATTGCCTATTGCCTATTGCCTACTGCCTACTGCCTATTGCCTATTGCCTTCTGTTCCCCGTTCCCTATTCCCTGTTCCCTCCCCCTAACCATGTTCGATCGCCCTCTCGGTTCCGTCATCCAAGGTTCTCTCAGTCACGGCCTAGAAATTCGCCTCCATCCCGACGTCTCCGTCGAAGAAATGCGCGTCGGCAAATTCCTCGTCGTACAGGGAAGCCGGGCCCGCTTTTTCTGCCTCCTCACCGACGTTTCCCTGGGAACCGCCAGTCAGCGCGTCTTCGCCAACCCACCCCATCCCGAAGACGACTTCCTACAAGCCGTTCTCGCCGGAAGTGGAACCTACGGAACCTTAGAACTGACTCCCATGTTGATGTTAATGACACGGGATGCCGAAGAACTGGCCCGCGTCATGTTGCAAGCCAGCGGCCAAGCCACGAATCAAAATGGACGCAAAGGCAAAAAATCCAAAAAATTAGCCTCCTTTGAAGCCAACAGTAGCGCCGAATTAGAATTACTCCCCGTCAAAACCATTCCTAGCCACTTTTCCCAAGTCTATGAAGCCCTAGAAAGTGATTTCCGCTCCGTCTTTGGTTGGGAAGATGACCCAACTCGAAAAAACTTTGCGATCGGCAAACCCCTCGATATGGATGTTCCCGTCTGTATCGACCTTGATCGCTTCGTCGAACGGAGTAACGGCGTATTTGGCAAATCAGGAACCGGGAAATCCTTTTTAACCCGTCTTCTTCTCTCAGGAGTCATCCGCAAAGATGCCGCCGTCAACCTCATCTTTGATATGCACTCCGAGTACGGCTGGGAAGCCCAATGTGAAGGCAAAAATATCAATACCGTCAAAGGTTTGCGCCAACTGTTTCCCGGTAAAGTGGAAATGTACACCCTCGACCCCGAATCCACCCGACGGCGAGGCATTCGCGATGCCCAAGAATTGTATTTAAGCTATGACCAAATTGAAGTTGAAGATATTAGCTTAGTCCAACGAGAATTAAATCTCTCTGAAGCCGCCATTGAAAATGCTATCATTCTCCGCAACGAGTTTGGCAAAACCTGGATTACAGAATTGTTGGCGATGGAAAATGAGCATATCCAGGTTTTTTGTGAAGAACGGCGCGGCAACAAATCCTCAATCATGGCCTTGCAGCGCAAGTTGATGCGCCTGGATGAATTGAAATATATCCGCAACACTTGTCCCCAGAATTATGTCAATCAAATCCTCAATACTCTGAAAGCCGGAAAACACGTTGTCATTGAATTTGGCTCTCAGAGTAATATGTTGTCCTATATGTTAGCAACCAACGTCATTACTCGCCGCATTCACCAACATTATGTCAACCAATCC
>SMDP01000007.1:31268-32433 GCA_012911965.1 Geitlerinema sp. P-1104
GGGGTATCGGGGGGACAGAATTTGCGATCGGTGTTAGCGAAGTTAGACTCAAAGCAGCAAGCCTTAATTCTAGGCCATGCGGTTCCCATGCCCGTGGTGGTTCAGACTCGTCCCTATGACCAAACCTTCTATACTGAGGTAGGAGATTTAGATTTAGATGACCTGTCCGACGACCATGTGGCGGAAATTTCCGAAGCCGCCAAGTTGGATTTGGGATTTTAGAGATTTAACATTAGGAAATTTTGGGGAGGTTCGGGTGATGAGTCCTTCACTAGACCAATTATTACAGCAAGCTGAGCAACTTACTCCTGAGGAGCGTTTAGAGTTAATTCGGCAAATTGCACAGGGGTTAAAAACGTCTGATACGGCTGTCAAGGCTAAACCTCGATGGAGCGATTTAAAAGGAATGGCTCCCTATCCAATGATGGGAGAAGATGCTCAAGAATGGGTTTCACGCACTCGGCGGGAAGGGGATGACCATCGAAGCCAGATGTTGCGAGGTGAATAATGAAAATAGAAACAGCCTTGGCAGGTGTATCTCGGTTGTTTTTGGATACGGCTCCTGTCATTTACTTTGTAGAACGGAATCCTCTTTTTGTCGATAGAGTCGATCCAATATTTGAGCGATTTGAGTCTGAGATTACACCAGTGGTGGGATCAGTGACGGTTGCCGAATGTTTAGTGGGTGCATTGCAGATGAGCTTAACGGATTTAGAACAAGCTTATGTAGCTATTTTTAAAAGCGATGATGTACTGTTTGTGGAGAATACCCTGACAATCTCTCAGGACGCAGCACGGATTAGAGTTCAATATAATCTACGACTTCCCGATGCCTTGCAAATTGCCGCCGCGATGGATGTTGGCTGTCAGGCATTTCTGACAAATGATGCTCAGCTAAAGCGGATAGCTGAGTTAAATATTTTGCTAGTTAGCGAGTTGGAGGTTTGAGGAAATGCAGTAGAGTATGGCTAATAGCCACCAGTCTATTCCTCTTTTGATGCGTTTACCCTGCCTATTTTTACAAATGCCCAGGCTTGAAAATGTTTTTGATTTGCGTTTATATCGGCATTTTGGGGTCAGGTACAAATATAGGAGTTTAATTCATGGTGAAAACCTCAACACAACTCAGCTTAGAGGAATTTCTCACACAACCGGAAACTAAACC
>SMDP01000007.1:32643-36757 GCA_012911965.1 Geitlerinema sp. P-1104
TAGCCAATGGAGAGGTTCCCGACCGATTTGACCTCCCTCCCAGTTGGGTGATTGAGATTCTTTCCCCGGAACAACGACCGAATCGGGTAATTGGCAATCTGTTACATTGCCTAGAATATGGCAGTCAGTTAGGCTGGTTTATAGACCCCGATGATGCCAGTATTTTGGTCTTCCTCCCTGACTCTCGACCGATGTTGAGGCAGCATCAAGACCCGCTACCCACATTAGAGACGATTCCCTTAAGCTTAACCGCCGCTGAGGTGTTTGGTTGGCTGAGAATGGTAGACTGAAGGCTGAGAGGAAGGTGAGGGTGAAAAAACCTTATCCTGAACTTAATCTTAGCTTTCAGGCAATAGTCGTTGTCCCTGAGTTAATTTAACCCTTAAAACTCTTTGCTTATTGTGTAAGATTAAGATTAACTCATGCTTCTGTGGATAGCGCCACTCCACATAATCAATAAAATCATCAATTGTACAAGTTTTTTGGGTTCCTCCATTCCATTGGTGAAAATCCTCATGGACTCCTTTTTCAATTGTTACTAGGTTGTCTGGATCTGCACTCAGAAAGGGATAAGACTTTCTGTCATAAAGATGATGACCAACCAGTTCAACTCTTGGGTTGTACTTATCTCGAATAGCTCCTGTCACTTGACAAGTCTTCTTATCTCGATTTTTGGCAAAGTTCACCGCCTGTTCAATTTGTTTTGGCTCTGGAGACGGGGCGATCGCCAGAAACTTTACCACAGGAGGAGCCACTTCACTCACCCTTTTACAGTACGTACGCCTCTCTTCTGATCGCAATTTCAAGGACAATTCTATACTGAGTTTTTCCAATCCTGATAAAGAGAAAAAACTGATACTCTCATAATAGTCAAAGTCCACAGTAATCCTCATCGGAAAATCTGTTCTCTGAATCTCTTTAAATGCCTGGTTTAATCTCAATGACGTCGTCCTAAATATCTGCACTACATCTTCTCGACTCAGCCAGTGACGTTGATTTCTATAAATCAAAGAAGAACTATTTTGATAAACTGCTTTACGAATTTTTGAATCTATTTTGTGGGTATGATATTCTTCCAGCAATACCAGAACTTTGCTCAGGGAAGTTATACTGGCATTGCCTCTCACATCCAAATACTTAGCAATAGCCAAGGTTCCTTCACGAGAAAATATCCGAATTGGTTGTTGCTTGGTTACATAATTTTGAATAACAAAATGTAATTGTTCTTTAATCCTAAGATTTTCCTCAGTTGAGTCTTTGAGAAAATCAACAATCTCATCAAAGCTTTGTTGCGTTAGCTCTAATGCTTCAGCGAGCTTCCCCTCTTCAACATAAAAAATGTCTCTATCAAAAGGCATTACTAAAATCCAGCAATAATGCTCTTATACATTGTTTCTATTTGCTCAAAAATCTCTCTATCACCCGTTACGAGGTTGTCGGGATGATAGATTTTTGACAATTGATGATAGGCATTTTTAACATCACTTTTCGTAGCCGTTTTTGGATTCAGTCCAAAAACTTGCCAGGGTTTGAAATACTTAAAAATGTCAATTCCATTGATACAACCATACCCCTCCTGGCTTTTCTCATGGGGAAGAATACCTACAAATTTTCGATAGAGTGTTTCCCAGGTTAGTTTTAAGCGGAAATCTAACTTCTCCATGCCCTCGGTAGCCATCCTGAAAGCACCAGACGTTTTCAACTCTGATGTACTCTTGACGCTAAACCGCTCGTAAACCGACTGCTTTAGCTTATCAGTCTTCAGCGACTCGGCTTTCTGGCTTGACTGTTGCTGGGATGTCTCAAGAACGAAGTAGGCAAATTCCTCCAGAAGCCGGGAGTCAATTCGTCCAAATTGCGCAAGACGATCTATCTCAGTCTTTACCTGTGGATCTAAAACTACCTGAGGCATAGGAGCATCACCACAAAGCTATCCCATCTATCTTAGCAAACCCTTCAAGATTCAGAAAGAACCTGCTTGTGGCGAAGACACGGGTCACATAAAGTAGGAGATACACTTCTCCTACTCAGGAGCAACCTGAACCGCTCTAACTCTAGTTGTGACGTTGTAGAAAGAAAATGAACAACTTAAAACGCCTTTTCGGACTGGGTTTAGTTCTGGCACTAATTTGGACCCTCAGTAGTCCGATCGCCCTCGCAGAACCCCAGCCATCCGCCACGCCAACCATCCAACTCGCCAAAAGCACCTCGGACCGCAAACCCCCTCACGTCCCCGTGCGATCGCCCAAATCTGGGAGTTGCCAATGTCCCTACGACACCGACAAAGCTGGCCGGTCCTGTGGCAAACGATCCGCCTATTCCCGGCCCGGCGGCGAGAGTCCCCGCTGCTATAAAGACGATTAAACCTGTGCCGTCTCCTGAGAATCCTGAGTTTCCACCGACTCGGGCCCCTCGCCACGAACCGCGCGGAACATCCCAAACCGACATAACCCGGCCCCAAACGCCAACCGCATTAACAACAGCGTCGGCACTTCCCGCACTGACTTGAGAAACCCAGACACCCCGAATTGCATCCAACCCTGGGGCCGGACAATCCCCTCGCGAATCGAATCAATCCAGGAGGGGAGTGTTTCTTGCGTCCAATCCGCCGTCACCACCTCACCCTCAACAAATCCCGTCTCTTGCAATAATTCCGCAAACCCTTCAATACTCGAAAACGCCGGATGAGACCATTGATCTAATAATTGTCGCATCACCGGACGTTCCCAGAAATTTAAGGGAACCTGGCGGTCATCCCGTTGATTCCAATCCGCCATCACTAACCGTCCCCCCGGCTTCACCACCCGCATCAATTCGCGGGCAAACACCGCCTTGTCGGGCATATGTGGCCCCGCTTCAATGGACCACACCACATCAAAACTGCCATCGGGAAACGAGAGATTCATGGCATCATCCACCGCAAACCGGGCATCAACTCCTTCAGGGGTTAACTCCCCGGCCCGTTGCACCTGTTGGGGGCTGATGGTAATCCCCGTCACGGAAAAGCCGTAGTCTTGGGCGAGAATGCGGCTACTGCCGCCAATCCCACAACCCACATCCAAGACTGTAGTTCCGGGGGGTAGCTTGTCTAAACCGCCCCAGCGGACCATTTCATGGACAAAATCCGACTTGGCTTGCAGGAAGTCTTTAGACTCCGGCGGGGAACCGTAATGGCCCAGATGGATATGTTCGCCCCAGTAGTATTCCAGGATGCCGTCTTGGGTCCATTCGTCGTAGGCGTTGGCGACGGTATCGGAGGATTGGTATTTGCGGGCGGCGTTGAAATAGGCAATCAAGCCGATCGCCGCGATCGCAACTAGGACTAGGATAAGGGTCGGCGTCATAGCAATTTAGATAGCAGTTTAGAACGAAATCGTCAGATATTGGTTCTGAAATTTAGCGCCTTTGACGGGTTTTCCTTGCAGGGCCGGGGGAAGATAGATGTTATGCCGTTGTTCTCCGGCTTCGATAGTCACTTCCGGCCCCGACTGGATCAGTTTGACGTCTTGTTTGCTGAATCCAGGCAGGAACAGACGCACGACTTGGGCGGCGCTATCGACGTCCATGGGTTTGGGGGCGCTGGCAATTTGACTGCTAAAGTTGGGCAAGGCCTCCATCAGCGGCTGCCAATCGTCCCCAGATTTGGTGGGAATGGTGGTCACCGGAAGGGGGTCAAACTCAGACCCGATCGCCCCGCCATTGCCCCGATTCACCAGCACTCCGCCCACGGTTAAGCCGATTTGTTGCGCTTCTCCCCAACGGTATTTAGCGACAGCCAGGGAAGCAGCGTCATCTCCGCTAACCAGATAGGCGGCGATATGAGTGGCATCGCTCAGGGCCGATTTGCCTTCATTGAGAAATTCGTCAATGCGATCGCCACTAAACTCAGTCCGACTCCAGTCTACATTCAAGACCGCCCCGCTCATCGGCTGCCAAAAGGGAGATAAAGCTCGCACAATATCCGAACCCTCCAGAACTTGCTTGAAACGGCGCAGATACCAGCCGCCAATTTCAGCGATTCCTAACATTCTCAGGGTCTCGCGATCGCCGGTTCCATCATAGACAATCAGATCATACTCACCACTGCGATCATAATCCCGCACCGCACTGAGAG
>SMDP01000007.1:37246-49236 GCA_012911965.1 Geitlerinema sp. P-1104
GTGCCGACTTAAGCCAGCAGTTCCAGTTCGTCTTCAAAGAACCAGGTGGAAAAGCCACCTTCAAACTGAACCACAGCCCCGATGCCGCTACCATCAACCATCTTGTAATCGGAAATGGTACCGACGGGGTTTTGCTTAATTTTGCTGACCACATCATCGGAGACGCGATCGCGAATGCGGCGGACTTTAACTTTTTGACCTACTTCCATCTCAAGCTGAATCACAGTGTTTGGCTTAGACCACCCACCCAGTGTATCAGGGTTTCGTCGGTGCGTTTCCCACTCAAGCCGATTCCGAATAATCAGCAATGGCCAACACGTAGATGGCATGGGCCACCAGAACCGCACCCCAAGTTCCCGTAACTGGCGTCAGCCAGGGAAGATCCCAACGATAGAGAATGGCAAAAAACCAGGCCCCGGAGTTAATAGCCGAGAAGAAGGCCAGATGGAAGGCTAAGTTAATGCGATCGCCCAACCGACGATAGTCAGGGTCATTGCGATCGGGTTTTCGAGACCATTTAGGAGGCATATAATTAAAACCGGCAGACTTCGTAATCGAACATAAGTCAAGTGTAGTTAACAAACCGTCCTTATTCTAGGGATGGGGACTTCACGAACAGCAAATTTTGCTGATAAGATAGGTAGTCAATGAGGGGTGACACCCCTCATGTCTGAGTCACTCAATCACTATGCACTCCAAGGAATCAAAGCGTCCAGTCGCCTGAAGTCCTTGGTAAATAAACCATCATGTCATCTGTACCGGCTCAATCATGGGATACCCTAGGAACTGTAGCTCGGTCAACAGAGGTTGATCGTCCCATGTCCAAACGTTCCAACCTTAAAGGCATTATTGCCGCAGTTGATCGACACAAGTCACCCATCTGGGAAGCTCCCAGTCAAGAGTTTCCCCCCTCCGTACGCCTTGACTTTGAAGGCTTAACTCGCTTTGAAATTCTACGTGACCAATATCAACATTGGGGGGTTCACTTCAAAAATGCCATCGCCGTCAGTCCCTCTAATCCCGCCTATCCCCCTCATTCGGGTGAAATTGTGATCATGGGTGCGCCCAAAAGCGGCTTTTTAGAATTAACCTTTGATCGTCCGGTAGAATTTGTGGTCGGCTACGTCACCAGTTCTCGCTTAACCGCCATGTCCGCTTACAATGGCTGCGGAGAAACCATTGCTCGCAACCAACTCAGCGCCGCCAACCTCGCCAACTCCAATTCCTCCGTGCAACCGAACCACCCACTCAGTGTACGAGCGCCCGACATCCAGCGGGTTACCTTTTATGCCTTTGATGGGGAACTCGTGGTGGATGATATCAGCTTCGGATATTAACTTGACAGTCGAACTCAACTCAAATCGCCTCAGCCCCAGCCGACCGGGGCCCTGAATGTGATAGATTGGTTACGACTTTCCCCAGTCCCCCTATCAGTCCCACCGACGTCAGTACCGTGGCCTCAGCTTCTCGTCCTCGCTCTCGCTTTAAAGCCCCCCAAGCTAAATTCCCTCGCTCTCGGACCTCCCAACTGCTGCGATCGCTGCCCCTACCCAAAATGCAACGGGAAACCTTCGCCTGGGGAACCGCCGCCGTTCTTGGGGGAACCATGCTCTTGTGGAACTGGAAACTCTTTATCGCCACCGGCACTGGCATGAGTGCCACCCTAGGAGTTTATCTGCTCCTGCAATCTAAATGGCGATTGCGTTGGGGAAATCTGCGTCGCTGGTTCTCGGGCCCCCAGAAGCCCATCGTTCTAGCCACCACCAGCGGCGGACTCGCCACCCTCTCCACCTACATGGCCACCGCGATTTGGGTCAGTTCTGACAATCACTGGATGGCCAGTGGTTTTATCCTAGAAGGACTCGCCACCCTAGCCATTTTAGGACTCCTCACCTGGCAAACCCTCCATCGAGTCTTAGGGCGAGACAAAGTCGATCTCAACGCCATGCTCAGCCAACTAAGTCAGGACGACCCCCTAAAGCAAGTGGTAGCCCTGCGTCAACTCGAACGTTGGATTCTGGCAGAACTGGTGGATGAGCAAGAAGAGCAGACCATCCTAGACTGTTGCCAAGTCTTACTCAGTCGCGACCTCGACGCCGTGGTTCGAGAAGCCGCCCTGGGCCTGCTAGCCAGCCAGTCTACTCAAGAAGCATCCAGTCTCGTATCCCATAAAGGGGGATTGAATCTGAGAGTAGCCCGTCGAACGGCGAAACGCCATCAGGCCTAACCTCCGATAGACCCCTCCATCTCAACTCTGCGCCCCTCTAATTAAGCCCCTCTAATTAAGGGGTTTAACACATTGAGCCGCTTGAATCCAACTCACCACATCACCACGGGAGGGGCAACCCGACCCTTGACGTGTTGCAGAAACACACAAACGCATTAACTGAGGATAGAACCGCTGAATCTGGGTTTGTCCGAGTTGTTTGGGAGAGACCACCCCACAGTGAAGCACTAAGCCACAATACTGATAGCCCACCCCAGGAATACGAGCTAAATCAGCTAAAACTGCCCATTTTTTCACGTAATGAGCCGAAATCTTCAGTCGTGCCGCCAAATCTTCCGCACCCTGGGGTTTACGGGTTTGGTTGAGCAATTGATAGGTGGTTTTGATGCCACAACCTTTCAGGCGATCGCACTCAGCCGGCTTCAATCCCGGAAGTTTGGCGATCGCCCAATTTCCAGATGACAATGAATCGGTTGAACTCGTACGAACCATAACGCTAAACCGTTAAACTTAAACAACAGCGACCCCAACCGATCGCACCGAACGGTTACCGGGACCAGATGACAATAATGAGATGACAGACTAACTTAGCCCTGAGGCGATCGCCCCGCCCAGGTTCCTAGAACCCGGCAATTCTCACTGACGATCCGCTTATCCCCCAGTGTACACCACCCGGCGGCTCTCCAACATCAATACAATGGAGATCTCAGAACGAATGACCTTGCGTATATCAAAATCCCTATCACTCCCCCTAACTTTGTCAAAACTGGCTCAGGATGGGGGACTATTGACCCTAAACTCAACTCTTTATAAACTCCCATGGTAGATAAATCTGTCAGTCCAACCCCTTCAGGTAAATCTCAAACCGCAAAATCCGCCAATCACCGACAACCCCCACCGCCACCACCCCAGCGTCGAGTCGCCAGCCAAGCCAAACCGCCAACCTTTGACACCTCCGTCGAGAAATTGGTCGTGACGGCCATTGAGAAAAAAGCCTCAGATATCCACATTCGTGTCGGTCATAAACCACGCATCCGCATTCGGGGTGAAATGGTTGAAATGAGCCAAGAAATGCTCACCACAACCGAAATTTTCGACCAGTATCTTCGAGAAATCATCCCCGCCTCACAACGGAAAAAATTCCGGGAAGAAAAAGAACTTGATACCGCTATCTTTTACCCAGACTTAGTGCGTTGTCGGGTCAACTGTTTCGACTCCCTCTCCGGCGGAGCCATGGTCTTGCGGCTGATCAGCCTAGACATTCCCAGCATCGATTCCCTGCGACTGCCCCAAGTCATCAAAAAAATTGTCCAAGCCCCTCAAGGTCTAATTCTAATTACCGGGCCCACCGGTTCTGGAAAATCCACCACCATGGCCGCAGCCATCGACTATCTCAATCAAAATTTCTACAAACACGTTGTCACCATCGAAGACCCCATTGAGTTTGTTCATAGCTCCCAAAAATGCCTAATTAGCCAGCGGGAAGTAGGCTTACATACCCTAGAATTTCACCAGGCCCTGCGAGCCGTCTTGCGCGAAGATCCCGATGTCATTCTCGTCGGGGAGATGCGCGATCGCACCACCATCAACACCGCCCTGCAAGCCGCGCAAACCGGACACCTCGTGATGGGAACCCTCCATACCCGCAACGCCATCGACTCCGTGAACCGTCTCGTCAACCTTTACCCCCCCGACGAACAACAAATCATCCGTATTCAACTCGTCGAATCCCTCGTAGCCGTAGTAGCGCAGCAATTACTACCCACCACCGATCGCCAGCGCGTCGCCGTTCACGACATTCTCATCAACACCCCCACCATGAAAGACTATCTCATCCGGGGCGAAGAAGACGAAGCCTTCCATCTCATGAAAACCGAGCAGATTGAAGGAATGCAAGTCCTCAATCAAGCCCTCTATCGCGAAATTCTCGATGGACGCATTACCATTGAAGATGCCCAGGGAATTTCCCCAGATCCCGGAGAACTCGAACGTCTCATGCGAACTGGGGGCTATGACGCCTCCTCCTCCCCACGGGAGTGGCAAAACTGAGCAAAAATTAGCATCAGGGTGTTTTGATAGTCCCGAGGAAGCCCCGACCAGATGAAATTTGTAGATAACCATGTCTATTGAAAATGCTGAACAATTCCTAAAAGATGCTCTGCATCATGCTGAAATCCGCGACGCCTTCAGCGACAGCCAAAGCCCCCAGCAGTTCCTCACCATTGCTCAGGAGTTAGGCTATCACTTCTCCACCGAAGAGCTACAAAGCGTCGTTGCACAGCACAGTGAAGGAGTAAACATCCGCCGGCGCACCGGAATCTGGCAATGGCTGAGAACCGTTCCTTGGATCGAGCGCCAGGAAGCCCACCCTTAACCCCTTGACAGTTAACGGGCGACCCTTAACCGCAAACAGGTATCAACGCCCGTTATGATTAAGTGATTAATGGGCTTCTGTTTGCCCCCATCGCTCCCCCTACCCCAGAGGTGAATTGACCCGTGGTGACTCGTTCTTGCTTCACGTCAGCCCGACACTGGTATCCCATCCTCTTAACCACGACGGTTTTGGGCCTAAACCTAACTCCAGCCCAGGCCCAAACCCTGATTCCCAGCAACGATGGAACCGGAACTCAAGTCATCCTTGATGGCGATCGCTTCGACATCGATGGGGGGAGCCTCTCGGGAGATGGTCAGAACCTCTTTCACAGCTTTGATCGCTTCGATCTCAACAGTGGAGAAACAGCCAACTTTCTCACCTCTCCCGAAATTCGCAATGTTCTCGGACGCATTGGCGGCGACGCTTCCCAAATTGATGGACTTCTACAACTAACCGGAAGTGCCGCCAACCTCTATCTCCTCAACCCCGCCGGAATCCTCTTCGGGGCCAACGCCCAACTGGATCTACCCGCTTCCTTTTTTGCCACCTCCGCCAGCGCCATCACCTTCAACGGCGGTATCTTTGACCTGATCAACACCCCCGATTATCAGGCCCTAACCGGGGACCCCACCAGCTTTCAATTCAACAACGGCGGGGCCATCACCAGTTTGGCCCCATTACAGGTTCCCGAAACCCTGGCCCTGCTAGGAGGAGACGTCACCACCGGTAATCTCACCGCCGGACAACTACTGATCCAAGCCATCCCCGGCCAAGCCACCCTACGAATTAGCCAACCGGGATTTGTCCTCAGCCTCGACCTCTCCGATACCCCAGACAGTCCCACAGACGTTCCCGGCCTACTCACCGGAGGCAATGCCGACGGCAGTGAGACCATTTTAGACACCTCGGGAGATGTACCTCGCATCCAAGCGGGCAACGTCACCGTCGGCAACCTCAACCTAGACAGCGCCAGCCCTAGCACCTCCGGGGAGGTAGTCATTCAGGCAGGAGGTAGCCTTAGCAGCGGCAGTATTAACAGCGCCTCTGGGGAGTCCGGTTCCATTCGCTTACAAGCTCAAGGGGATATCAACAGTCAAAGCCTCTTTTCTGGAGGTGGGGCCATCAGCCTTGAGAGTACCTCCGGCTCGATTCAAACTGGGAATATCACCGCCACCGGAGTCAATGGTGGCGAGATTCGCCTCAACGCCGCCCAAACCCTCAATACAGGCAACCTCGACAGTGAAGGGTTAGGCGGAACTGGGGGCAATATCACCACCGTGGCTGGGGCCGAAGCTGAAATTCTCTCGGTGGATGGTCGCGGAACTACCTCTGGCGGCGATCTCTCCCTGACTCAATCGCGCCTGCGGGTTCCTGGGGCCGTGGCCTCGGGCCTGATTATTGACGAAGATGTCTCCCTGGCCACCTCCGAGGGGGGAAGCATTCGGGTCGAGATGACCGAGTTTGGCGTTCCCTTTGAGGTGGGCAACCCCACAACCAGCGGCACTTCCGGCAGTTTGACCGCTGGGGGCGATCGCCTTGACCCCCCGTTCGTCTCCTCTCCCGGAACCCTCAGCCAGGGAGCCATTACCGTCATCTCCCCAGAAGCGCCGCCACCCGTGCCAGAGGAGCCGGCTGAGGATATCGAACGCCTACAACAGATTCCCGGCCAAGGTCTTGACTCAGCCATGCTCCTAGAATCCAGCCTCGAATCGGAAGTTCGCTATACCAACGACTTTGTCCAGTTTCTGGATCTCGACACCACACCGACGGTTAGTTTAGATGATAGCCGGGCCCTGCTGGCTGAGATTGAAGCAGATACTGGAGAACGGCCCGCCCTCATCTATTTACAATTCGTCTCCAATGTCCAACTGAGTCTGAACCCAAGCGTTCAGAAACAAACTACCTCCAGTCTATTAGAAATTGACGATGATCCTCTCAGTGATGGCTTAGAAATGCTGGTGGTGACGGCCTCAGGGGATCCCGTTCGAGTGGTGGTCGATGGGGCCACGCGATCGCAGGTTATGGAAGCCGCCTTCGAGTTGCGATCGAACCTAACTAATCCCCGTCTGCGCCGCAGCGATCGCTATCTGACTTGGTCGCAACAACTCTATGACCTGCTGATTCGTCCCCTAGAAACAGCCCTGGAGGAACGGGAAATTAGCAACCTCACCTTCATCTCCGACACCGGCTTACGAACTCTGCCTCTCGGAGTCTTACATGACGGCGAGCAGTTCCTCATCGAACGTTATAACCTGGGTCTCATCCCCAGTTTGAGCCTGACAGATACCCGCCGGGGCAATCTTCAACAAACTCAAGTCTTAGCCATGGGGGCCTCCATCTTCCCCTTTAATGAAACCCTCAGTCCCCTTCCAGCCGTCTCAACGGAACTCCAAACCATCAGCGAACAACTTTGGCCCGGTGTCCACTTTCTCAATGAGGACTTTACCGTCGAGAACCTGCGCCGACAACGACAGCAAACCCCCTATGGCATCATTCACCTGGCCACCCATGGCGAGTTTGTTGATGGAGATGCCACCAACTCCTATATTCAACTCTGGGACGAACGCCTCAGCCTGTTGGAAATGCGCCGCCTCAATCTCAACCGTCCCCCCGTGGAATTATTGGTCTTGAGTGCCTGTCGCACCGCTGTCGGTAGTGCAGAAGCCGAGTTAGGCTTTGCGGGATTGGCTGTGGCCTCGGGGGCTAAGACAGCCCTGGGCAGTTTATGGTATGTCAGCGATGATGGAACCTTGGGCTTAATGACCGAGTTTTACCGGCAACTCCGTCAGCAGTCCACCCGGTCAGAAGCCCTACGCCAAGCCCAAATTTCCCTATTAAATGGCGAGGTTCGTGTCGAAGAGGGTCAACTGATTACTCCTGAATTAACCTTACCCCTGCCCCCGGAATTGGCGGCACAAATCCCCGACCGAGACTTTAGCCATCCCTATTTTTGGTCGGCGTTTAGCTTAGTGGGGAATCCTTGGTGACATCCTCCCACACTAATTCAAAGAATATAGTGTGGGATTCCCACCATCACTGATGAGGTTTCCTCTTTCTGCGACTCGACTTACTTTGAGGAGTTTCCCCACCAAGGCAGAGGTCGATATCTCCAGAGGCGTAAACCTAGTCTGTTTCCGGGGTGGCCATGGCCTGGGCGATCGCCTCTTGGCTGACCTTTTGATAGACCTCTTGAAAATAGGCCCGGACTTGTTCTAGGGCAGCGGTTTGGGCCAGAGAACTATTGCCCGTTTGAGATAATAGGGGAATTGGCCCGAGTACATCTAAGACTGTTTCCTGAGTGGGGGGGGGTGTAATGACCACCAGAGAGGGGTCTAGGGGGTCGTCATAGGTCCAAAAGTCCTCAACCCTGAGACTCGACCCTTGGCCCAAGTCTGCGGTCGTTGTGGCGGCGCTGGCTGTCTCTGGAGAGTCTGGGGGGAGATCGCCGGCTAAATCCGCCCGTCGTTCCCGTAGCGCGGCGATAATGTCCTCTTTACTGCGACCACGCAGTTGAAAGAGTAAAAAGGGATCTTCACCAAAGCGATCGCCCAGCAAATGATAGACGGCAATAATATGTTTACAGGGATTGGCTTTATCGGGACAGGAACAGCGCGATCGCACCTCTTGCAAACTAAAGGGAAATAACCGCAAGCCATTGGCGGCAAAGACATCTTCAATATTGGTGGGCATTTCTCCGGCTAACAACTTTGCCGAATGAAGAGCTTGCTCTGACAAAGTATCAACAATATACTGCCAATCTTCATCACTAAAGGCATCGAGCCAAATGGAGAGTTCATAGGGTTTGTCTTCACTTCCTTGAACTGTTGCCAGGACTTTTTTATCCTGAAAATCAATGGTCAAAACATTCCCTTGTCGGGCATAGTTTCGCCCCCGTTCTAGACGCTTTTTAAAGCGATATTTTTGTAGCAAGTCCAGCCATTGCTGAACCCACCATTCCTTTTCTTGACTGCCATTTAATCGCTCTCCAGAATAGACCATAATCCTGTTATTTTTGATGGTTCAAACGAACGTCAATCCCTTGTCGTAACGGATATTTTTATACCATTTTTCGATAAATATGCTATACATCAACGCTGGGGGAGGGCAACCACAAGGGGTCGCTACAGCCATCTGTGACACGAATTGTAAACAAGGATATTACAACTTCTAAACATACAACAGAATGCCAAAGAACTGTAGATTGGGATAGCTTGTACTTTGGGTTAATCCTACAACCAATTACCCACCAAAATAAAGGGCGACCAATGGAACGGATGGGAATACTCAGGCGATCGCAACAACGTTAACTGAGCCTCACGGAGGGCTTTAGCTTTCGTCAATTGCGGTTGCTCTTGTAGAATCCGATAAAAGGTTTTCATCAACTGCGCCGTTGACAAATCCCCCACAGACCAGAGCGTCGCTAAAGTACTCTGGGCCCCCGATCGCACCGCAAACCCTGCCAACCCTAAGGCGGCCCGATTATCTCCAGCCGCCGTTTGACAGGCGCTCAGCACCAATAACTCAATGCCACTGGCCAGATTGGGATCTTGGGCTTGCAACAACGCCGTCAGTTGATTCACATCCAACCGTCCATCCCAGGTTACCAAAAAGGTTTCCTCAAGATTCGAACTAAACTGGCCGTGGGTCGCCAAATGCAACACCGAGAACCGGCCACGATTAAACTGCTGCTGCAAATCTGACGTGGTAAAGGTTTCATTAATCAGCACATTGGCCGACAACTGAGCGGCAATTTGATCAACTTCCTGCTCAACCCCCGGTAGGGCCGAGAACCCCTGACGAGACGCAGATAACCCACCCATAAGAACCCGGGTTTGGGCGATCGAACTCTGCTGCGACGGGGATAACAACCGTAAACTTGGCGCAACAGCTAAGCCATACTCTTCAATCAAATACCCCTCCCCATCATGCAACACCGCCATCGGTAGGTTCCGCAATTTGCCATCGAGAACAAAGACGAGGGTTTCAGGCTGCTGTTGACGCAGTTGCGGTTCTAGGGGGCGAATCAGCCAATCATAGAGCCGTTGGGACACCGCCAAACGGCGCGACTCAGGAAAAATTGGGTTTAACAGTTGCGCCAACTCATCCAGGCTTTGATTCACCTCAGTCTCAGGAAGCACCGTTTCTGCATAACTCAGGGGCTGGCCCGGAATCGAGAGAATCACCGCCAAGCGTTGGGGCAGAATGATGGGATAGAGGGTGGCCGCATTGGCATCAATGTCATCAATGGCCAGGGGCTGAGTATCTAAACAAGCTTCCCGAAAAAAGTCATCGAGTTCCGCCAATTGTAGGGCCTCGACCACTTCCCGAGCCTGTCGTAGATTGGCTTGGGGAATCTCGCCTTGGGGGCTGTCCCGCGTTAGCAGTAAGTCCACCAATTCACGATAGATGGGTTCAACCTGATCCCGGAAGGAAAATTGAGCCTCAGGGTCAATACTGACGAGATCCTGGCGTAACCGTTGAACATTGACGATCGCACCGTTATAAGCGTCGATCGCCCCCGAGCGATCATTACGCGCTCGTAAGACTCGTCCAAGCTGCCATTGCCAACGTGCCTTCAAATCCGGGGCATCGAGCTGTTCACTCAGGGCCAAGGCCGTGTTGGTGAGGGATTGGCTCTCGGACCATTGCTGATTTTGCTCATAGAGCTGTGCTAATTGTCCCATAGCATAGGCTTGGGCCCGGCCATCGCCCAGGGTTTTTGCCTGTTCCACGGACTCGGCAAGCAATTGGGCAATCGGGCGGCGATAGGCCAGTAACGGGGCTATTTCAGCCTCTGAGGCGGCGCTCATGAGGGGATTTAGCCAAGCCTGGGCTAGATGAATGCGGGCATAGATACTCCGGCGACTGGGGGGTAAGTCTTGCAAGGCCTCTTGCAAGGAGGGGAATTGAGTCTGAAATTGGGCAATAGCCTCCTGGCTCAGGGTTTCGAGGATGAGGTGAGTACCGTTAATTTGGGCCTCAATCCGAGTTAAGGGAGTCTCGGAGGTCGCAGCTTGTTCATAATAGGAGAGAGCTTGCTCCACCTCTCCCTGCTGCCGCGCCAGATTGCCTAAGGCCATGAAAATTGGGCTGCGATCAAAGTTGACACCCAGGGAGTCAGCCGTCGTTAGACTCTCCTGAAGCACCTGATGAGCTTCGTTGCTGTTTCCTAGGGCAACCAAGCTATTGCCTAAGTTGAGTAGGCCAATCACCTTAATCTCGCTATTGGGGAGAGTTCCCAGGCGGTCGAGGGCCTGATTGAGTTGCCGCTGCGATCGCCGGTGATGACCCAACAATTGTAAGCCTTGGGCGCGGGAGACTTGAGTCGCGAGAACCCCTAAATCATCATTGGCTTGAGCGTACCAAGTTTCAGCCTCGTCCCAAGCCTCAATGGCGGCTTCTCCTTGTCCTTGATGATACTGAAGCGTTCCCAGACTATTAAAAATACGGCCATAGACATGAGCGGCCCGAGGATCGTCAGCCGCATCCTCTAGGCGGTCGAGGGCCTGATCTAAGCGAGTTTGAGCGATCTGCCACTGGCCGAGATCCCCAGCCGCGATAGCTAAATAGGTGTGAGCCAACGCCTGCTGTACCGGCACTTGCTGCCGTTGCGAGAGTTGCACCGCTTCTTCCCAGGCGGCGATCGCCCCCTCAATCTGTCCCGCCTCATAGCGATCGCGCCCCAAGTCTAGCCAGGTGGTGATGGAGGACTCGAAAACGTGAGACTCAGAGATATTAGACTCTGAGACATCAGACGGGGACTGAGCCAGACTCGGGTGAGGCAAACTCGACAGAATCACAACCAGACTACAGGCGATCGCCCCCATTAACAGGTGACGAACCATTCGTTGAGAACCAATCATGAGGATTAAATGAAACGATTAAATTAGATGATTCGCTTGACCTTGGCAGAGTTGAGCCTGCACCCGAGTTAATCCAGCACCCAGCTTGAGTCAAACAACCGTCAGTCCAGCATAGCCGAAGTATGACCGTAATCGGAGTGAGAATATACTGAGCCAAACGAGCAACAAAATCCGGAACAATGTTTAACCCGAATTCGTCTGCCCGTTCCAGACGGGTCTGTAAACAGCCACCATGAGCAGCTCCAATCAGACAGAAAATCCCATTCTCCCGTTTTGGTGCCAATTGGCTCAGGCAACGAGTTCGCTCGTTGTCTTAAAATCTTACCCCCGCAAAATTACCTCAATTTCGAAAGAAGGCTCGCACTCTAATCTCGGATTGAGTACCGAGATGAATGGCGACCCATCAACAAAAGTCATGGTAATATGGAGCCATAAAGCTAGTTTCTTGATCATGTTCGTACTTGAAGCCAAGCTCAGAGGTTCTGTCAAGCAGTTTGCGGTCATTGACGAAATGATTCGCACAGCA
>SMDP01000070.1:0-3496 GCA_012911965.1 Geitlerinema sp. P-1104
GCGGCCCGACTAGGGAACTGTCCGAACACCTCGACAGGGACAAACCCCAGAGAGTAGCTTGGAACATCCCCCATCCTTCGCCTTCATGCAGAACCGTCCCCCGCTTCTCGTCCCCCTCAATCCCAACCATCCCCACTGTCTCGATGGACTCGACCATTGGCTGCAACTCGACCTACTCGACGATGACCAAGTCAAACGCTTATGTCATCAGGGATTGACCTGTCCCCTGCCCGCCTGGGAACCCGAGTCACCTGCCGCAAGAACAGTCCCCTACCGTCCCCCAGTAGCCGCCTCACCCGCCACCCCTGACCCCCCACCCCGTCAACGCTCCATCGCCCAAGCCATCAAAGATGAATTCAGCATCCGCTGGCTGCTCGGCTTGGGAGTATTCGTCGTCCTCATTTCCTCGGCGGTTCTGGCTGCCAGTCAATGGGGACAACTTCCCCCAGCCGGACAATATGGCATTCTCTGGCTCTATACCCTCGCCTTCGCCCTAACCAGTGCCATCCTGGAACATCGTCAACGGCTGACCTTAACGGCCCAAACCCTCCATACCATTGTCTTAGGCTTAATTCCCCTCAACTTTTGGGCCATGGATGAGTTGGGCCTGTGGCGATCGCCCCTGGGATGGATTACCCTGGTTCTGGCCACCCTGTCCCTGAGCTTTTGGCTGTGGCAATCGCCTCGTCTCACTCGACCCCAAACCGCCCTGTTACTCCTGTTTAGCCTCTGCCATTGGGGCTTTAACACGGTCCCTGGAGTCAGCCACCTGGGCCTCTATCTGGCCACCCTGGGGGGCATCCTCCTGTATCGACAACAACAGCGGTTGTCCCTCTTAGCCGTGATCGCCTACGGACTCGGCAGCATCTGCGTTCGGGGACTCGTCACTGACCCTGTCGCACTATCCAGTTTAGGGCTGGCCTGGGGACTTCTCGGTTGGCAGGTGGCCCAAGCACCGCCGCCCCAGCGAACGCAGTCCCCACACACTTCACGAACGCACCTGGGGGCCCTATTCTTCATCTGCGGCTGGCTCCTGTCCCTGTTAAGCCTCTCCTGGCAGGCGATCGCCATCACCGGCCTCGCCCTGCATCGACTCCGCCAACGCCTCCAAACACTGGGCAAACCTCAGGAATTACTCCTGACGGCTCTCGTCGCCCTGCAAGGCTACATTATCTTAGGTCAACTCCTGCCCCAATCCCTCCGTAATCGGTTCTGGGAAGGATTCCAAGACCTGCTCGGTGTTTCCTCCTGGGGGACTATCACCGCCGTTCTGACTCTGCCCTATCTGCTAGGACTTCTCTGGCTCACCGGCTGGCTACGACATCAGGACTCACGTCGCTTGCTCTCCCAACAAGGAGATGCCGGCATTTTCCTCTTCGGACTCAGTCTCGCCCTCATCGGAATGGAGGGGTTCTCAGGAGGTTGGCTGCTTTGGCTTCCCCTAGGCGCCATGTTAGCCATCGTCATTCAACGCCGCTATCCCCAGTCTCAGATTTTAGCGAACATCGCCCAACTCCTACTCCTAGGGGGAATCGCCTCACTCCTAGATTGGCGGGCTGAGGGCAACTTCTCCCTACATCAATGGGGTCTGCTTCTCCTCAGTTTTGCCCTACTCGAAGGACTTTGGACCAACCTACAATCTGCCGGACTCTGGCAAACCAGTGCTTGGCAAATCACCCAGGCCTTAGGACTGTCGAGTTATCTGATATTAATCGCCGCCAGTCCCCGTGATGGCAGCCTCCCTCTGGCTTGGTGGTGGTGGCTGCTACCCGCGAGTTTAGGAGTCGCCGCTCGTTATGGTGTCGCACGGTATCGCACCTCCGCCGCCTGGTTCGCCATTGCTGGGGCGATCGCCCTGCAAATACTTCCCTTTTGGGGCAATTTCTCAAATCTCTTATTTGAACCCCTCCCAGACCCCCGACCCCTCCTCGTTCTTAGTTCTGGCCTAGGACTGCTGGTACTCCTGCCCTTAGTCCGCTGTCTACGAGATAGACGAGCTGGGGCGATCGCCGTCGGGTTTGGCGTTGTCTGGACCAGTGCTGTCTGCGTTGAGACCTTACCCCTCGTCGGACAAAACTGGCTGCTGGTTCTTTCCCTAATTCCCCTCGGTTTATGGAGTTTAGGACGCTGGGGAAAACAACGGGATGGAGAACTCTCTCGCCTCTATGCTCCCGGTTGTGGCCTCTGGGGTTGGCTGACCGCTATCACGCTTATGGTCAGCTTCACCCTCCGCTCCCTTCTGATCTATCAACATCCCTTTCTCCCCCCCTCCCTGCTGATGGTGGTCAGTTTGGGACTCCTCATCGTCGGGGTCGTGATTCATCAAGGTCGTCATCTGAATGCTCGGGGACTCTACACCATCGGCTGGGGAGTAGAACTAATCGCAGTGGAAATGACGATCGAGTTTACCAATTCCTTTTGGGTCTTGGCACTGGTCAACATCGCCCTAGGCCTGTTGGTGCAAGACCTGGGCAACCGTTGGCTCCGGCAGCTCCCTGAACTCACCGATTCTCGCCTCTCCCCCTTACATACCCTACCGATTATCTATGGCCTGATTGCCCTACTTCTGCGAGCCAACCTCATCAGTCCCTGGGCCGGATTGATTAGCGTGGGGGCTTCCCTGATTTTGCTCACCGTCGGCCGGCAACTCGACCGCTGGGGTCGTGGTTTCGTCTATACGGGACTATTGGGGTTAACCCTGTCGAGTTGTGAGCTGCTCCTGGGGCAACTCTCTGGGTTTGGAGAGGGCGATCGCGGAGTCGCACTAGCTCTATTATTTGTGGGCTGGATGCTCCTCTATCGTGGCACAGCTCCCCAACTCTCGGGTTATTTACGGATTCCCCAAACGCGACTGCAACAAGTGGCTCACGCTCACTGGGGTTTAGGAACCTTACTGCTCGCCGCCGCCGCTGCCACTCCCATCGCTGCCGTAGGGGCGAAAAATTTTTCGCCCCTACCCCTCCTCAGCGGTGGACTCCTCACCGCCTACGCCATCTGGCAAAGCCGTCAGCCTCATCTATCCACAGAAACCCGTCTCTGGCTCTATCTTGGCGTGGCTCAGGGCTATGGCGTTCTCAATATCAGCATTACGATTTCCGGAACCCAGCAGCAGCTTTTCCCCCTGTTGGGGGCGATCGCCGTTTTTTTGGCGGTATTTCTCTATCAAGCCCCCTGGTCGCGCTGGGGCTGGCATCCGAGTCCCTGGCATCAGGTGGCGCGGCTGTTACCGCTGATGGTGGGGGTCTTGACGATTAATGAGGTGCATCCCCTGAGTTTACTGGCGATCGCCCTGTTTTATGGGATTTTGGGACAATGGGAGCGACAAGTCCGTTGGCATTATCTGGGTCTAGCGGCTCTTTGTGGTCTAGCAGTCCAGGGACTGGACGCCTTTGAGATTGGCGTTCTTAGCCTCTGGCTCGCGCCCATAACTCTCTCCATTCTCTATATCACCCGCGTTGACCCCTATTTCCAAGAAGGGCGGCAACGGTCTCTACGA
>SMDP01000070.1:3851-19920 GCA_012911965.1 Geitlerinema sp. P-1104
AACCAATTGCCCACCAAAACAAAGGGAGACCAATAAGCGGGATGATGATAATCCTCAGACCGTAACAAGTCTAACTGAGCTTGGCGGAGACTTTCGGCTTTTTTCCGACCGGCATTGCGCCAAAGTTCCTTATAAAAGTGAACCATTAACTCCGCTGTTGGCTCATCTTGCACAGACCAGAGAGTGGCTAAAGTACTCCTAGCCCCCGATCGCAGGGCAAACCCAGCAATTCCCAGAGTCGCACGATCGTCCCCCGTCGCCGTTTGACAGGCACTTAAGACCAGTAAATCTATCGGGTTGACACGAGTGGGCGATCGCAACACCAAATCCAAGTCTTTGGCATTAATTCGTCCATCCCAGGTTAAGAGAAACGTATCATCAGCCCGAGAACTAAACTGGCCATGGGTAGCCAAATGAATCACATTAAAATCAGTATTGCGGCTTTGAGTTACCAGGGCTTCTCGCGTAAAGGCTTGGTTCAGCAGAGCTTGAGTCCCCGGGATTAACTCAGCAATATGGCGCACTTCTGATTCCACAGCGGGAATCGCTGCAAATCCTTGATGAGCCTCACTCAGTCCCCCCAGAAGAACCCTAAACTCTCCCTGGGCCAAGGGCCCCGTTTCCAGAAGCTGAAGACTTTGGGTGAGGGCGATCGCGTACTGTTCAACTAGATATTTCCCAGAGGTGCGATCGTACAACGCCCCCAGGGGAATGTTCCGCAAACTCCCATCCGGAACAAACACCAAGGTTTCGATGTTATGCTCCTGCAACAACTCCTGAACCGGTCGAATTAACCAATCATAGAACTGTGCCGATTGCTCTAAGCGGTCTTCCTCCGCCACCCCCGGATTGATCGACTGCAACATCAACCCTAGACTCTCCTCCAGTTCCGAGCGGGGATGTAAGGTTTCATAGACAATCGGTAACTCCCCCGCAATCGAGAGAATCACCGCCAGGCGATCGCTCAAAATCGCCGTATAAAAAACCGCCGCCGACTCATCGAGAGCCTCTAAATCAATCGCATCCGCCGCTAGACAGGTTTCTCGGAAAAAGTTATCTAACTCCGACAGCCGCAGGGCAATTAAAACATCTTGAGCTTCCCTAAACAGAGCCTGTTTTTGGTCAGGCTCCGCCACCTCCGCTGACTGAAGTAGCAGCCGTACCAACCCGTGATAAACCGGTTCAATCTGTTGACGATAGGGAAACTGAAGTTCAGGATCTAACCCCAGTAAATCCAAACGCAACTGACTCAAGATTTTCACCGTATCTCGATAGAGGGCCAGGGAGGGCGATCGCTCCCCCTGAGCTTCCAGAATCCGGGCCAGTTGCCATTGCCATAACACCGTTAAATCCCGTCCATCCAGGGCTTGAGCCAGACTCAAGGCCCGTTGTGTCATCTGCTCCGCCGCCTGCCACTGCCCTTGAGTTTCATACAACTGTCCCAGGTAACCGAGAGCATAGGACTCCGCCCGCATATCCCCTAAACGGGTGGATTCCACCACCGCTTGACTTAGCTGGTGAACCACTAACTGCTGATAGGCGATTGCATCCCATTGCAACAGACTTTCACTTAAGTTAATACGGCCATAACTCGTCACCCGAGACGCTGGCCGCGATCGCAAATCCGCCTCAATGTCCCCTAACGCCGCCTCAGCCGCCGTCACCTCCTTCCGTAACAAGAGAATTCGCAGCCGATTCAGACGAGCCTGCAACGCCAAAGCGTCCTCTGAGTCCATCGCCTCAATCACGCTCTCATAAGCCTCAATCGCCTCCGAGAGCCGCCGTTGATGGCTATAGATATTCGCCAAACGGAACCGAAGTTCAGCCACCAGCCGCGAGTCTCCCAACTCCTCAGCCAACCTTAACCCGTTTTCTAGGGTTGCCTGGGACTGCTCCGGTTCCGCCATAATTTGCAACAGGTCCCCTAACAAAGCGTAGGCTTTTACCATCAGAGGAGACGGAGGTAACGCCTCTAACTCAGGTAGAATCGAGGTCAAAGCCTGTCGAGCCAGAGGATAGCGTCCTAAGGCTCTCAGTTGCTCAATCTGATTGAGGCGGCTGCCCCAACGCCCTGTTTCTATCCCCGCCTGCTCATAGGCTTGTTCCGCCGCTTGCCAAACTTCCAACGCCGCCAACGACTGACCCCGTTGAACTAACTCCTGACCGCGACGATGGAGATCTCGCAAGGTCTCAGCCAAAGTCTGACTTGGCAATTGTCCCAACTCCTCAGGGAACTCATCGAACCAAAGTAAGCTACCCCGCAACAGATGCGTCGGATCTGAGGGAACCCCACCCCGGCCCGAGAGAACGACATTATTCCCTTCACCCGCCGCACAAGCTGGCATCAAGGAGAGGGTCGGATCGAGAGTGTCACCTAACTCCCAGGAGGGGCGGTTAACGGGCAACCCTAAACGCAGCTCACTCATCAGTCTATCCTTGTGGTCGCCCCATCCCTTTGTGATCGCCACAACTCCCGCAGTTGCCCAAAGTCCCAGTATTAGCAGCATCGTTAGTATGACAACGCGCCACACCCATTTTTGTATCATTATTATTGTACTTGGTAGTTCATTAAAAATTCACACAAAGCCCGTTCCTGATACTGACGGGCCAGGTGCATAATATGATCAGCAAAGGGACTCAGATGAGGATGTTCCCGTTGCAGCTCTTCGGCACGGCGTTTCAAGTCTTTCAAATTTCCTTTGCGAGCTAAGTGTAAGAGTTCTTCTACTATAGGTTCTGGGATAAAGCCCGGGGGACAAGCCTCCTCAACTTGTTCAATATGACGAGGGGCTTGAGGGGCTGACTCCTCTTGTACTGCCCAGCGTAACTGAAGATGGCGCTCTAAAACAAGTAAGACATCATTGCGATGGAAGGGTTTGGTGAGAAATGCAGTCGCTCCTGCCTCTAAGCTGCGTTGTTTGGCATCACTAAAAACATAACTGGATACGGCAATAATAGGCAGTTGATAGTTGACGTTAGGCTCTCGTAAGGTCTTAATAAGATCTACACCATCGGAGCCTTCTAACTCCAGTTTCAGAATAATGGCATTGGGGGGGGTCTTGTGCAGTTGCTCAAAGGTCTCTTGGGCGGTTGCTGCCTCTAAGATCGAGAAACCGAGGGGAGTCAGCAAAGCGGCTAGGATGCTACGACTATCAGCGGAGGGATCAACCAGCAACAGACGTGGCGCAACCCCTGAGACGGCTGTGATTTTGGAATAGTCTCGTGAGAGAATTGGGGTACTCTTAGAACTTAGGGTAGGCAAGGTCAATTCAAACTGAAAGCAACTCCCTTCTCCGGGCTGACTTTCTACGTTGAGGGTTGACCCCATCAAACGAATGAGTTGGCAACAAATTGCCAAGCCTAATCCGGTACCTTCTGCCAGTTTTTGTGCTTCTTTGACTTGCTCAAATGGCAAAAATACAGTTTTAAGTTCTTCTTCTGTCATGCCAATTCCTGTATCAGTGACAGAAAATCGGAGGCGGACATCGGTTGCTTTTTCTGGGTCTGAACTGGGCGTGTCAATAGTCTCAACAAGAAGATTGACAGAGCCTTTTTGAGTGAATTTAATCGCGTTACTAATTAAGTTGACCAGGACTTGTCGCAACCGCTTTTCATCGGCAATGACCAATTTGGGGAGTTGGGGGTCAAGCTCAGAATGAAAGGCGATTTCTTTTTTTTCGGCGGCAGGCTTAAACATTTGTGCCGCTTGCATAAGAAAGGGCTTAAGCGGAATCGGTTTTGGATTGAGTTCGAGTTTGCGGGCTTCAATTTTGGAGAGATCGAGAATGTCATTGATGAGTTCAAGCAGATAGGTTCCACATTGGTAAATCACCCCAACTCCTCGACGTTGAGTATTGAGATCCTTTGCCTGTTGCAGAATTTGAGCATAGCCGAGAATGCCGTTGAGAGGGGTGCGTAACTCATGACTCATGTTGGCCAAGAACTCACTTTTGGCCATGTTGGCTGAGTCGGCTGCTTGCCGAGCTGCTTCGAGTTCCTGGGTTCGCTGGCGGACTTGTTCTTCTAAATCCGTGGAATAGGCTTGCAGTTGTTGGTTGAAGGCCCGCAGTTGCTGTTGTTGATAAGCATTTCTGCTGAGGGTCGTACTTAAGATAAGGGCGATGAGAGGGGAGACGGTGGGAATGAGCCAACCCCCAAGAATACTGGTATAGGCGATCGCCCCAATGATCACAGTCCCCGAGATCATCAGAAGCAGAGGATACAGCCAGGTCGAATGTTCTTTCAAGGGCTGTCGCACCAGTCCTAACCAGGTTCCATAGGTTCCCACCATCGTCCAAGCCAGAATCCAAACCCATTCACCCATCTGATGCCAAAAACGGATTAGAGGGCGACCGTCTAAAGCACTGGTGAGAATTTGACTGACCCCATGGGCATGAATTTCCAACCCACTCATCTGATAGTTCGGCATGGCACTATCGTGAGGCAACGGGGAGTCGAGGCGATATTGATAAATGGCTTGGCTATAGGGAGTTAGAAAGAAATCGTTAATACTCTCGGCATTAGACCCAATCAGAACGATGCGATCGCGAATCAACTCGGGGGCAACATTTCCCTGCAAAAGCTCAGAAACCGAGACTTGATCAAACTGATGGACGGGATGGCGATAGTTGAGAAATACTTGATAGCCCCCAAAGTCCCGGCCAGAATAACCCCCTTCCCTCCCGGTTAAGGGGGAAAATTGGGCCTGTCCCAGTTGATACTGATGCTGTGCAGAGTCCCTCACTTCTAGGGTGATGCCGAGTTGTTCAAGGTAGAGCAGACTCACCTGGGTGGAAAACCCGAGCTTAATCTTCTCATCCACAGGAGCCGAAACAATCATGCGGCGGATTGTGCCATCTCGGTCTTGGGGGACATCGGCTAAACCAACGAGGTTGCGTTCTGCCAGGATCGGTGGAGGGGCTACCAGTCCGCCCCCTAAACCCTTTTCGATTCCGACGAGGTTGGGTAACTCTCGCATTAACGTCTGTAAGCGATCATGACCGGGTTCTTGGGGCAGATCGCGATAGAGATCTAAGCCGATGACGCGAGGAGTTTCGGCAGCTAGGGTCTCCAGAACCTCGGCTAAGATAGCATCGGACAGGGGCCACCCACCCAAGACTTGAATATCTGACTCTTCCACCGTGACGAGGAGGAGGCGGGAGTCTGGGGCTTCCGAGGGACGCAAGACCAACAGGGTATCGATCGCCAACCATTCCAACAGTTCCAGGGCCCCCCAAGTTGAACCGAGGGCAACGGTTCCAGCGACCACAGCCACAATTACTTCTCGCTGAAAGCGTTTAAGCCAACGGGAAATACCCATCATGGGCCGAGTTAATCCGAGAGGTCAAAAAAGGGTTCGTTGGCGATCGCGGCGAGGCCCACTTGGTCGAGGAGAGAGTCCCAAGACTCATAAATCTCGCTGGCTGCGGGACGCTCCTGTCGTAAGCTCGCCAGGGTACTTAGGGCATCATACCAAATTCCCTGACGACCATAGGCCTGAGCCAGGGCCAGCGATTGCCGTCCTTTGCTTTGGGCTTGCAACTCTTGAACATCTGAAGGAGTAGCCACCCGAGTCACCCAGCCGGAAACCCGAGGACTGTCGGGACGCAGCCGCTCTTCGGTAATCAGGGCAAAATGCCATTGGTAGGTTTTGCCCTCTTCCAGTTCGGGGGCCTGCTTAGGAAGCTGCACTTGCACAACCCCCTGCTCGTTGATGGGCAGATAGCTCTGATAGTGATGTTGGCCGCTTTCACTGAGGACGCTAAAAAAGGCCAGACGGGCTGACGTGGCTGGGATATACACCAGGAAACTGGGATGAGATTGGCTGGTTTGACCATACTGTTGCGATGGCAGGAGGGCCGTGAGACTGAAGGAATAATCCCGAGAGCCAGCACCACTGGTATTTACTGGGGGAGAACCATTAGGAGGCACAAAGGTGACATCTCCTCGGGACGCTCCGCCTCGGGTTTGCTGTGGCGGCTCCTGGTTGGGAGGAACAAAGGTTATGGCCCAAACCGGGGACCCCTGCTGAGATCCCACTAATCCTAATATTAATGTTAAAAAAAGAATACGTAGAAAATTCATGATTGTTAAATCGGACGGTCTAAGAGAATAATAGAACTCCTGGGGAACCCAACTAACACGCCTTGCCTGAGTCTCGACCTGATTCCTCATCTCTATCCCTACCATTTTGGATGATTCGTCGCCTCAACTGATTGATTAAGATCACCGTTGAGAGGCTTATTAGATCCCGAAGGTCTCTCTCTCCTGAGCCTCCCCAGTTCTACAAGACAGAAAATTAGACGGATTAAAAAAGACATCTATATTTTCTGTTATTTCTCTTTTTGAAAGGTTGATTAAATCTCGATTGTCCATTTTCAATTGTCTTTTATTTAGTGTATTAGGAGTCAAGGATGACCCAGTCAACTCGTTGGCAATTCTGGATTGATCGGGGTGGCACGTTTACCGATCTCGTCGCCCAAAGTCCCCAGGGAACGATGGTAACCCACAAACTTCTCTCAGAAAACCCAGAACGTTATCCCGATGCAGCCGTGCAGGGGATTCGCGACATCTTGGGGTTGAGCAAAGGAGAACCCATACCCGATCTAGACATTGGCGAGGTGCGGATGGGAACCACCGTAGCCACCAATGCCTTATTAGAACGCAAGGGCGATCGTACGGTTCTAGTTGTAACACAAGGATTCCGGGATGCCCTGCGAATTGGCTACCAAAATCGCCCTAATATTTTTGCCCGTCAGATTTGCTTACCCAGCCTGCTGTGCGATCGCATCCTAGAAGCTGAAGAACGCCTGAGTGCCGATGGAACCTGTCTGACACCCCTAAACCGAGAGGCCCTAATTCCGCAACTGCAAGCGGCCCATGATGCCGGGATTCGCAGTTGTGCGATCGCCCTGATGCACGGCTACCGCTATCCTGACCATGAAGACCAAATCGCGGCGATCGCCCAAGAGATCGGCTTCAGCCAAATCAGCCGCTCTCACCAAGTCAGCCCCCTCATTAAACTGGTCAGTCGCGGCGATACCACCGTCGTCGATGCCTATCTCTCCCCCATACTACGTCGTTACGTCGAACAAGTCAGTCGTCGCCTCTTTGCCTCAGCAACAGACCCCCGCCTACAGTTTATGCAGTCCAATGGAGGACTCACCGCCGCCAGCCAATTTCAAGGCAAAGACAGCATCCTCTCAGGCCCCGCTGGCGGCATTGTCGGAGCCGTGCAAACCAGTCGTCGGGCCGGCTTCTTTAACATCGTCACCTTTGATATGGGGGGAACCTCCACCGATGTCGCTCATTATGCCGGCGACGCCGAAGGAGTCGTGGAATATGAACGAGAATTTGAAACCGAAGTAGCAGGGGTGCGACTGCGAACACCCATGATGGCCGTGCATACCGTCGCCGCTGGGGGGGGCAGTATCCTCCAGTTCGATGGCTCCCGCTACCGGGTGGGGCCAGACTCCGCCGGTGCCAATCCCGGCCCCGCCGCCTACCGACGAGGCGGCCCCCTCACCGTCACCGACTGCAATGTCATGTTGGGTAAACTGCAATCCCAATTCTTCCCGGCCGTATTTGGCCCAGACGGGAATTTACCCCTCGACGAGGAGCGAGTTTGTCAGCAGTTTCAGGACTTAACCCAGGAGATTCACCAGCAAACCGGGGATGAACGCAGTCCAGAAGCGGTGGCTTCAGGCTTTCTCGCCATTGCCGTGGAGATTATGGCCAATGCCATCAAAAAAATCTCCCTACAACGGGGCTATGATGTCTCCAACTATACCCTCTGCTGTTTTGGGGGTGCGGGAGGACAACACGCCTGTCTCATTGCTGAGGCTTTAGGGATTTCGGAAATTTTCTTACATCCCTATGCTGGGGTTCTCTCAGCCTACGGGATGGGATTAGCCGATCAACGGCAGTTACAGGAACAATCCCTAGAACTCCCTCTAACGTCGGGAAACTATCAGCAACTGCTCTGTGCCTTTCAGGAGTTAGAGCGTCATATTTCCCCCAACGGCCTTCAGGATAACTCCCACGGGGAGAATCCCCCCCCGCAACTGTTACGTAAAGTGCATCTGAAATACGAAGGGACCGATTCCACCTTAATTGTGGATTTTGCCAACATCCCCTCAATGCGAGAGGAGTTTGAGAGCCTACATCGTCAACGCTATGGCTTCATCATGGAAAACAAACTCCTAGTGGTGGCGACCATTTCCCTCGAAGCCGTGTTTAGTGGCGATTGCCCCCAGGAACCCCGAGTCAGCCGTCACTCAGAGAGCCAGCCAGAACCCGTGGCCCGAGTCTCGACCTACTTAAAAGGGGATTGGCGGGAGACTCCAGTTTATGAGCGAGGGGATCTGCAACCGGGAGATGTGATTCAAAGTCCCGCCATTATCATCGAACCCACGGGAACCAATGTCTTAGAACCCGGTTGGGAAGCCACATTAACCGAACAGAATCACCTCATCTTACGGCAACGTCAATCCTGGCCCGATGTCGAGGCAGAACTGGCCGCGCGCGACAGGCAAGCCGACACCCTAGGAGAACGCCCAGATCCAGTGCTACTGGAGATTTTTAACAACCTCTTTCGGGCGATCGCCGAACAGATGGGAGTTACCCTGCAAAATACCAGTACCTCCGTCAACATCAAAGAACGGCTTGATTTCTCCTGTGCCATTTTTGATCAGGCCGGCCAATTAGTAGCCAACGCGCCTCATATTCCCGTTCATCTCGGCTCCATGAGCGAAAGTGTCCGGGCCCTAATCGAAAAACCCGACCTCTCCCTCAGCCCTGGAGATGTCTATGTGCTGAACAATCCCTATAACGGCGGCACTCATCTGCCCGATATTACCGTCATTACCCCCGTCTTTCCCGAATCAGGGTCTGGCGGAACTCCCCTGTTCTATGTTGCCTCTCGCGGACATCACGCCGACATTGGCGGCATCACCCCCGGTTCCATGCCTCCTAATAGCCGTCATATCGACGATGAGGGGATTTTGCTCGATAACGTACAACTGGTGAAACAAGGGGAATTTCAAGAACAGACCCTATTAGACGCATTGCGATCAGGTCCCCATCCCGGCCGCAACATCGAGCAAAACATCGCCGACTTACAGGCCCAAATTGCCGCCAATCAGAAAGGAGTCGATGAACTGCTGAAGATGACCACCCACTACGGCTTAGCCACCGTCACCTCCTATATGCAGCATGTTCAAGATAATGCCGAGGAATCGGTGCGTCGGGCCATCTCCGTCCTCAAAGATGGTGAGTTTACCTATCCCCTCGATGGCGGCGAACAAATCCAAGTCCGCATTCGCATTAACCCCAAGGAACGGAGTGCCATCATTGACTTCAGCGGCACCTCAGCGCAACTCCCCAATAACTTCAACGCCCCAGCCGCCGTCTGTAAGGCTGCCGTTCTCTACGTCTTCCGCACTCTGGTCGACGATGATATTCCCCTCAATGCTGGTTGTCTCAAACCCCTAGAGATTCGGATTCCCGAGGGCTGTTTTCTCAATCCTCGTTATCCGGCGGCGGTTGTGGCCGGCAATGTGGAAACCTCTCAGGGCATTACCGATGCCCTCTATGGGGCCCTAGGAGTCTTAGCTGGCTCCCAAGGAACGATGAATAACCTCACCTTTGGTAACGCCACCTATCAGTATTACGAAACTATTTGTGGTGGCTCGGGGGCGGGTCCCGGATTCCACGGAACCGATGCGGTGCATACCCACATGACTAATTCACGGATGACCGACCCAGAGGTTCTAGAATGGCGCTTCCCCGTCCTTTTGGAGTCATTTGCCATTCGTCAGGGAAGTGGCGGCCAAGGGCAATTTAAGGGGGGTAATGGGGTGATTCGTCGTCTGCGTTTCTTGGAGCCGATGACTGCCTCGATTCTCTCAAGTCATCGGGTGGTGCCGACGGCTGGCGCCGCTGGGGGTGAGGATGGCCAGGTGGGGCGCAATTGGGTTGAACGGGCTGATGGAGAGGCGATCGCCCTGGGAGGAACGGCTACAGTTGAGATGGGGGTCGGAGATGTCTTTGTGATCGAAACTCCTGGTGGTGGGGGCTTTGGCTCGCGCTAACCCTCTCGAAAAAGCTCTCTGAGGCAGCAATGTTAACCTAGAGGGGAAGGGGAGTACTGGACAGATAATGAGTCTCTACAGTCCAACCCCTCCCCTGTTGCCTCTGGCCGTTACTCCCCTCAAACCATTATGAAAAAGCTATCCCTAATTTTAGCCAGCTTGTTAGCCATTCTCTCGGTTAACAGCATCAGTATTAGAAACTCTGCTGTCAACTTTCAGCTTGAATGGGGGCTGGAAATGGCAGAAGCGCAACGGCGGGGGGGTGGGGGACGGAGTCGGGGGGGGTCCTTTAGTCGCCCAAGTCGCACGTCTCCGAGCCGTTCTCGCGGCTCTGGTGGCTCCACGGGGGGGCGCAGTCCCTCACGAACTCCCTCACGAACCACGCCTCGCAGTACTCCCGCTCCCGCTCCCGCCCCCGCTCCGGGAGGAGGCTCAACGGGGGGACGGACGCGCGGTGGTTCCTTTAACACACCGGCTCCGGCTCCAACCCCCGATAGCCGCCCGAGAACAACTCCGGCCCCAGCTCCGGTTCCTGAACGCAGTACCCCCCGAGCTGAGTCATCGCCGAGGGAGTATCAGCCGCGAGTGGAACGCTCTCGCTCGTTCTTCTTTATCCCGATTCCTTTGGGGGGCGGGGGCCGTTCGGCTCCGGTGAATCCCACGGCTCAATCAGAACAGCCGCTGAGTGGCTCTGAGGTGCAAGGGGAGGAGCAAACGGCACAACAGGCCCAGACGGCTTCTCAGCAGCGTCAGAGTAATGGCTCGGGGCGTATCCTCTTGTTATTGTTGCTGCTCCTGGGGGCGGGGGTTCTCATGTGGTGGTTCCTGCGTCGTCGCTCGGCTGGGGCCGGTTCGGCGGATCAGTTGACGGTGACGAAGCTTCAGGTGGGGTTATTGGCTCAGGCTCATGAACTTCAGGCTCAGTTGACGGAGTTGAGTGTAGAGGCGGATCTTAATTCGGCGGAGGGATTGAAAGCGTTTCTCCAGGAATGTTCGTTGTCTCTGTTGTCTCATCCTGATTATTGGACTCATGTTCAAGGGGAGTCACAAGCCTATCCTGATGCTGAGGAGGCGGAAAAGGCGTTTGATCAGTTCTCGATTCAGGAACGCAGTAAGTTTGGTGAGGAGACGTTCTCCAATGTGGGGGGACGGGTTCGACAGCGATCGCTCTCCCAGGATGAGGAGTTAGATCCCGGAGAATACATTGTGGTGACTTTCCTTGTGGCGACGCAAGGGAATGAACCCCTGTTTGAAAGCATTTCAGCCCCAGATGAGTTACAGACGGTTCTGCAAAAACTGGCGGCGGTTCCCACGAACTCTCTGTTGGTGTTTGAGTTGCTCTGGACACCTCAATCTCAGACGGATTCCCTGACGGCGGATGACTTGCTGAGCCATTATCCTGATTTGGTGATTCTCTAGGGAGATGGGCCTGAAGCGGGCTAGTTTTTTGCTAACCTTGCGGGCGATCGCCACTTCTTTGAGGGCGATCGCCCCGATTTTGCTGAGAAAGGTGAGAACTATGGTATAAAAGGTAAAGTTTTATAACGCTAGCTGAGAGCGCATCTCCTGGGCCGTGGTTGTCCCTGCGGGGAACTTGCCAGCTCAGGGTGCGATCGCTTTTTTTTGTCTCAAATTTTCCGGGTCAGGTTATCACTGACAGCGATGCTATTCCCAGAAGCTCTTGACACAAAAATATTGACAAATCTCAGGTTCTAGTGTAGTCGTCAGCAGAGACCGTTTTATGACAGCATCGTTGAGCCAAACCTCGGCATCAAACTCCCCTTCACTTGACGCTGATATTCGCATCCGGGATATTCTTAACACCTTACCAAAATCCGTATTTCTCAAAAATCGCTATCGAGCCTGGACAACCGTAGCACTCGATCTCGCTCTCGCGGCGGTGGGCTATTGGGGAATTGCCGTAGCCCCCATCTATCTGCTTCCCCTATTGTGGGTATTTCAAGGGACAGTATTAACGGGGTGGTTTGTGATTGGCCATGATTGTGGACATCGCTCCTTTGCCCAGCGCAAATGGGTCAACAATAGCGTGGGCCATCTGATGTTTTTGCCCCTGCTATATCCCTTCCATGGTTGGCGCATTCAGCACAATCATCATCATAAACATACCAACAAGCTCGGAGTTGATAATGCTTGGGATCCCCTCACCGTTGAAACCTATGAGGCCCTACCGGGGGTAATTCGCTGGCTCTATGGCCAAGTTCGAGGGCGCTTTTGGTGGATTGGCTCTATTGGCCATTGGCTCAAGGAACATTTCAACTGGACTGACTTTTCCGGACAAGAACGGACGCAAGTACGATTCTCAGCCCTGTTTGTCATCCTGGCAGGAGGGTTAGGCTTAACCCTCCTGGGATTGACCACCGGTTGGTGGGGATTGGTGAAGTTCTGGCTAATGCCCTGGATGATCTATCACTTCTGGATGAGTACCTTTACCATTGTCCATCACACCATTCCTGAAATTCAGTTTCACCCCGCAGAGACCTGGCATGAGGCAAGGGCTCAACTCTGTGGAACCGTTCACTGCACCTATCCCCGTTGGGTGGAGTTCCTCTGTCATGACATCAATGTTCATGTTCCCCATCACCTATCCACGGCTATTCCCTGGTATAACCTACGCTCAGCCTATGAGGTGATTCAACTCGAATGGGGTCAATACACCATAGAACGCACCTTCTCTGTGGCTCTGATGCGCGAGATTACCGAACGTTGTCATCTCTATGATGCGGCAGAGGGATATCTGGGGTTGGGAATAGGGAACAGAGAACGTGAAAATTCCTAACTTGGGGAGCTTTTTGGGGAACTACCACGTCACAATAGATGTGATTCAATCGCAGCAGGTTAAGGATACATCTGATGAAACCACTGACAAAATGGGCGATCGCCGCTTTGGCTGCCGTCCAACTCCCCTTTCTCGCCCCTAGTGCCGCCCGTGCGGACGCTTCAATTGACTCGTTCCAATGCCGTAATACAGATGGCGTTAACTTTACCGTGGCCCTCTCTCGCGCTGGACGGGATTCTGATCCGATGATTGTTTGGACCAGTGATGCCTTTACTCGTGCAGGTTATCCGCCGGCCCGTCGCTGTCAGGATGTGACGGCCCGGTTAAATACCCTGTTACAAGACAATGGCAATAGTCTCGACGGCCTCCATCTGACAGCAGGACGAGTGAATCGGCAATGGGTTGTCTGTGCCGTGGAGAGTACCCGTTTGGGCTGTAATGCTGATAATGTTCTCTTTACCCTCAGCGGTCAACAAACTCCTGATCAGGTCATGGAGAGTTTGCAGGCCCGTAGAACCGGAACCTCAATCCAGCAATCGGGGGGCAGACCTTACGTTAACCTAGAACAACTCGTCAATAGTCTATTTGAGCGTTAGACGGTCGGCTTGACCGGCGATCGCTCCTTCGGGAACGTCTGGTTGGCCAGATGTGATGTTTTTGTTCGCACGGTTGCGTGCTCCTTATGAGAAAGAGATTCACCCGCCCCTTGGCGACTATGATGGCGATCGCCTTATCCCTGCCTCTGACAGCGGCTCAAGCCCTGACAGAAGATGAAATTGATGCCGTTGCCTCCATGACGACGGTGGTCATTGGTGAAGGCTTACAACAAGGGGATGTGGAAGCGCGGCAGGAGTGGCGACCCGGTTCAGGAGTCCTGGTGGCTCGGGAGGGTAACTCCTATTATGTGTTGACAGCCTTACATGTGGTGCGGACTCAGGGGGTTGAATATGGCATCCGAACCAGTGATGGCAAAGTCCATCGGGTGGATCATGTTCGCCAGCAAGATACTATTCTCTACTTCGGTGAGGAAGTGGGAGAGTATGGAGAGTCCATTGAGGGCTATGATCTGGCCATGATTCGCTTCGAGAGCGATCGCGATTATCCCTTAGCCGTTATGGGTCATGGAACCAACTTAAGTCCCGGCGATCGCCTCTATCTCTCCGGTTGGCCCGATCCCGGTCCCCAAGAAGCTCGACGCACCCGCCGTACTGTGATCGGTCACCTCACGGCTATTCATCCCCCAGTGGAGGATGGCGGCTATAGTCTTCTCTATACCCATGACACCCAAGTGGGGATGAGTGGCGGTCCGGTTTTTGACGGCCAGGGAACCTTAGTCGGGATTCATGGTCAAGGGACTGCCAATGATTCCCAATTTTGCATCGAGCCAGAATTAAGTCGTCACAATAGTTGTGGCCTGCGTAGTTTCGATTTTGTACAGCAGCTAGAGCGTAAAGGCATTTCCCTAAGCTTTGCTCGGCCCCCCGTTGACCCTGATGTCATTGCCCGAGGTCTGGAGAACTTAGACACCGCTGATACGATTAACGATATTTATGCTGACTTTACCAATTTAGAGTCGTTACTGCGAGATGGCCCCTCAGGAGGCTGTGACAGTATGCTCCTCGGAGACCCCTGTGATGGGTTTTGAGGCAGGCGATAAGATAGGCTGCTAAGAAAATAATATCGTTAACCTGTTGGTGTGTGGAGAACTCGGGCTTATGCAACGTTTGCTGATGGATATCTGGGAGCAAGGGGGCCCCTGGATCACCTCAATTGGATTAAGTCTGATGGTCTGTCATGGACCCTCACCCGCCTGGGGAAAAGGACTTGAGACCTCGCCTCCTCTCAAGTCCATCACATCCGTCTCGGAACTCTCAGATGTAGAGCCGACGGATTGGGCCTATCAGGCGTTGCAATCGTTGATTGAGCGGTATGGCTGTGTGACGGGGCTACCCGGGGGACGCTTTGAGGGACGGCGATCGCTGACACGCGATGAGTTTGCAGCCGCCTTAAATCGCTGTTTCGATTTTATATCAATACTGCCCAACCACTTGGCTGAGGAAGATGTAGCCACCTTAGAACGGCTACAACGGGATTTTGCAGCCGAACTCAGCACCCTATCCGGGAGAGTTGAGGATCTGACCCCCCGCATCGCCGCCTTAGAAGCCCAGGAGTTCTCCCCTACCTTAGTGATGGGGGGAGAGTCGATTTTTGCCCTGTCCGCTGGATTTGGCGGCGAGAGAGGGGAGTCTGAGGCAACGAATCCGGTGTTGACCCATTTGACTCGCTTGGGGTTTGTCTCGTCCTTTACAGGGCGCGATCGCCTACGCTTTGAATTTCAGGCCTCGAACTTCGCCAATCGTGGCTTTGCCAGTCCCTCCGGCTTCAACACGGATATGGCCTTATTGTCCTTCCAGGGAAACACCAACAATCGGGTTCAACTCAGCCGACTCGAATACCGCTTTGCCCTGGGCGATCGCTTTGTGGTCACGGCCCGGCCCGTTGGCTTTAGTCTCAGTAGTGTTCTCACCGCCAACTCCCCCTATTTTGATGCCGGACGAGGGGCAGTCTCCCGCTTTGCTGAAGCCAGTCCCGCCTTTAAACTCGGTCGCCTCGATGCTGGTGGCGGCTTTGATTGGTTAGTCAGTGATAATGTCCGACTTCAGGCGGCCTATGGAGTTCGCAATGCCAATCGTCCTGAGGAGGGCCGGGGACTGTTTAATAGTGACCACTCCGCCTTTGGGGTGCAAGTCTTCTTAAAGCCGGCCCCAACGGTCCTAACTGGGATTTCTTATATTAATGCCTATGCCGAAAATGGTCGTCTGGATACCTTTACCGGTAGTTTTTTGGCCGATACCAACTCGTTTATCAACGAACCGGCTCGCATTCAAGGGGTCAATGCCACGTTACAATGGCGCGTAGCCGAGCGGGTGACCTTCTCGACCTGGGGAACCTGGCTGTTTAGTAATGCCCTCAACTCCGATCGCTCCGCGACCACCACGAGTTACTTATTTGGTTTAAGCTATTCTGAGCCGTTTGACCGACAAGGGGATTTACTGGCGTTATTGGTGGGTCAGCCCTTGCGCCTGGTCAGTGGGACGGGCCTACCGTTTGGTGAGGATGAGGATACGTCGTTACATTTTGAGTTATTTTATCGGTTACGGGTGAGCGATCGCATTTCCAT